>JAIPBS010000047.1 GCA_021738625.1 Bacteroidales bacterium
AATATTAATACAATTACCTCATAGGAATTGATTAATAAATTAATTGATTCTGAGCCGGGGTGGATATTTGCACGATCGCCCCGGTTATTTTTATATTTTTATCAGTTTGGCTGTTTGAAAAAAGTTGTCCGTTTCAATCTTCAATAGATAGACGCCCACAGGTAAGTGATCAATATTCACCTCAACTGTGCAGCCGGCAGGTTTTAATATCTTATCCAGCCACACCTTCCCTCTTGCATCGCATATCGTTACGTCTAATGTTTGATCACAATCACACCGGATACGAAGTTTATCCGACACCGGTATGGGGTAAATAATGCATGGTAATTCTTTATGAGTTGTTTGTATGGATGAACCCGTATCCAACCCAATACGCACAGGCCGCCTGTACAAGGTCAGTTCCTCTGCTTCCGAATTGGTGGCCTCGCAGGTGTATGTGCCTGTGTCTGCCGCGCTGATATTCTCCAGGAACAAAGTATCTGCAGTTGTACTTTCTTCAATCAAATCTCCGTTCAAATACCACCGGTAGGTTGTGAATTCCCCTCCTGTACCCGAATAAATACTGTAGTTACTACCCTCCGGCAACAAGGTATCGATTTCCACCTCCATGCTGTCCTGCGGTGCATAGTAAAAATACCAGTAGCCGACAAAGTGAGGTTCGATGTCCTCGAAGGTCATCCGGTTGTTTTTAATATCAAGAAGATCGAGTAACCAATGACCGCCTTCCCAGGGTGGAATACCGGTTAACCTGTTATCATTTAATCTAAGAGCGACATAGAATTCAACCTGACCAAAAACCCCGGGCATATCCCCTTCGAGCTGGTTATGTGAAAAATCAAACTCATTCCAACGCGAAATATTAGCCAGGCCTTCGGGTATGGTACCAGTAAGTAGATTGTTGTTTAATTTAAGCTCAGTCAAACTATCACAATTGCCAAGCTCCCCTGGTATCGAACCGGTGAGTTGATTGTCATTCAAGTCCATCATCCGTAGAAAGTCAAGATTGCCAATTTCAGGGGGGATGGGACCGGTGAGTTGGTTTTGAGGTAAAGAGAATTCAACCAAATTGGAACAATTCCCAATACCAAACCTTTCCAATGTGGGAATCTGAAACAAGCTTATTGGTATTTCACCTGTTAATTGTTGATCGTTGGACATTCCAAGGCTCTTTAAAGCTGATAATTGTCCCATCTCTACCGGTAAAACTCCTGCCAGATTATTACTATTTATTATTAATTCTGTAACCCTTTCCCCTTCCACGGTTACTCCATACCAGGTACTCACCGGGCCGGTAAGCCAGTTGGAGTTATCATACCAGTTGGGGCCGCCGGTGCTGTTGTAAAAAGCCACCAGGGCCAGGGAGTCCTGTTCAAGTACCTGGGCATTTAAGGTGAGCGGAGTGAAGAATGATAGAATAGCTAAGAATAAAGTTTGTGGTTTCATTGGTTTGTGTGTTTGTTAAGCCTGTAATTTGAGTTTAAGGATTTAATGCTTTTTAAGACAAATTCAGTTTCGGCTTATTTTTGTATTAATTCCATAAATTTAAGAAAAGTAACCTCAAAATACAAGAAATTTATTAACATTTTTCATATATATATATATGATTACACTACTGTCCGACTAAACGCCGACAGATCCCTCGCTCCGCTCGGGATGACATGCTAGTTGGGCGATTTGGAGGGAGTAGGGGTGGTTTGGAGGCATAGCCTCCACACCACCCCTACTCCCTCTTAAACCTCTGAAAACATTGTCATCCCGAGCGGAGCGAGGGATCTCCTTTAATTATCCGGACACCAATGATATGATTATATTTTTTTTTGGTTTTGGATTTATAAGGTGTTTTGGCGATTTTATTCTCTTGATATCTTTACCACAACAAATGGCTGACAATCTGTGCTATCGATGCCCCCCATGGGTTTTGCCATATATCATACAAACCCGACGGGTTTTCGAAAACCCGTCGGGTTTAAGCTGGGGGCTCAGGCTATTCTTGTTCCCAACCACCCCTTCCTAAATCCCTCCCCTGAAAGGTGAGGGACTTTGGGCGCTACTTTGACGAAAAGTTGTCATCATACAACTATCTTTTATTGAAAAATAAATGTTTAATATTTCTGTGACAGATTATTACTTATTCCGCAAAGCCTCTCCCCTTCAGGCGAGACGTGAGAGGGGTGGTCGGTGGAGCGGCCGGTTGATCATTGAATCCAAAGATTTGAGGTTTGGATCACTTTCAAATTTGGCGCCCATTTTCAACTTTCAAATTTCAATTTTCAACCACTATTTCACAAACTCTCCGTACTTTTGCATTGATGATCTATCCTGAAAATTTCGAAGAAAAAGTTGGTTTCGACCATATCCGGGCTCTACTCAAAAAGCATTGCCTGTGTGAGCTGGGAGAAGACAATGTTGATGCCATAAGTTTTTCCGCTGACTTCGAACGGATCGATCATCAGCTCAGGATCACGGAAGAGTTCAGGGAGCTCAGCGGGCTGCAGGGTGGTTTCCCTTCGCAGGACTACCTGAACCTGATGCCGGAATTGAAAAGGCTGCGCACCGAAGGTACCATTATCGAGCTTAAAAAGCTCTTCGATCTGCAAATTTCACTTCGCACCATTCAGGAAATCATTCATTATTTAAACAAAGCTGATGAGGAAACTTATCCCCTCTTATCGGCTCTGACCATTGAGCTATTCGATCCGTCCCGAATCTTAAGCCGCCTTGGCCAGATCCTGGATGAGAAAGGCAGCATCAGGGATTCGGCTTCCCCGGCTTTGTCGGAAATCCGCAGGAAGCTTATCTCGAAAAGAGGGCAGATTAGCGGCAAGATCCAAAAAACGCTGAAGGTTGCCAAAGGATCGGGATGGACGGATAAGGATGTGGAGCCCACCATTCGCGGGGGCAGGCTGGTGATCCCTTTGCAATCAACCCATAAAAGAAAAATACAGGGGTTTATCCATGACGAATCCGCCAGCGGGCAAACGGTTTACATCGAGCCGGCGGAGGTGTTCGATACCAACAATGAAATACGGGACCTGGAAAACTCGGAACGCAGGGAGATCGTGAAAATTTTGACGGCTTTCACCCAAATGATCCGTCCTGAAATCGAGGAATTATCTCAACTTTATGATTTCCTGGGCGCCATTGACTTCATCCGCGCCAAAGCACGGCTTACAGGCGACATCGAAGGCTGCCGTCCCGAACTGCTCAGCAGGCAGGAGATCCGCTGGATGAACGCCCGACACCCCCTGCTGTTCCTTTCATTCCGAAAACAAAACAAAAAAGTTGTCCCGCTCAACATCGACCTGGATAAAGGCCAGCGCATCCTGCTCATCTCGGGACCCAATGCCGGTGGAAAATCCGTTTGCCTGAAAACCGTCGGGCTGCTGCAATACATGTTGCAATGCGGGCTGCCTGTGCCCATGAGCCCCGACTCCAAAGCCGGGATATTCGAAAAGCTGTTTATAGATATAGGTGATGAACAGAGCCTGGAAAACGACCTGAGCACTTACAGCTCGCATCTGATCAACATGAAAAATTTCCTGGAAAAGCTGAATGCACATTCCCTTTTCCTGATCGATGAGTTCGGGGCGGGCACCGAGCCGCAATTGGGCGGGACCGT
The DNA here is from genome assembly GCA_021738625.1 of Bacteroidales bacterium. GTDB lineage: Bacteria > Bacteroidota > Bacteroidia > Bacteroidales > JAIOZK01 > JAIOZK01. The sequence goes on from JAIPBS010000047.1 coordinate 3,620, forward strand.
TGCCGAGTCGGTGCTTGAAAAGTTTAACGAACTGAAGGCCTTCGGTGTGATCACCACCCATTACGCCAACTTAAAAGTGGCCGCAGATGAGCTGCCGGGCGTTGTGAACGGCGCCATGCTGTTCGACGCTAAAAACCTGCGCCCACTTTATATGCTGAAAACCGGAAAGCCCGGCAGCTCCTTTGCCTTTGAGATCGCGCAGCATATCGGTTTCCCGGAAAACATCCTGAATATCGCCAAAGAAAAAACAGGAACCACGCAAATCGACTTTGAAAAGCAGCTTCAAAAACTCGAAACCGATAAGCTTGCCATCGACAAAAAGAAAACCGAATTGCAGGTGGCAGATGAGTTCCTGGCAGAAATGATCGGCAAATATGAAAAGCTGAACGAGAACCTGGAACACTCCCGGAAAGAGATCCTGAAAGACGCAAAGGAAGAGGCACAGAAAATCATATCCGGTTCCAACAAGCTGATCGAGAACACCATCAGGGAGGTCAGGGAGATACAGGCCCGGAAGAATAAAACCAAAGAGCTACGCAAAAAAATCGAGCAACACAAAGAGGATATTCAAAAGATTCCTGTTAAGGAAAAGAAGAATAAACCGGAGAAAAAGCCCGATACCGGCCCCATCCAGAAAGGGGATCACGTTAAGGTGAAAGGCCACGACAAAAGCGGGGAGGTGGATGAGGTCCGCGACGGACAGGCTATGGTTTCATTTGAAACCTTTAAACTGAACATCTCTCTGGATAAGCTAAGAAAAATAGACAGCCCGGCTGGCAAAACAAAACAACCGACCGGCAAATACGGGCGCATCCTGAGCGATATGCAGCAAAAAATAGAAAACTTCAAATCTGTGATCGACATCCGGGGTAAACGTGTTGAAGAAGCCATTACCGAGCTGGGCAATTACATCGATGACGCCATCCTGCTCAACATCAAAGAGGTGCAGATCATCCACGGAAAAGGCAACGGCGTTTTGCGCGAGGTGGTCAGGCAATACCTTTCAACGGTTGATGAAGTGAAAAGCTACCACGATGCCCATCCCGACCGGGGCGGGCATGGCACCACCCTGGTTAACTTTAAGCAATAAGCGCCCGGTTAAACCGTTTAAAACACACATCTAGGTTTGTAGATATTTATTATCTTTGCATTATGAATAAAGTCAAAACATTTCTGAAGGAAAATATTTCATGGCTGGCAATCGCAGGACTGGCAATTGGAGCCACGGGCGGTTACCTGTATTATTATTTCATCGGCTGCAACTCGGGCAGTTGCGCCATCACTTCCAATCCATACATGAGCATTCTTTGGGGCGCCCTGCTGGGGTATTTGGTTTTTGATATGTTCAAACCCAAAACAAAGTCCCGGAAAGATCAGTCGGAAGAAAACCCGGCCTGAACCTTTTTGGGAAGGGAAGAAACGACCAGCCCGTAAGAACGGTCGATCCAGACTTTCAGCAAATCATCCTTTACAGCTTCATCCAAAACAATCGTATTCCAGTGTTTTTTGTTCATGTGATAGCCCGGGATCACAAAGGGATATCGTTCGCGCAGCTCAATGGCTTGCTGCGGATCGCATTTAAGGTTGATCCGGGCCTCGTCCAGGCCAAGCAAGGCGAAAATCTTCCCTGCCACTTTGAAAACCAGTGTTTCATTGTCAAAGGGAAAACCTTCGGTTACCTGCTTTTTCGACAGACAATAAGAGCGTATTTGTTCGATGTGCATATGGAAAATATTTTTAGGCAAAATAATAAAAAATCGTAATGAAGTTGAAAAGGGATTGTATGTGGATCAGGACGATTTGAATCAAAAATTTAAAGAAAAATAATCAACTCTTAATCAGACAAAAACCAAACCTTGCTCTAATAAACGACACTTAATAAATTAACCAATCAGTCACAGCCAGGAGATATCTCGCTTCGCTCGATATGACATGGTCAGGGAGCGAATGGGGGGGCTGGCGCGCACAGCGCCCCACCCCTCCCATTCGCCATTAACTGGAAATCATGTTGTCATGTCGAGCAAAGCGAGACATCCCTCTACATATTATTGATCTGGGTGTTTTTAAAAAGACGGATATGGATTCTCCAAAAAGCGATTTATTCACATTTTTCTTGCTTTTGATTCAAAATGCTTATTTTTGCAAAAAACATGGAGAAAACAGACCTGATTATTAGATGTCTAATAATCAGTTTTTTGTAAAAGGAACAGGGTCGTTTTCACCATGTTATTGTTGTCTTAGGAACGAAAAAATTTAATCATGTCTATAACAAGCAAGTCTTTTGACCTGAAAAAGCGGATGCGAGACGCCCTGCAGGGAGGAGGCTCCAAAGCCATCAAGAAGCAGAAAGCCATTGGAAAACTCACCGCCAGAGAAAGGATCATCGCACTGCTCGACCCCAATACATTTCATGAATACGATCTTTTTGTCGAACACGCCGCCAAGGATTTCGACATGGACAAAAAGTATCTTCCCGGCGACGGTGTGATCACCGGAACGGGAATGATCATGGGGCATCCGGTTTGTATTTATGCGCAGGATTTCACCGTTGCAGGCGGATCGCTGGGTTTGATGCATGCCAAGAAAATCACCAAGATCATGGACCACGCCCTGCGGCTGAAAATCCCGCTCATCGGCATCAACGACTCGGGCGGAGCCCGCATACAGGAAGGGGTTAATTCCCTGGCGGGCTACGGAGAAATATTTTACAGAAACACCCAATCCTCCGGCGTGATCCCCCAGATTTCTGTTATACTCGGTCCCTGTGCAGGCGGTGCGGTTTATTCACCCGCCCTAACCGATTTTGTGTTTGTGGTAGATAAGATCTCCAAGATGTTCATCACCGGTCCGGAAGTGATCAAGACCGTTCTGGGTGAAGAAGTTTCGATGGAAGAGCTTGGCGGCGCCCTGGTGCATGCCGAGATTACCGGTAACGCACATTTCTATTCGGAAAGCGAGCAGGAGTGTTTTGATCAGATCAAACAGCTGATCACTTTCATTCCCTGGAACAATATGAAAAAAGCCGATTCTTTCCCTAAAAAACCCCCGAAGACAAGGAAATACAAGATCGAAAACATATTGCCAACCGACCCCCGTCAGCCCTATGATGTACGCGACGTGATCAGGGCTGTTTGCGACGATTCGGAATTCTTTGAGATTCAGGATCGCTTTGCAGCCAATATCGTGATCGGCTTTGGCAGGCTGAATGGCGAAACAATCGGGTTTGTGGCCAATCAGCCTCTGGTTCTGGCAGGCGTGCTGGACGTGGATTCATCCGACAAGGCAGCAAGATTTGTTAGGTATTGCGATTCATTCAATATCCCTCTGATAACATTTGTTGACCTCCCGGGATACCTGCCCGGCGTTGACCAGGAACATAGCGGTGTGATCAGGCACGGAGCCAAGCTGCTGTATGCATACTCCGAAGCAACCGTTCCCAAAACCACCGTTATAACACGAAAAGCATACGGAGGCGGATACATCGCCATGTGTTCACATCATTTGCGGGCAGATTTTGTTTTTGCCTGGCCCACGGCTGAGATTGCCGTTATGGGACCTGAAGGTGCTGCCAATATCATCTTTAGAAAAGAGATCATGGGCGCCAAAAACCCCGATGAGGTACGCAAACAAAAAATTACAGAATACAAGAAGAAGTTTGCCAATCCTTACGTTGCTGCTGCATATGGCTATATCGATGCAGTGATCGAACCGGAAGAAACCCGCAAAAGACTGATCCATGCCCTTGAAGTTTCCTCCAATAAAAGCCAGATCACCCAGAAGAAGAAACATGGTATTCCGCCATTTTAAAAAGAAAACCCATGTCAGAAAACAACATCAACGATCAATATCCTGATTTGCAGGAGCTCAATGTCGATAATATCAAGTACAAGACATTGCTCACAAAAAAATATCTCAAAAGGAAGCCATTCGAAGAACTCGACTGGCACAAGATAAATGCCTTTATTTCGGGGACCATAAGGAAAATCCATGTTAAAAAAGGTAAAAAAGTGAAGGAAGGGGATCCACTGCTGATCCTCGAAGCCATGAAAATGCGCAATAATATTACCTCACCGGTTGACGGGAAAGTTAAAAAAGTTCATGTAAAAACCGGCGATGCCGTTGCAAAAAATCAGCTATTGGTAGAGCTTGAATAAAAGTGGGGTCAAAAGCCCGTTCTTGCTCAGAGAGCTGCTAAAAAGATACTGGCAATAGATTGTAGCCAGGCCTTTGAACCCCATATTAGGTAAATCTTTATTCCATTTCCTTTGACCATGTAAAGACGTAATCGTCATCTTTTACCTTGGCATGACAAGCAATGCAACTTTCTACCTTGCCTTCTGCCATGATCTTACCGTCTTTACTGTACTTGGCCCAGAACCAGTCTCCGGCATCCGGATTATAACCATCTACCTTATACATGGGCGTGACGGCTACCAGATTTCTGTTTTTATCGTAATTTTCCTTTACCAGAATAGCATTTAACGGCATTTCATCATCATCTTGCAACAAGGCAATGTTGGTGATTTCGTTTATGTATAGTTTCAGGTAAGCTCCATGCGGGCTTTGACCTTCATACATGCCATCCAGACCGGGCCAGTTATCCCATTCCGTGTATGGCTTTGTTTCCGTGATAAAAGTCCATAATTCTTCAGCATCGGCTGCCGGCATCGGATCATCTTCAGTTGCAGTTGTAAATGCCATCCCAAGTCCGATTACGGATAGAATTATTACTGCACTTATCCATTTCAATGATTTTGGGTAATTCGTAATGTTTTTCATAGCTCAATAATTTTCTCTCACTGGCGAAAGAACTATGCCAAAACATCATAATATTGAATCCTGGACGCTATGGACCGACCATCAGCGCTGGAAAGCAGAAAACAAATCAAATGATAAAAGATGTATTGGAGTTTTTCTTTTATGTGTTGATATTATTACACAAATGATGATCAGGTTTTATCGAACACTTTTCGGGACTCTCTGATAAAGTCCAGAATCTCTTCTCTGCCCAGTTTCGTATTTGCTGAAGTGGTAATCATCAAAGGCAACTCAGCCCAATTCACGGACAAACGTTTACGGAAAGCAGCGATGTTTTTATTCAGCTGGTTCAGTTTCAATTTATCAGATTTGGTAAAAAGAATCACAAATGGCAGACCTTGCCCGCCCATGAATTCAATGAAAGATTCATCGCTTTTCTGCATCTCAAGTCTGGCATCAACCAGTAGAAAAGTGCTTAGCAAGTTTTGGCGTCCGAGCAAATATTCGTTGATCATCTTTTTCCAGGAGGCCCGGTCTGTTTTCGAAATCTTTGCAAATCCATAACCAGGAAGATCAACGAGGTACCAGCTCTCATTCACCAGGAAATGATTGATGGTTTTCGTTTTTCCCGGTGAACGCGAAATTTTGGCAAGTTTTCTTCTACCGGTAAGCATATTGATCAATGAGGATTTCCCCACATTCGACCGGCCGATGAACGCGTACTCAGGCATTTTGGGAGGCGGACAATCCTTTAGCTTTGTGCAGCTTCCGAGAAATTCCGCGCTATGGATTATGTCTTCCTTCACATTTATTTTTTGTAAGTGGATATATGCCGGTCTTTTTTAAAGTCATAAATATCGGCAATGGTGACAATGATACCAGTTTCTTCCACATTTCCAAAATGCGGATTCAAAGCTGTACCGAAACTGCGCATGGTACTCGACAAATTCATATAAGCATTTACCAGCGGAGGAACATTTTCGTGCAGTTGCCTTACCTGGTTCACGAGGATTTTATAATCTTCCTCATAATTATATCCTGTGAAAATATTTCGCAGTATCTTTTCATTGGTTTCAAGCTTCAGAGGATCACGCGGTCGCATCAAATTTTTCTCATCCGGAAAATGCTTCTGCATAAAAAACAACACAAGGTCGCGGGCAAGCCGGTCATATTGAGAATACATGGTAATCTTTCCGAAAAGATATTTCACCTCGGGATGATCTTTCACGATGGCGCCCAGTCCATCCCAAAGATTATCAAGCGAATACATCCCTTTGCGGATATCATAGGTAGGTTGATATTTAGGCTGCACGAAAGAGCGGCCCAGTTCGATCGACCATGGCAGATAATCACGAACAAAGGTTTCCGAAAATTTAAATAACCTGGCGGTGGGTGACGAAACCGTTCCCTCTCTCGACCCATCCGAAAGATACTTGCCCTCTATGAAACGGTATCCGCCGGTTATTTGTTTGTCCTCCGGATCCCATACCACAAGCTGCTTAAAAGGGGTTTTGGCCACATCAAAATCATCGATATCAATGGATTTCCCGGTACCGCCGCCGGCATCCCGGAAGGTGATCTCGCGCAATCGCCCGATCTCCTTCATCATGTTGGGGCATTGATGAGCATCAAATATATAAATCTCATTGCTGCCGTTATTCGTCTTCCTGATGAAAAACTCCTGTTTCAGTTCCTTCACCATAACTTCTTTGTCTATCGGTGAAATGATCGTTTCCATATAATTAAGCTGATTGTTGTTTTTCTTTGTACCAGTCTTCAAAAAATTCCGCTTTTCCCGCACCCAGATCGTACACAAAATCCTGCATTAGCAAAGCCCAATCCTTAAGTTTCTCGCGCTTGTCGAAATAATTTACAGGAACCGGCTTTGAAAAAGTAATGTTAATCTCTTTGTTGTGTTGTTTGTACATTTCATCAACAAGATAAAGCATTTCAATATTTGCCTTTAATCCGGTTTTTTTTCTGAGCCTGGCCAGATTATAAAAAAATCCGGAGTTTTCACCGTCTATATGAACCGGTATAATATCCCTGCTGCTTCTTTTGGCTTTCGCCAAAAATGTCTTTCTCCAGGGAATATCCCTGATCACACCTCCCTTTTGCTTTCTAGAAACCAGTCCTGCCGGAAAATACAGTATCGTCTTATCCGATTCAAATGTCTTGTTGAACTCGGCAATGTTTTGTGCATTGCTGCCATGTTTGTTGATGGGAATGAACAATTCTTTCAGATTTGGTAAATTCATCAAAAGATCGTTCACCGGAAAAACGATATCCTTTCTGATTTTGCCCACCACCTGCATCAATGCAATTCCGTCAAGTCCGCCAAGAGGATGATTGGAGGCGATCACATAACGACCGGTTTCCGGGACGAAGTTCATATTCCTGGTCTTGATGAGCGCCCCGAATTCATTCAGGATGGCGTCAATGAAATCCAGCCCCCATTTATCGCGGTTTCTCCATATGATGGCATTAAGTTCATCTTCATGGATTACACGCCGTAAATATCCGATCAGAAATCCCGGGATCAGCTTGTATAGTTTGGGACTCTTGGCTTTGAACACCCCTCTTATATCCAGGAAATTCGGATTGATCTCTATGTTGCGATCCACCATGCTGAAATCGTCATTAAATGATCAAACAAAAATAATGAATATAAGGACAACAAACGTGCATGTGCCGGATAAAGTATACCGATTCGGAACAGGTTTGCAATGATTGACCTCATGCCCCAATCGGTATAACTGAATCTAACAGAAAAATGTTTTGCATTTTTAGAAAGATTCAGTATAAAAACGCTATTCACAAACCTCCACCTTTTTGTTGAAAAAACAAAGCAGGAGCATAGCTTTTCAAAAACCAACTCATAATCAAAAACTTAAATTTTTAATTTTCAATTTTATCCTTCCGAAACGTAACTTTTTATTAACAATGTGGTAAAAAGTGGGTATAAGTAGAAAAAAGTGGTAATTTCTTTCGTATATTTACACCATTCAAAATCGAAAGGATTGTGATCAACATTATCGGAACACACGAATGCAAAGTGGATGTGAAGGGCAGGTTTCTGTTTCCTTCGTCATTCAAGGGCCAGCTCACCGAAGAGCTGAGCAAGGGCTTCGTGATCAAAAGGAGCATTTTCAGGCGTTGCCTGGAGTTGTATCCCCGTTCCGAATGGGACGCCGAAAGCGAGAAAGTAAGCAAGCTTAACCGTTTCAGGCAAAAAAATGTTGATTTCATCAGGAAGTTCATGGCCGGGGTGAAGATCACAGAGTTGGATTCGACCGGCAGGCTTTTGATCCCCAGAGAACTGATGAAGTTTGGCAACATCAGCAGGGAGATTGTTCTGGCATCGATGGGAAATCGTATCGAAGTTTGGGATAAGGAAGCTTATGAACAAGCGGTGGATTATCAACCTGAAGATTTTGCCGGCCTGGCCGAAGAGGTTATGGGCGATCAAGAAGGTGTAGATAACGAATAAGAAAGAATATGTACCACACACCTGTTCTTCTGCAAGAAAGTACAACAGGTTTGAATATCAAACCTGAAGGCACTTATGTTGACCTTACTTTCGGGGGTGGTGGTCATAGCCGTGAAATTCTTAAACACCTTGACCGGGGTCGCCTTTTCGCATTCGATCAGGACCGGGAAGCAACAGCAAATCTGCCGGATGACAACCGGATCACTTTTGTGAACGCAAACTTCAGATACCTCAGAAATTTCCTCAAGTTGTACAATGCGCTTCCGGTTGATGGCATTCTCGGGGATCTGGGCGTTTCATCCCATCAATTCGACCAGGCAGAGCGTGGATTTTCGATTCGTCTGAACGCAAAACTCGATATGCGGATGGACAGCAGAAACACGCTAACCGCCTGGCAGGTGATCAACAATTATTCGTTGATTGAACTGACATCCGTACTTAAAAATTATGGTGAGATCAGAAATGCCCACAGGCTGGCAAAAGAAATCGTTCAGGAAAGGAAAACAAAAGCCATCAACACGGTGAAAGATCTGACAGGACTTGCCGGTCTTTTTGCCAGGAAGGGTTCGGAGAACCAATACCTGGCGAAGGTTTTCCAGGCCTTGCGCATAGAAGTGAACAAAGAGCTTGAAGCCCTTAAATCGGTTTTGAAACAGGCGCCTTCGCTGCTTGCCAACAAGGGCAGAATCGCAATGATCTCATACCACAGCCTGGAAGACAGGCTGGTAAAAAACTTTTTCAGGAGCGGGAATTTTGAAGGGGAGATCAAGAAAGATTTTTATGGAAATGTGCTTAGCCCGCTCAGGCCGGTTCACAACAAACCGCTTACGCCTTCTGAAGAAGAAGTGGAACAAAATAGCAGGGCAAGAAGTGCAAAACTGAGAATAGCAGAAAAGAATTGATATGGGATTTGAAAAGAACAGGGTGAAGAAAAAAAGAGAAACAAAAAAGCAAATCGGTGACGAGAGATTTGAGAAATCCGTCCATAATGTTCTTGGCGGCTCTTTTTTAAGCAGGGAGAAAACACTGAGTCTTCTGCCTTTTCTGTTTTTCCTGACCTTGATGGCCATTCTTTATATCTCTAATATCTATGTTGCCGAAAGTAAAAAACGGCAAATTGAAAAACTGAACGCTGAGCTGAAAGAATTCGAATATGAATTCAAATCGACCAAATCGGAATTGATGTTTCAAAGCAACCAGAGCCAGCTAACCAAAAGATTAACAGAAAAAGGCATAAAGGAATCAAAAGTTCCACCCATCAAAATCACTGTTAAAAAAAGAAGATGAATAACAAAAGGGAAATATTGTGGCGGGTTTACCTGGTTTATCTGGGCATACTGGTATTTGCCCTGATGATCATCGGTAAGGTAATCCAAATCCAGTTCTCAGAAGGCCCCCAACTGCTTCGGGACTCCAGGGAGAACGAGTTGCGCTATTTTACGAGGGAAGCCGTCCGGGGCAACATATGCGCTGATAATGGAAACCTGATCGCTACCTCCGTACCTATCTTCGACATTCGCATGGATGTGGATTCCGATCTCATTTCCGAAAAGCTTTTTTATGATAAGCTGGATTCGCTTGCACAGGCATTTTCCGTTCTCTTCAACGATCGATCTTCTTATCAGTATAAACAGGCGTTGATCAGAGCCAGGAAAGCACACAATCGCTATTATCTTATAAAACGCAACGTTACCTATAACCAGCTCAAGCAGATCAAACAATTCCCGATCCTTAGAAGAGGCAAATACCGGGGAGGCCTGATCATTATTCCAAAAACAAAAAGGGAAATGCCCTTCAGGGAACTCGCCAGAAGAACCATCGGCTATGCCAACGAAAAGGAGGATCTTTTTGTTGGACTGGAAGGGGCCTACCATGAAGTGCTGCGTGGAACAGATGGGGTGAGGCTCATGCGGCGCGTCAACAACGGTGACTGGATCCCGGTACATGATGAAAATGAGATCGAACCTGAAAACGGTAAGGATATTATTACTACACTCGACATCGATATACAGGATGTGGCCGAACACGCCTTATTGAAACACCTGATCCAACATGAAGCATATCAGGGTTGCGCCATGTTGATGGAAGTGAAAAGCGGACGGGTAAAGGCCATTGCCAACCTCAAATACGATAGTGCCACCGGCCAATATGGAGAGTATTACAACTATGCAATTGCAGAGTGTGTTGAGCCTGGCTCCACTTTCAAACTGGCTTCCATGCTGATCATGCTGGAAGACGACAAGATCAAACTCACAGATACGGTTAGTACGGGAGACGGATGGACCATGTATTACAACCGAACCATGCAGGATGTGCACAAGATCGGGGACGGCCTGATCACGGCCAGGGAAGCCTTTGAGCAGTCCAGTAATGTCGGCATCTCCAGATTGATTTATCGCAGTTATAAAGACAAGCCCGAGAAATTTGTAAATAAGCTTTATGAAATGGGGTTGAGCAAAGCCCTCGGGATTGATATACCGGGAGAAGGTGAACCTTATATCAAACATCCCGACCAGCGGGAAATATGGTATGGCACCACACTGCCATGGATGTCAATCGGCTATGAGATCAGCATGACGCCGCTTCAGATTCTTACTTTTTACAATGCCATTGCCAATGGCGGTCAAATGGTAAAACCCATGTTTGTAGAAGAGGTCAGAGAGGCGGGAGGCATAGTCGAAGAATTTGAACCCGAAGTACTGAACAATGCGGTATGTAGCAAAAAAACCATAAAAACCCTGAGAAGTTTGCTGGAAGGTGTTGTCGAAAGAGGGACCGGTCAAGGGCTGAAGAATACCATATATAAAATTGCCGGGAAAACCGGGACCGCCCAAATCGCTAATCGTAACCTGGGATACGACAAAGACAATTATACTTCCTCTTTTGTAGGATATTTTCCGGCTGACCACCCCAAATACTCGTGCATTGTAGTGATCAGCAGGCCAACCAAAGGATATTATTACGGTTCTTCCGTGGCGGCGCCTGTGTTTAAAGAGATCGCAGACAAGGTTTACGCCACGCAGCTCGACATTCCCATGGAAAAGGAAATTCAGGAACACGACAGTCAATATCCCTATTACGTACTCGCCAGGGCCTCCGACATCAGCACAGTGATCAGAGAATGCAAAATAAACGCCGACACCAGCCAGCTGGCGTCCGAATGGGGCGTGGTCATGCCGGGCGAAGACAAAGCCAGGCTGATGTCGAGGTTCATCAACAACAATGAGGTACCAAATTTAAAGGGAATGAATGCGGAAGACGCCATTTACATACTCGAAAAACTGGGTATGCAAACAAAGATCAGCGGCAGAGGCATCGTTCAGTCGCAGTCGATAGCACCGGGCAGCAGACCGCAACAAGGCCGGATGATAAAACTGAACCTGGGGATCATTTAAAGAAATTAAAATTGAAGAAGTTAAATGACATATTAAAAGAATTAAAAGGTTTTGAACTGAAGGGGGATCCCGCTATAACAATCAGCGGAATTGAATTCGACTCCCGGAAAGTGAAAACCGGAACTTTGTTCGCTGCCATTCCCGGCACACAAACAGATGGCCACTTATACATCAACGAGGCCGTCAGCAAAGGAGCTGCGGCAATACTTGCAGAGCGAATGCCGGATCAGGTACCCGGTGAGGTAGCTGTGATCCTGAGCGATTCCTCAAGCCGGATGCTTGGAGAAATTGCCTCTGCATATTATGATCACCCTTCCAGGCAACTGAAGCTGTGCGGGGTGACCGGCACCAACGGCAAAACAACCATCGTAAGCTTGTTGCATAAACTATTCCGTGAATTGGGCTATCCGGCGGGTTTACTTTCCACCATTGAAAACAGGATCAATGATAATATCCTGGAAGCCACACACACAACCCCGGATGCACCGTCCATCAATAAAATGCTAAGGAAAATGGTTGATGAAGGTTGCAGCCATGCATTTATGGAGGTTAGCTCGCACGCCATCGAGCAGAACCGCATCTCCGGTATCCGCTTTAAAAGTGGCGTTTTCACAAACATCACCCACGAACATCTTGATTATCATAACACCTTTAAAGATTATATAACAGCCAAAAAGAAATTCTTCGACGCTCTGCCAAAGGATGCATTTGCACTCACCAATATGGACGACAGAAACGGCCTGGTGATGCTGCAAAACACCCGTGCAACAAAAAAAACCTACAGTCTAAAACGCGGCTCCGATTACAAAGCCAGGATACTTGAAAACCGTATCGACGGCATGCTGCTGAAACTGGGCGGGCATGAAGTATGGTGCAAATTGCCAGGGGTTTTCAATGCATATAACCTGCTTGCAATATACGGAACGGCGCTTCTGCTGGGCATAGGCGAACAGGATGTATTAACTCAAATAAGCAATCTGAACGGGGCGAAAGGGCGTTTTGAAATTGTGCGCGGCCATAATAACATCAGTGGCATTGTGGATTACGCCCACACGCCCGATGCTCTGAATAACGTATTGCAAACCATCAGTGGATTGCGCAAAGCCAACCAGCAACTGATCACTGTCGTGGGAGCCGGCGGCGACCGCGACAAAAAGAAACGCCCGCTTATGGGCAGCATCGCATTGCAATACAGCAACCGGGTGATCCTCACATCAGACAATCCACGTACGGAAAGTCCGGCGGAGATCATAGAAGATATGAAAAGGGATTTAAAGCCGGAGGAATTAAAAAGAATACTTGAGATCGAAAACAGGAAAGAGGCCATCAAAACAGCCTGTATGCTCTCACGCGAAGGAGACATCATTCTGGTGGCCGGAAAGGGACATGAAAAGTACCAGGTGATCGGCAAAGAAAAACTGCCGTTCGATGACAAAGCGATTTTGATAGAAGTTTTAACAGGAGAAAAACAAAGCTGATATGTTTTATTATTTGTTCACATATCTCGATCAGGCCATCGACCTGCCAGGCGCCGGGGTGTTTCAGTATATTTCGTTCAGGGCGGCCATGGCGATCATCACCTCGCTCATCATATCCCTGCTTTTTGGCAAACGCATCATCAATTTCCTGAGGAAAAAACAGGTGGGCGAATCCATACGCGACCTCGGTCTGCAAGGACAAATGGAAAAACAAGGCACCCCCACCATGGGCGGCCTGATCATCATCGGAGCCACGCTGATCCCGGTGCTTTTGTTTGCCAAACTGACCAATGTGTATATCATCTTGATGATCTGCACAACCGCCTGGCTCGGTTTCATCGGATTTACGGATGATTATATCAAGGTATTCAAAAAAGAAAAGAAAGGGCTGGCCGGCAAGTTCAAGATATTGGGACAGATCGTTCTTGGTCTTGTTGTCGGTTTGGTGATGTATTTTAACGAAAATGTGACCATACGCGAGAAGATCCATGAGCCCATCAGGATAAAAACCGATACGGGATATATGGTCAATTCCAGAACACCGGTAGAGTCATTTAACGAACAGGCGGTGAAATCTACCAAAACAACCATCCCTTTTGTTAAACATAACGAATTTGATTATTCGGTGCTGATCACCTGGCTGGGGAATGGATTCAGGAAATATGCCTGGTTGATTTTCGTACCCATTGTTATCCTGATTATCACGGCGGTTTCAAACGGAGCCAACCTCACCGACGGCATCGACGGGCTGGCATCGGGCACTTCCGCCATCATCGGCTCTACCCTGGCGGTGCTGGCCTGGGTATCGGGCAACATCGTGTTCGCCGATTATCTCAACATCATGTACATACCAAACTCGGGCGAGCTGACCATTTTCATCAGTGCATTTGTGGGTGCCTGTATTGGTTTCCTGTGGTATAACACCTACCCGGCTCAGATCTTTATGGGCGATACCGGCAGCCTGACCATTGGCGGCATCATCGCCGTTTTCGCCATCCTGATCAGGAAAGAACTGCTGATCCCTATCCTATGCGGAATATTCGTGGTGGAGAGCCTTTCAGTGGTGATGCAAGTAGGCTATTTCAAATACACAAAAAAAAGATTTGGTGCAGGCAAACGCATATTTAAAATGTCGCCCCTGCATCATCATTATCAATTGAAGGGATATGTGGAACCCAAGATCGTTCAGCGATTTTTCATTGTAGGGATCATGCTGGCTGTTTTCACGATCATAACATTGAAACTCAGATAAAAGAAAACAAAAGTTGAATGAAAGGAAACAAAATATCAATACTAGGAGCAGGCGAAAGCGGGGTTGGCTCCGCTATACTCGCCAAACTGAAAGGTTTTGATGTCTTTGTTTCCGACAGCGGAAGGATAAAGGAAAAATACAAAAACGTTCTTTTACATCATGAAATCGCTTTCGAAGAGGGGAAGCACAACGAAGAAAGGATTCTGGATGCCGATGAGGTTATCAAAAGCCCGGGCATACCTGACAATGTGCCCTTGGTTATGAAGATCATGGAGTCGGTAGTCCCACTGATCTCAGAGATTGAGTTTGCCGGCAGATACACGGATGCATTTAAAATCTGCATCACAGGCAGCAACGGCAAAACCACCACCACCCTGCTAATACATCACATCCTGAAGAATGCAGGAGTGAATGTAAGTGCAGCAGGCAATGTGGGTAAAAGTTTTGCCTGGCAGGTGGCAATGGATAAGCATGATTTCTATGTACTGGAGATCAGCAGCTTTCAGCTGGACGGCATGTTCGATTTCAGAGCCGACTGCGCAGTGATCATGAACATTACACCCGATCACCTCGGCCGCTACGAAAACAGCTTTGATAAATATACCGATTCAAAATTCCGGATCCTTCAAAACCAGCGATCTACCGACAGCTTCATCTACAATTATGATGATCCGGTGATCAGTAAGGAAATAAAAAAAAGAAAGATCAAAGCCCGAAAATATCCCTTCTCCCTTTACAGCGAACTTCAGGTAGGAGGTATGATTGAGAAAAACAAAATGGTAATCAAAACAAATAGAAACAAATTTATTATGACACTAGAGGATTTAGCATTACAAGGCAAGCACAACATCTACAATTCGATGGCTGCCAGCATCGCAGCGCGAATACTCGACATCCGCAAAGACAGTGTTAAACAAAGCATGTCTGACTTTCAGAACATTGAACACCGGCTGGAGTATGTGGCCGGGATACATGGCATACAGTTCATCAACGACAGCAAGGCAACAAATGTGAACTCGACTTGGTATGCCCTGGAAAGTGTTGATGCCCCGGTCATCTGGATCGCCGGCGGAGTTGACAAAGGCAACAACTATGAGGTGATCAAAGATCTGGTAAGCAAAAAGGTTAAGGCCATCGTTTGTTTGGGCGCAGACAACCAGCGCCTGCACCAGTCTTTTGGTGATGTCATCGACCGGATCATTGATACACGATCGGCTAAAGAAGCTGTTATGCGCGCGTTCGGCATGGGAAATCATGGTGATACCATACTGCTCTCACCGGCATGCGCCAGCTTCGACCTGTTCAATAATTTTGAGGATCGCGGCAATCAGTTTAAAAAAGCAGTTAAGGAACTATAGACCATGCAAAACCCAGGATGACAGCAATAATCAACAAAATAAGAGGTGATAAAGTAATCTGGATCGTGGTGATCCTGTTGTCTGTATTTTCATTGCTTGCCGTTTACAGCTCGACAGGCACCCTGGCCTATAAATACCGGGCGGGAAACACGGAATACTATGTGATCAAGCATTTCATGATCCTGCTCTTCGGCTTTGTTTTGATGTACCTGGCCCATCTGATCAAATACACCTATTATTCAAGGATTTTCCAGATCGCGCTTTACATTGCCGTCCCCCTGCTGATCCTCACCCTGCTCATCGGCCTGAACCTGAATGAAGCCAAAAGGGCATTGCCCCTGCCCTTTAATCTTTCTTTCCAGACTTCCGACCTGGCCAAGCTCACTCTGATCATGTACCTGGCTCGCCTGCTCACCAAAAAGCAGGATCATATCAAAGATTTTAAATCAGCCTTTGTGCCCATTATGATTCCGGTGCTGATCGTTTGCGGACTGATCCTGCCGAACAACTTCTCAACAGCCGCCATGCTGTTTGCCACAAGTTTGGTCCTGATGTTCATTGGCCGCATCAATATGAAGTATATCCTCTATATGATCGCCATTGGTGTGTTCGTATTAGGCATTTTTGTGATCATTGCTTACAATGCCGACGAAAACAGCGATAGCAGGATCTGGACCTGGAAGAACAGGATAGAATCATTTGTAAATCCGGCAGAAGAAGACAGCTACCAGGTGGAGCAAAGCAAGATCGCTATCGCTTCAGGCGGCATCATTGGTAAATTGCCCGGCAACAGCACCCAGCGTAATTTTCTGCCGCATCCCTATTCGGATTTCATTTTTGCCATCATTGTTGAAGAATACGGCTTGCTAGGAGCCACTTTCGTGGTATTGCTCTACCTGATCTTATTTTTCAGGGCGGTGAAGATCATCACGAAAATACCAAGAACATTCGGGGCTTTCCTGGTTTTCGGAGTGGCCTTCAGCCTGGTTTTCCAGGCTATGATCAACATGGGCGTGGCGGTCAACCTGCTGCCGGTCACCGGACAGCCTTTGCCCTTTATCAGTATGGGAGGAACCTCCATTTGGTTTACCAGCATCTCCATCGGTATCATATTAAGCGTTAGTAAAGAAGTCGACAAACGGGAAGAACAAATACAACAGGAGGCCTATGTCGGAACATAAGATTAAAATACTGATCAGCGGAGGCGGAACAGGCGGGCACATCTTTCCGGCCCTGGCCATTGCAAAGGAAATCCAGCGAATGCACCCTGAGGCGGAATTTCTGTTTGTCGGTGCCAGGGGACGCATGGAAATGGAAAAAGTGCCGGCGGCGGGCTTTAAGATAGAAGGCCTGAACATCAGCGGACTGCAAAGAAGCCTGAGTCTAAAAAACCTTTCTTTCCCCTTTAAGCTCTTATCCAGTCTGATGCGTGCCCGGCAAATCATTAAAAAATTCAAACCCGATGCGGTGGTAGGAACAGGAGGTTATGCCTCAGGGCCTACCTTGAGGATGGCCAGCTCCCGTGGCATCCCAACCCTGATCCAGGAGCAAAACTCTTTTCCGGGTATCACCAACAAATTACTGGCTAAAAAAGCGGATAAAATTTGTGTAGCCTACGAAAACATGGAAAAATATTTTCCGCCATCAAAGATCGTCATTACCGGCAATCCCATCAGGTCCGATATCTTTTCAGAAAATATCGGAACAACACAAGCTCTGAAACAATTCGACCTTGAAGACGACAAAAAACCGGTTCTGTTGGTGATCGGTGGCAGCCAGGGCGCCAAAGCCATCAACGAAGCCATTGACGCGGGGCTGGAAAAACTTCAGCAAAATAACATCCGCCTGATCTGGCAAACAGGAAAAATCTATGATCAGCTTGCACAACAAAGGTTGAGTGAAAGTGGCTTCGCGGAAGCAATGGCCCTTCCCTTCATCGACCGGATGGATATGGCTTATGCAGCCGCGGATTTGGTCGTTTCCCGTGCCGGCGCCATTGCCATTTCGGAGATATGTGCCCTGGGCAAACCGGCCATCTTTGTTCCCCTGCCTACCGCGGCAGAAGACCATCAAACGAAAAATGCACAGGCACTGGTTGATAAAAAAGCAGCATTGCTCGTACCCAATAAAGAAGCAAAAGATATACTTGTAAACAAAATCGTTGAGCTGGCTGAAAACCAAAAGCAAAGGGATACATTCAGCACAAACATGAAAAAAATGGTGAGAACGGATGCGGCGCATAAGATCGCTCAGGAAGTGCTCGCGTTGATAAAAAACAAAAAATGAACAACCTTCGCAACATATACTTTTTAGGCATAGGCGGCATCGGGATGAGCGCCCTGGCCCGCTATTTCCATGCCCGGGATGTGAAGGTTTCAGGTTATGACCTCAACGAAAGCGACCTTACCAGGAAGCTTCAGCAGGAAGGCATTCGGGTGTTTTATCAAACCGATGAGAACCGCATCGACGAAAAAATCGACCTGGTGATCTATACGCCTGCCATCCCTGAAGATCATCCGGAACTGCTAAAGGCTTTAAAATTAAGACTTCCTGTTAAGAAAAGATCGGAAGTGCTGGGCGAACTCACCCGCAGAAAGAAAACCATTGCAGTGGGCGGCACCCATGGCAAAACTACCATTTCTTCCATCATAGCTCATTTGTTAAAAAGCAACGAGATTAAAGTTTCCGCTTTTGTGGGCGGCATCATGAAAAATTTCAACAGCAACTACCTGGATGAAGAAGGTTCGGAATACATGGTGGTTGAAGCCGATGAATTCGACCGTTCCTTTTTACAATTACATCCTGAAATTGCGGTGGTCAGCTCAATTGATGCGGACCATCTGGATATTTACAAAGAAAAATATGGCCTGGAGCAGGCTTTCAGACTGTTTATCAGAAACATCAAAACCGGCGGGCGCCTTGTTATGAAATACGGCCTTCCACTCCAACGGCCCGCCTCAATCCAAACCTATACCTACGGACAAAATAAAGAAGCTACTTATCGCTTCTCGCATCAAAAGGAAAAAGGGGAATTTCTATACAGCTATTCAGGTCTTGATATGGAGATCCGGGATCTAAGCCTGAAGGTCCCCGGCTGGCACAATGCCGAAAACGCACTGGCAGCCGCTATTGCCGGTCAGCTATGCGGGCTGAAGGACGAAGAAATCAAAAAAGGTCTGGAATCATGGAGTGGAGTGAAAAGGCGTTTCGACATCAGGATACATAATAAGAACAACATTTACATCGACGACTACGCCCACCATCCCAATGAGATCATCGCCTGCCTGGAGGCAGTCAGGAAAATGTTTCCCGGCAGAAAAATTACTGGCATTTTTCAACCGCATCTTTACAGCAGAACCCGTGATTTTATGGATGAATTTGCAAAAAGCCTTGAACTACTGGATGAACTGTACCTGCTCGATATCTATCCGGCAAGGGAAAAACCGATTGAAGGCGTTGACTCAAAAAAACTGTTTAACAAAATAAAACTTGAAAAGAAATATTTGTGCAAAAAAGAAGAAATGCCTGAACGGATCAGGCATAAAAAACCGGGATTGCTCCTGACCATTGGGGCGGGTGACATCGACCGGCTTGTTGAACCACTCGAAAAAATCCTGAAGGAATGAGGAAAACACTGACATACGTATTCTGGACGGTATTCGTTGTAGGATGCCTGCTCATTCTGGGCTTTGCAAATAAAAAGCACAACGGCAAAACCTTCGTGGATTATGAGATCGGTTTCAGCTATCCCGGCGAAAGTATTTTGATCGATACTGCAAACATACAGGAAGTGCTGAGCGACCTCATATATTCCCTGCAGGCCCGTAAAATCACGGAAGTAAAGCTACGCGAAATAGAAGACATTCTATTATACAACCCCTATATCAGCGAGGCCGAAGCATGGATTAGCTTTCAGGGAAGACTGAAAATTATGATCCGTCAGCGGGAGCCGATTTTGCGTATGATCGACGCGAAAAACAAATCCTACTATATGGATGAAAGCGGCAATATTTTCCCTTATCAGTTGGGTTACCTGGCACATGTTCCGGTAGCCAGCGGAAACATCAAACCCATATGCATCCCGGCAGGTAAATCCCTGATTGAGTATGACAGCATTTCTGATCCTGATCTGAAGAACCTCTTCGAGCTGGCCAGGCAGATCGATCTGGATGATTTTCTGAATGCGCAAATCGCCCAAATCTATTTCAACGGCTCAAATGAAATTGAACTGATCCCCAAGTTTGGCAAACACCTGATTGAGTTTGGAGATTTTGAAAATATAACGGATAAACTTGATAAGCTGATTATTTTCTACAAACAAGGTATGGGCGGTAAAAAATGGAAACGATATAAAAAGATCAATTTAAAATATAAGAATCAAGTAGTCTGTACAAAAATATAGCACCATGAAAAACTCAGAGATCATTGTAGGACTGGATATTGGAACCACCAAAATAGCGACCATCGTTGGCCGCAAAAACCAGCACAGCAAGCTGGAGATCCTAGGCCACGGCAAAACCGAATCTTTCGGAGTGAAGCGGGGGGTGGTTTCAAACATCGAAAATACGGTCGACTCGATTCGCCGTGCGGTAGACGCCGCCAGTGAGATGTCGGGGGTGGACATCAAATATGTGAATGTGGGCATTGCCGGCCAGCACATCAAAAGTCTGCAGCATCGCGGCAATATCATCCGGGGCGACAACGACGTGGAGATCAGTGCAGCCGACATCGAAACCCTGCACAACAATATGTACAACCTCAACATGAGCCCTGGAGAAGAGATCATCGATGTGATCCCGCAAGAATATATCATCGACGGAGAAGAAGGCATCAAGCATCCTGTGGGTATGCTGGGCAACAGCCTGGAAGCCAATTTCCACATCATTATCGGACAGACTGCCGCAGCCAAGAACATTTATAAATGCGTGCGCAAGGCCGGGCTGGAAGTGGTCGACCTGATCCTGGAACCCATCGCCTCGGCCGAAGCGGTTTTGAGTGAAGAAGAAAAAGAAGCCGGGGTGGTGCTGGTCGACATCGGAGGCGGAACCACCGACATGGCCATCTTTCAGGACGGCATCATACGACACACAACCGTTATCCCCTTTGGAGGTGACATCGTTACCGAAGACATTAAAGAAGGTTGCACCATCATTAAAAAACATGCTGAAGAGCTCAAGCTGAAATTCGGCTCTACCCTGGCAAGCGAAAACAAGGAAGAAGAGATCGTTGCCATACCCGGATTGCGTGGCAGGCCTCCCAAGGAGATCAGCCTGAAAAATTTGGCCAGCATCATACAGGCGCGTATGGAAGAGATCATCGAACATGTGTATTACGAGATCAGGAATTCAGGTTATGAAAAAAAACTAATCGC
Source organism: Bacteroidales bacterium (assembly GCA_021738625.1). Lineage (GTDB taxonomy): Bacteria > Bacteroidota > Bacteroidia > Bacteroidales > JAIOZK01 > JAIOZK01. Next base: position 24,722 of record JAIPBS010000047.1, read on the forward strand.
AGGCATCGTACTTACAGGAGGCGGTTCGCAGTTGAAGCATATCGCACAGCTCACCGAGTTCATGACCGGCATGGACACCCGCATCGGCTATCCCAACGAACATCTATCCAAGGATGTGCCCGACGACATTGCCAGTCCAATGTTTGCCACAGGAGTGGGCCTTGTAATCGAGGGATTGCAAAGGTTTGAAAAAGAAAAAGCAAAGGAAATGGCCACGACCGGCGAAAAGCGCAAGCTCAAGCTTAAAATGAGAAAAGAAAAATCGGATGCCGAACCGGTGAGTTTCCTGGAACGCATCCAGAACTGGTTCGATAAAGATGAAATAGAATGATGGTATTAACAAATTCATTGTTGATAATTAAGAGAAATTTAAAAATGTACCCTATTTATTAATCATATATTTAGAGGGAGAAAAAAAATGACCGATATGATAAAATTCGATCTGCCCAAAAATCAGTCTTCAATCATTAAAGTGATGGGTGTAGGAGGCGGCGGAAGCAATGCCGTAACCCATATGTTCAACCAGGGAATACGCGGTGTGGATTTCATCATCTGCAATACTGATGCGCAGGCCATGGAGGCCAGCCCTGTCCCCACCAGGATACAAATTGGTAATAAAGGACTGGGAGCGGGGTCCATTCCTTCGGTAGGCCGCGAAGCCGCCCTGGAAAAAAAGGATGAGGTAAAAGAACTGCTGGAGAAGAACACCCAGATGTTGTTCATCATGGCCGGAATGGGAGGTGGAACCGGAACAGGGGCCGCACCCGTAATCGCAGAACTGGCGCGAGAACTCGACATCCTGACCGTGGGCATCGTTACCATGCCTTTTTCCTTCGAAGGAAGAAAAAGAAAAATGCAGGCCGACGAGGGAGTTAAAGAACTGAAAAAACATGTGGACACCCTGCTCATCATTGTTAACGATAAGCTTCGGCTGCTGCATGGCGACCTGAAACTCAGCGAAGCCTTCCACAAAGCCGACGATATCCTCACCATCGCGGCCAGGGGCATCGCAGAGATCATAACAGTTACCGGTTACATCAATGTGGATTTTGAAGATGTGAAAACCGTGATGCGTAACAGTGGAAAAGCCATCATGGGTTCCGCCATAGCCGAAGGTGAAGGCCGCGCAATCATCGCCGTGGAAGAAGCACTCTCCTCTCCCCTGCTCAACGACAACAACATTAGCGGGGCCGATAACATACTGCTTTATATCACCTCGGGTACCAGCGAGGTTTCCATGGATGAGGTAAGTGATATCACTGAATATATCCAGAAAGAAGCCGGGCAGGAAGCCGATATCATCTGGGGCAACGGAACCGACGAAGGACTGGAAGAAAAGATCAGCGTGACCATCATAGCCACCGGTTTCGATTCCAAAGAAAAGGCCGACAAAGTGCGCAATAAAAAGATTTACAACCTGGAGGAGCAGATTGAAGAAAAAGAAACCGCCGTGAAGGAAGAAGAGGTGAAAAAGGAAAAGATCGAACTGATCAGAAAAACTGAAACCAAAGAGGAAAAACAGGATAAGCAGGTTGAAAATCAAACAGAAAATCAAATAGAAAAAGAAACACGACAGGCAGAAACGACCGCTTCCAAACCGGAACAAAAAACCGTTATTTTTGATCTTACCACCGGCGAACAAAAATCCAGGCCGGAGCCAAAAACCTCCGAACCCACTACCATCGACAAGCACGAAGAAAAGCTCAAAGTCCTCTCCTTTAACCCCAGTCCAAAAACAGAGGAAAAGCAGGAACTAGATGAGGAAAGCGAAGGTTTTGGAGAATTAGAAAAAAAAGCAAACGAACGTGTGCAAAGATTGAAGGAACTGAGCATCAAGCTGCGCAGCCCCGGCGGACTTAACGAACTTGAAAGCGAACCGGCCTACGTGCGCCGCAATGTCAGACTGGGCGACACCCCTGCATCCGACCAGTCGCAGGTTACCAGGCTCTCCCTCTCAGAGGACAATGACAGGGAAGTGAAACTAAAATCAAACAATAAGTATTTACACGACAAGCCGGATTGATAGGGTTGAAATTGGAAAGTTGGGGTTATCTAAATAACTTGGTAGAAGATCGAATTGGCGCTGGGATTTGAAGACGGGCTTATATGGGTATAGAGTTATAAGGGTATAGGGGAAAGCTTCGGGCATAACGGTTTTAGCAATGGCCATGAATTACCATGAATTACCATGAATTACCATGAATTTCTATTGAATGGGCATTGAATGACAATGAACTACCATTGAATGACTATGAATGACCATGAATGACCATGAATGACCATGAATGACCATGAATTACCATGAATTACTATGAATTTCTATTGAATGACCATTGAATGACAATGAATTTCCATTGAATGACTATGAATGACCATTGAATGACTATGAATGACCATTGAATGACAATGAATGACCATTGAATGACAACCGAATGACAACCGAATAACCACCGAATGACAACCGAATAACCACCGAATAACCATCGAATTCCAACCGAATTACTAACTTTGGACTGCGAACCTAAAAACTTCAAAGCATGAGCCTTGAACAAACAATCAACAGCGACCTGAAAGAAGCCATGAAAGCCAGGGACTCCAAAAAGCTGGAAGCCTTGCGCGCCGTGAAGTCGGCCATACTGCTGGCCAAAACCGAAAAGAAAGCAGCCGGACAGGAACTTGCCCGGGATGTGGAGATGAGCATTCTGCAAAAACTTGTAAAGCAGCGCAAAGAAAGCGCACAGATTTACCGGGAGAAAAACCGAAACGAACTGGCTGAGCAGGAAGAACAGCAGGCCAAAGTCATCGAAGAATACCTGCCCAAACAAATGAGCGAAGAAGAAATCGAAGCCGAAATCAACAAGATCATCAACGAAACCGGTGCCGAAAGCATACGCGACATGGGCAAAGTGATGGGCATTGCCAGCAAGCGCTTTGCCGGAAAAGCGGATAACAAAACCGTTGCGGCGAAGGTGAAGGAGATGTTGGGGTAGGTTTGAAAGTTGAATCCTGATACTTATCGTGATGAAATTCGGGCTTACCCTAAGTTAATTCGTAGAATATCGAATCATCGATGGGGGTTTGAATCCGGGGATATATGGGTATAGTGTTATAAGGGTATAGTGTTATAAGGGTATAGTGGAAAGCGGGAGTGTTCAAAAAAGTGTGTCAGCCTCTGCATTGCAGTGCACAGCCCTGGAGCCGATAGGCGGAAGGGCTGTGCACTGCAAAATTAATTTTTTATAGGTATTTCTCATAGCGTTCTCCAAATTTATCAACTAGTTC
>JAIPBS010000048.1 GCA_021738625.1 Bacteroidales bacterium
ATTCCTGTACGCGAGCTTTTTTAAACTCTTCGCTAAAAACCCTTCGCTTTTTTAAACTTCTTCCCGTTTTAATCATCAGTTGATCCTTTCTTTTTTTTGGTCAACCTATTTCAGGGAATGACATGAAAACAAGGAACAAGGAACAAGGAACAAGGAATTTTTGTACCGCAAAAATCTCACATTTATTTACCAATACAAAAGCGGCTAAATATATTCCCTAAAATTTCGTCCGTTGATATCGCCCCGGTGATCGATCCCAGGTGATACAGCGCCTGGCGGATGTCGATGCTGAGCAGGTCGGTGGGGATGTTTTGCTGCAATCCGCTTTCCACTTCGGTGATTGACTTTAATGCGTTTTTAAGGGCGTTGAGGTGGCGGATGTTGGAGACGATCACCTGGTCCTGAACAGTGTTTGTTTTCACGCTTTTAAGCAGGCTGTCGGTGATCTGTTTGATGCCCTGTTTGCGTTTGGCCGAAACGAAGATGGTTTCCAGCTCCACCAGGTCGCGGAACTTATGCGGCGTTTCCACCAGCTTGTCGATCTTGTTGCCGATGAGGATGAAGCGTTTGCTTTTATCGTGTATGTATTCGCGGAACTCGCTCAGCACATCGTCCACGCTGTCAAGGGTGCATTCGCTGATGTCGCAGATGTAAAGAATGATTTTGGCCTGTTTGATCTTTTCCCTGGTGCGTTCGATGCCGATCTCCTCGATCTTGTCGCCGCCCTCGCGTAGACCTGCGGTATCGATAAAACGAAAAGAAACGCCCTCTATGATGATGGTGTCTTCGATCAGGTCGCGGGTGGTGCCCGGGATTTCGGAAACGATGGCCCGCTCCTCGTTGAGGATGGCGTTGAGCAGGGTGGACTTGCCCACGTTCGGCCGGCCGATGATGGCCACGGGAATGCCTTTCTTCAGCACATTGCCCACCTGGAAAGAATCGATCAGGCTCTTCATTTCTGATTTTAATGTCCTAAGCAGTTTGAACAGTTCAGTCCGGTCGGCGAATTCCACATCCTCCTCGCTGAAGTCAAGCTCCAGCTCGATCAGCGAGGTGAAATTCAGGAGTTGCTCGCGCAGCTGCCCGATCTTTTGGGAATATCCTCCCCTCATTTGTTCCAGGGCCAGGTCGTGCGAGGCCTTCGACTGGGAGGCGATGAGATCGGCCACGGCTTCGGCCTGTGCCAGGTCGAACTTGCCGTTGAGGAAAGCCCGCATGGTGAACTCGCCGGCGTCGGCCAGGCGGGCGCCTTTTTCAAGAAAAGCCTCAATGATCCGTTGCTGGATGTATTCGGAGCCATGACAGCTGATTTCCACCACATCCTCGCCCGTATAGGAATTGGGTTTTCTGAATACGCTCACCAGCACCTCATCGATCAGCTCGTTGTCTTGCTGCAATTTGCCGAAATGGATGGTGTATCCCTCGGCGGCGCTGACCTTTACGCCCTTCTTAGGGGGAATGAAAAGCCCCTCCGTTAGTGAAAAGGCTTCAGGCCCGGAAAGCCTGATCACGGCGATGGCTCCCATACCGGGAGGCGTTGACAGGGCGATGATGGTGTCGTCGGTTGTGTGCATGGCGAATGTTGTATGCTGTTATGCAAAGATACTAAATGGTGTGGGAAGGAAAGTTGAGAATTGGGGCAAATTGAAGAGCCTGGCCGAGTAATTGGATCACTGGCAAACCACAAAGGGGAAAGTGACCCGACTTATCAGCAAAAATTTTCGTAACGGCCTGGCCGAGTAATCGGATCACTGGCTAAAGAGGGGAAAGGAAAAGTGACCCGATCACTCAGCATCTGCCGTTTCTTCAATCATACATCCCGCGCAAGTGATCGGTTCACTGGCAAACCTTTATCGCAGTATTTAGGGCACGGATTGCAAATCCGCGCCAGCCAGGGGTAAAAGTTGAAATTTGAAATTGTAAATCCGGATCATGCAACTTGTAACCTGTAACCTGCAACTGAAACATGCAATAATCAGCCTTGAGCTTCTGCATTCAAAATTCCCCTTCTGGTCCATTCGGCCAATCGAACAATGGAGCAATCGAACAATGGAGCAATCGAACAATCTATCCTAAAAAAATATTACATTTGCATAGCATAGAACACAAAGCAAATTATTCATGAGCATACTTGTCAACAAGCATTCCAGGGTTTTGGTACAGGGCTTCACCGGCTCGGAAGGTACTTTTCACGCATCGCAGATGATCGAATACGGAACCAATGTAGTTGGGGGCGTAACCCCGAACAAGGGCGGCACCCTGCATCTGGACCGGCCAGTTTTCAATACGGTTGAGATGGCCGTGAAAGAAACCGGCGCCAACGTATCGGTGATCTTTGTGCCGCAGAAATTCGCCGCCGACGCCATCATGGAAGCCGCCGACAGCGGCATAGGTGTGATCGTTTGCATCACCGAGGGCATCCCGACCAAAGATATGATCGCTGTGCAGGAATTCCTTTCCTGCCGCGAAAGCCGTTTGATCGGTCCCAACTGTCCGGGCATTATCACACCGGGAGAAGCTAAGGTGGGCATCATGCCGGGATTTATCCACAAGCCCGGAAGGATAGGCATTGTGAGCCGTTCGGGCACCCTCACCTACGAGGCGGTTGACCAGATCAGCAAGCTCGGCATGGGGCAATCCACGGCCATCGGCATCGGAGGTGACCCTATCATCGGCACCACCACCAAAGACGCTCTCGAACTGTTCATGCAGGATGAAGATACCGACGCCATCGTCATGATCGGTGAGATCGGCGGCAGCATGGAAAACGATGCAGCCCGCTGGCTGAAAGCCAATTCATCCAAGCCGGTTGTGGCTTTTATTGCCGGGGCCACCGCACCCAAAGGCCGCACCATGGGCCATGCAGGAGCCATCATCAGCGGCAAGGACGACACCGCCCAGGCCAAAAAAGCGCTGCTACGGGAAGCCGGCGTGCACGTGGTGGATTCACCTGCCGGCATAGGCGAGAAAGTGAAAGAGGTGATCGGATAAGCTCCCAAGACTTTATATGGGCTTTGCCTGATAATAAATTACCCGCAGCAGAGCAGGGGAGTTAAAATGGAATATTGAAAAATAACCTATTGGGCGGGGGAGTCAACACTTGTCCACCTCAGGGGAATTGAAACATTTGCCCTACCGAATAATTTCGGCTGACTATTAAACGAATATTTCCTTTTCCGGCTTGCGTTGTTTATTCCACTACCTTTGCAAAACAATAAGAATTCAATGCAGAACATCAGAAATATAGCGATCATTGCGCACGTGGATCACGGCAAAACCACCCTGGTGGACAGGATCCTGCACCAGGTGAAAATGTTTCGCGACAATCAGTCGGTTGGCGATCTGATCCTTGATAGCAATGAACTGGAAAAGGAGAGAGGGATAACCATTCTTTCCAAAAATGTTTCCGTTCGCTATAAAGGAGTGAAAATAAATATAATCGATACTCCCGGTCATGCCGATTTCGGTGGAGAGGTGGAACGAGTCCTGAATATGGCCGATGGGGTTCTGTTGCTTGTGGACGCCTTTGAAGGCCCCATGCCCCAAACACGTTTTGTGCTTGAAAAAGCGCTGAAGCTCAACCTGAAACCCATCGTGGTGATCAATAAAGTGGACAAGCCCAATTGCAAACCTATCGAGATACAGGAACAGGTTTTCGACCTGATGATGCATCTTCATGCAAGCGAAGAGCAGCTTGATTTCCCAACTGTTTACGGTTCCTCTAAATATGGATGGATGGGACCCGACTTTCAGGAACCCGCCGGCGATGTGAGCCATTTGCTCGATGTTATCCTGGATGCCATTCCGCCGCCAAAATATCAAAAGGGCAGTCCGCAGATGCGTATCACCTCAATGGATTACAGTTCCTATCAGGGACAGATTGCAGTGGGAAGGCTTTCGCGCGGAAAATTGCAAATGGGAATGCCGGTCTCACTGGTTAAAAGAGACGGTAATATTATTAAGTCGCAGATCAAAGAATTGTATGTTTTTGAGGGCTTGGGAAAAGAGAAGAAAAAGGAGCCGGTGCATGCGGGTGAGATTGTCGCCCTGATGGGGCTGAGCGGGTTCGAGCTTGGAGATACCGTGGCTGATTTTGAGAATCCTGAAGGACTTTCCCCGATCAATATCGACGAGCCCACCATGAGCATGGTGTTCACCATCAATACAAGTCCTTTTTACGGACGGGACGGAACTTACCTGACATCCCGGCATTTGAGGGATCGTTTGATCAGGGAAACGGAGAAAAACCTTGCCATGCGTGTGGAAGAAACAAATTCGCCCGAAGTTTTTAATGTTTACGGACGCGGTATTCTTCACCTGTCGATACTTGTTGAGACCATGCGCCGCGAAGGTTACGAATTTCAACTCGGGCAGCCCAGGGTGATACAGAAAAAAATAAACGACGTGATGCATGAACCGGTGGAGCATCTGACGGTGAATGTTCCCGGTCATTTTCAGGGAAGAGTGATCGAAGCCTGCACCCAGCGAAAAGCGATGCTTACCGATATCGAATACAGGGGCGACCGGAACAGTCTTCAGTTTCACATTCCTTCAAGGGGGCTGATCGGCCTGACTGGAAGCATACTTACCCTGACCGAGGGAGAAGCGGTGATTGCACATCGCTTCATTGAATTTCAACCATTGAAAGGTGATATCCCCATTAAAAGAAATGGCGCCCTGGTTGCCCTGGAAACAGGCGCTGCAATTCCATATGCAATCGATAAACTGCAGGATCGTGGAGTTTTCTTTGTAAATCCCGGAGAAGATATTTATCGCGGTCAGGTGGTTGGCGAGCATAACCGGGGGAACGACATCGTTGTGAACCTGTGCAAAACAAAAAAGTTGTCTAATATGCGGGCAAGCGGTTCGGATGAGAAAATGCGAATCGCCCCGGCAAAGGAATTCTCCCTTGAGCAATATATGGAGTATATCAACGCGGACGAATACCTTGAAGTTACGCCCCTTCATTTGCGGATAAGAAAGATCGAGCCACCGAAGCATTGATGGGGACTACAGTCCCCGGACCCTGAATTGTGTTTATGCTAATATTTTAAAATCCACGCATTCCCGAACCCTGCCCCGAGATTGTCCTTGGCGTTTTTGGCCTGTTGCAGGCTGCCGTGGCTTGAAAGACTGATACGGTACTTTCCGTTGCTTTGAATGATGCCTGATTTGGGATATCCCTTGTCCCGGTATGATCTTACGGATTCGGTCGCATCCTCTTCGTTGGTGAAGCTGGCCACTATGATATGATAACCGTCTGTTTCTTTCAGGATCATGCCGACTTCTTCCGGCTGGTCTTCATTTGCAGTTGTGTCGGCCTGCTGATTTGAACAGGGGGCAACCGCTTCTTCCGGGTCATCGTAATGCCCCAGCCAAAGACAGGCATATTTACCGGTGATGGCCACACCAATGGCGTTCCAGTCTTTTTTATAGGAAGGATGATTGTTGATAAGCACGTTCAGGCTGATGTCCGTTCGCTCCCAGAATTCCATGGCGCTGTCGGGCTGAGCGGCTTCAGAATCCCAGAAAATCAATTCCCATCCATTGTAGCGGTAATCGGTTAGCTCCTTTGGTTTGCTGTGCATACATCCGGGCTGTTTTATGTAAGTGTTGTAACAGCATGCTGTCCAGCTGCCCTTGTCCGACCAGCTGTGCATATTGCAGATGGAAGTGTCGGGGCGGTGTTTGATGAGATCGTACAGATGCATTTTAGCAACATAGCATAGAGAGCGGGAGAGCGGGATGATGTCCCGGTCGTTTTCAATCCTTAATTTATTGATTTGATTGTACAACTTAAACTCTTCCTGCGAAAGACATATCTTGTCGAAGTCCGGTTTGTCCTGCGCTTCGATGTTGATATTCAACAGAAAGAAAGCAAAATACGAAATGACGATGTAGGTTCTCATTCCAAAGTGATTTTTATCTATCAAACGAAAATAGGGTTTTTATGTTTCATGGAGAAAAGCCACCAGCTCTCCTGTGTAAAAAACAATATGATTATATTAGACGCCGGGTAAACTGTTTCTATAATGATATATCTCCAGATTTTCGGTGGACTGCTAGTAATATTCTCTCTCTGGTTCTCCCTGCTTTCCTTCAGGGAAAACGAAAAAAGGGCCGGATGGCTGTTCCTGATACCGCTTGTCCTGTTTTCCGTTTTATATTTCGGACTGCCGATTTGGGTGGAAGGCGCCTTCATTTTACTGCTGATCCTTTCGGTTCTTATCGGCCTTACCACATTCATTTTGTTTTTGCCCATTGATCCTTATCGATTAACCCATGGGTTGATGCCTGGTAAACAGATTGACGAGCGTGACACCATGTTTTCCCGGCGGGAGCTGAAACCGGGTTCGGAACGGTTTGAAAAATATTATGAGACCCATCCTGAAAAGAGAAAAGCGGATGATGAATTCAGGAAGAAGCCCGGACTGCTTTCCGCAAAGGCCCTGCATTATCATGCCCTGGGTTTTGCCGCCGCGGAAAGTAGTTTTAATACCGTGGCGCACTTCAGTCGGCACGTGACGGGACCGGTTGCTGGGGAAAAGAAAGCGATCGATCCGGATGTGCTGACCCGTTTCCTGAAAAACTGGTCGCGAAAACTGGGCGCCCTGCATTTCGGTATATGTGAATTGGATGAACATCACTGGTATAGCGTAAAAGGAAGAGGGGCGGAGTATGATGCACCGATATCCCAGGAACATAAATACGGTATAGCCATCACCGTTGAAATGCGCAAGGAGATGGTGGATACAGGACCGAAAGCCGGCATCGTGATGGAATCCGGGCAGCAGTACCTGGAGGCCGGAAGGATCGCCATGCAGCTGGCCGCCTTTCTAAGGGAGCTGGGCCACGACGCCCGCGCCCATATCGATGGCAATTACCGGGTGGTTTGTCCGCTGGTGGCCCGCGACGCCGGACTGGGCGAGATCGGAAGGATGGGCCTGCTGATGTCTCCTGTGCATGGCCCGCGCGTGCGCATCGCCGTGGTGACAACGAATGTCCCGCTGCAGGTTTCCAAAGCAAAGCGGGATGCCTCGGTGGAACATTTTTGCAAAATCTGTAAAAAATGCGCCCATATTTGTCCCAGCCGCTCTATTTCATTTGAGCCTTACCAGGTTGTAGAAGGTGTGAAACGCTGGCAGATCGATTCGGAAAGTTGTTTCAATTACTGGTGCATCGTCGGCACCGATTGCGCGCAATGCATGCGGGTTTGTCCCTATTCGCATCCCGACAACCTGATGCACAACATCATCAGATGGGGCATCAGGCATTCGCATTTGTTCAGGTATTTTGCCCTGAAAATGGATGATGTGTTTTATGGCAAACGGCCAAAACCGAAACCATTGCCGGGCTGGATGGGGGGATGATTGTTTGAATGCATGGTTGTATGGATGAATGAATGTATGGTTGTATTGATGGTCGTAGAGGCGCCATTTATGGCGTCTGTTTTTGTCATGCATGGCGTCTCTACAGCGATAATATGAAATTTATATCGTTCGGAAAAAAAATTTGTAAATACATTGATGATGTCAAAAAACACATTGGTTTTGATGATGGGGATGATTGTAGTTTTCCCATTTGAAATTGCTGCACAGGAAGCGGTGATTATTGATCACCAGTCTATTGAATTGAACCAGATCCCAATGGAATGGATCGACAGCGCCAAAGCAAATCTTTATATCGGATACGGTCACACCTCCCACGGTAGCCAGCTGACCTCCGGGATGGATGCCATCGAGCTGTTTTACCCGGATGGCACCTATGACTGGAGCCACAGCGGAGGTGCGGGCGAACTGCATTTGTTTGAGGGCGCCGGCTATGGTTCGGGTTATCTGGAACTGGATTGCGGTTATCCCGGCTGGGATGATCAAACAAGAACCTATCTGAACGACCATCCCGCATGCAATGCAATCATCTGGTCGTGGTGCGGGCAGGTGAACAATGTGAACCTTCAGGAACATTATCTGCAACCCATGACGCAACTGGAGGAAGGTTACCCGGATGTGCAGTTTGTTTATATGACCGGCCACCTGGAAGGACTGGGACCCGGTGGCAGCCTGTTTGAAGCCAATCAGCAAATCCGTGATTTCTGCCTGCAAAACGATAAAATTTTGTTCGACTTTGCAGATATTGAAAAATACTCGCCGGATGCAGATACCAATTATCAGGATTATTTCGCCGACGACGGTTGCAATTACCAGTTGCCGGGCGGCGGCCAGGCCAACTGGGCGCACAACTGGCTCAGCAACAATCCCGGGCATGAACTCAACCAGATGTCTTCTTTATGCGGCAGCTGTGCGCATTCTGTCAGCCTCAACTGCGTGAAAAAGGGAATCGCCTGCTGGCACCTTTGGGCCAGGCTGGCCGGATGGAACGGACAGGTAAATGCAATTGAAGAAATGCCAGATGAGTATGACTCCCTTACCATCTATCCCCAACCTGCCTGTGATGTGGTAACAATTGAGCTGAATCGCAATCCTGTTTCAGGAACACTTTTATTGTTTGATCTTCACGGAAAAGAAATATTCCGTGACAAGATCAGTAGCAATAAGTACGTGTTGAATCTTAAAAAGCTGAATTGTGAGAAAGGACTTTATGTGTTACGTTTGATCAGGTCTGATCTTGTTTTGAGTAAAAAGATGTTGATCGTGCCCCATTAGGAAAGTATACCGATTACTATTTGAATCCGCTTGCGGCCAGGAAGGGTTCATTCCCCGACTCTTGGGATGTTTTTTCAATATTTCTTGTATTACCTCGCTGCTCTGCGACGGGGTAGTTTTTTGTGCCTTTCACAGGGCTTTTTGGAAGCATTGGCTTCGTAGAGTGATCCGATCAACCGCAAGCTGCGGTTTAATTGATCAAACGGCCATCACAAATGATCGGATCACTTGCAATTTTGAAAGCAAACGGATGCGGATAAATGTAACGATTGAACGATTGATCGATGTAACGATGTGACGATTTGGATTGCGCTCTGGTATGATGGCCCAAATTTCAAATTTCAAATTTCCGCCCTGTATACCCCGATACCTAAATACCTCTGTTTCAGGATTTGAGTTCTTATTTCCCCGGACAGGCATTCACCACGTTTTCCTTGATGTTTTTATGTCCGTAAGATTTATCGAATTCGTCGGAGAATTGTTGTGCCAGCTTGGCGGCAGCCTTGTCGAATGCTTCCTTGTCTTCCCAGGTGTTTTTGGGGAAGAGCATTTCTGAAGGCACGCCCGGACAGGTTTTGGGCACGTTCAGATGGAACAGTTCATTGTATTCGTATTCCACATCCACCAGGTCGCCGTTCAGGGCGGCGTCCACCATTTTGCGGGTCAGGTTGATGTCGATGCGTTTGCCCACGCCGTATGCGCCGCCGCTCCAGCCGGTATTGATCAGGTAAACCTGGGTGCCGTGTTTTTCCATTTTTTCACCCAGCATGCTTGCATACACATCGGGGTTGATGGGCATGAAAGGCTGACCGAAAAACCTGGAGAAGGTGGCCACCGGTTCTGTGATCCCTGTTTCGGTGCCGGCGAGCTTGCTGGTATATCCCATCAAGAACCAAAGCATGGCCTGGTGCGGATCCAGTTTTGAAAGCGGGGGGAGCACTCCGTAAGCATCCGCGGTTAAAAACAAAATTGTTTTGGGATGTCCTGCGGTGGAAGAATCCTTGATGTTACGCAGGTAACGAAGCGGATAGGAGGCCCTGGAGTTTGGTGTGAAACGTTCGTCGTCGTAGTCGAAACGGCCATCAGGATAAACCATGGCATTTTCAACCATTGAGCCGTGCCTCAGGTAATCGTCCTGATGCATTACCGCATCGTAAATGTCTTTTTCCTTTTCCGGGTTGATGTTGATCATCTTGGCGTAGCAGCCGTTCTCGAAATTTGCGATGCCGTCGTCGCTCCAGCCGTGTTCGTCGTCGCCAAGCAGGGCGCGTGTCGGGTCGGCAGAGAGGGATGTTTTTCCGGTTCCCGAAAGGCCCAGCAGCAGGGCGCTGTCGCTTTTTTCGCCTTCATTGGCTGAGCAATGAAGCGGAAGAATGCCTTCCAGCGGTAGCAGGTAATTCATCACCGTGAACAGCATCTTTTTAACACTACCCATATAAGCCGATCCCACGATCACACCCAGCCTGCGATCCATGTCCATGGCCACGATCATATCGCCGGTGTTCCCGTTGGGCAGCTTTCTGAGCCGTCCTTCGTACTTTTTTCGATCCAGTTTGCTGTATGGGATACTCAGCAACTGAAAACCGTTTTCATGAAAACAACTTTTGCTGATATCATCGGGAACCGGCCTGAACATATTATCGGTGAACAATGCCGTAAGAGCATGATCGGTAACTGTTTTAACGGGCAGGGCGTAGTTTGAATCTGCACCAACAACCCGGTCGGTCGTATATGCTTTTTCTTTACCGCCAAGCAATTCCAGGGCGTCCTGAAAAGCCATGTTAAAGGTTTCTTCATCCAGGGGGATGTTGTTTTTGGAAGTCCAGTCGATGTTGCCCTCACTTTCGGACCGTTTCACGATATAGGTATCTTTGGGGCTTCTGCCGGTTGATTCGGGTGGGGTCCAGGTGGCAAGCGCTCCGCTCTCCGAGATGATCGCTTCTTTGTTATCCACAACGGCTTCAATCATTTCTTTTCTCTCAATGTTATCAAATACATTTGAGTGGGACTGAATGGCTCTGGTAAGGTCTGATTTTAAATCCATTTGATATACAGCGTGTTAAATTAATTAATTTGATCTAAATTAGAATTGCAAAGGTAACAAAAAAGCTGAATATTTCTTTACGCACACGCAAGATAAAAAAAAGAAGCAGTAAAAACAATACTGCTTCTTTCAAAAATTATCTGAATCTCAGTTTATTTCTTTTTGGATTTTTTCTGAGCTTTTTTTGCATCTTTCTTAGTCTGTTTGTCAGCCTTTCTTTTGATCTCAGACTGGGCCGCGGCCAGACGTGCAATCGGCACTCTGAAAGGCGAGCAGCTTACATAGTTAAATTTCAGATTGTTGCAGAACTCAATGGATGAAGGTTCGCCTCCATGTTCACCGCAAATACCCACTTTCAGGTCTTTTTTTGCTTTGCGGCCTTTTTTGGCAGCGATTTTCATCAGCTGACCAACGCCTTCGCGATCGAGTATTTGGAAAGGATCATGCTTCAGGATATTTTTTTCCACGTAGATGGGGAGAAACTTCCCGGCGTCATCCCTGGAATAACCGTAAGTCATTTGGGTGAGGTCGTTGGTACCGAATGAGAAAAACTCGGCCGATTCGGCGATCTCGTCGGCAACCAGGGCCGCCCTGGGCACCTCGATCATGGTTCCGACCTTGTAATCAACTTTGTCGTTGTATTCAGCAAACACTTCCTCAACAGTCGTTCTGACGATCTTCTCCTGCATTTCCATTTCCTGTTTGGTTCCGGTAAGCGGGATCATAATCTCGGGAATGGCTTTGACGCCTTTTTTCTTCAGGTTGAGTGCGGCTTCGATGATAGCCCTGGCCTGCATTTCGGTGATCTCCGGATAAGTGTTGCCCAAACGGCATCCGCGATGTCCCAGCATGGGGTTCACTTCCGAAAGGTCTTCCACAGTCTTTTTAATCTCTTCAACCGATACGCCCAGTTCCTGTGCCATTTCCGCTTGATTTTCTTCTTCGTGAGGCACAAATTCGTGCAATGGCGGGTCGAGCAATCTAACGGTAACCGGCAGGTCCTGCATGGCTTCGAATATACCTTCGAAGTCTTCACGCTGCATAGGAAGCAGTTTGTCGAGGGCTTTTCTGCGGCCGGCCTCACCGTTTGCCAGGATCATCTCGCGCATGGCTTTGATGCGGTCGCCTTCAAAAAACATATGCTCGGTACGGCAAAGTCCGATGCCTTTTGCACCGAAGTTCCGTGCCAACTCCGAATCGTGGGGGGTGTCGGCATTGGTTCTTACAGCCATCCTGGCATGTTTGTCGGTCAGGTCCATCAGTTCACCGAAGTTTCCGCTCAACTCGGGCTCGATGGTCTTGATCTTACCTTCATAAACATAGCCGGTCGATCCGTCGAGGGAGATCCAATCGCCTTCTTTTAGTTCGAGGCCGTCAACGGTAAGTGTTCTGGCTTTGTAGTTGATTTTTACAGATCCGGCGCCTGAAACGCAGCATTTGCCCATACCGCGGGCCACAACGGCTGCATGACTGGTCATCCCGCCCCTTGCTGTGAGGATGCCGTTTGCGGCTGTCATCCCTTTCAGGTCTTCGGGTGAGGTTTCAATTCTTACCAGGATTACTTCTTTTCCTTTGAGTTTCCATTCTTCTGCTTCATCGGCAAAGAATACAATTTGGCCTGTTGCCGCTCCGGGTGAGGCAGGAAGTCCTTTGGCAATACCTTTGCCTTCTTCCAGCGCTTTCTTATCGAATACCGGGTGCAACAGATCATCGAGGCGGTTGGGCTCCACACGCATTACAGCTGTTTCCTCGTCAATCAGTCCTTCTTCCAGCATGTCGATGGCGATCTTCACCATGGCGGCGCCTGTGCGTTTTCCGTTCCTTGTTTGCAACAACCAAAGCTTGCCTTCCTGAATGGTGAACTCCAGGTCCTGCATATCGCGGTAATGTCGTTCCAGTTTTTCCTGTGTTTCGTCAAGTTCTTTATAAATTGAAGGCATGGCTTCTTCCAGTGAAGGATATTTTTTACTGCGTTCCTCTTCAGATACCCCTGCCAGTTTGGCCCACCTAAGCGATCCTTCTTTGGTAATCTGCTGGGGGGTTCTGGTTCCTGCTACAACATCTTCGCCCTGTGCATCAATCAGGTACTCGCCATTGAAAATGTTTTCACCTGTGCCGGCGTCACGTGTAAAAGCAACTCCGGTAGCAGATTTGGGTCCCATATTGCCGAATACCATAGCCTGAACGTTCACAGCCGTTCCCCATTCATGTGGTATGTTGTTGAGCTTGCGGTAATAAACTGCACGTTCGTTGTTCCAGCTATCAAATACAGCAAGTACCGATCCCCAAAGTTGTTTCCAGGGATCTGTTGGGAAATCCTCACCGGTTTTGTTTTTTACTGCTTTTTTGAATAAAGTAACCAGTTCTTTCAGGTCGTCAGTACCGAGTTCATTGTCGTTGCTTACACCTTTTTTATCTTTTACTTCTTCGATGATCTCTTCAAATGGATCTACATCTTCCTTTGATTCAGGTTTGAGGCCCATGACCACATCACCGTACATTTGGATGAAGCGACGGTATGAATCCCATGCAAAACGTTCATTGCCTGTTTTTTTGATCAAACCTTCAACGGCTGCATCATTCAAACCAAGGTTGAGGATGGTATCCATCATGCCCGGCATGGAAGCTCTTGCTCCTGAGCGCACTGAAAGTAAACAGGGGTTTTCATTGCTGCCGAATTCAGTGCCCATGATCTTTTCAACGCTTTTAACGGCTTGTTCAACTTCTTTTTCCAGGAGCTTGATGGTTTCATCTGCACCGATTTCATTGTAGGTAGTCGATACTTCGGTGGTTATTGTAAAACCCGGGGGTACCGGAATTCCGATCAGGTTCATCTCGGCCAGGTTGGCGCCCTTGCCACCCAGCAGACTTTTCATATTCGCTTTGCCATCGGCTTTTTTATCGCCGAAAAAATAGACATGTTTTTCTTTTGCCATACTTCTTTCCTTTCAATATTGAGTTATTGTGTTTTGATTCAACGGTTTATGTAAAAAATCGCTTTGAAGTGCAAAGATACAAAAAATCAGGCTTGAGTATGTGAATTAATCGTTAAGCCTGCCGGGAGAAGGCTGTGAGTTAATTGATCAGTAAGAAGAATAGTATTTTCCTTTTGTTTTCTTCTGCCTGATTTCCTTTATTGTTGCCCATGCATAAGCCTCATGGGCCGCAGGCTGCGGATGAATGCCCTTATATTCACGTGGGGGAACATCAAATTCCTTAATCGCTTTCATACCATCAACCAGAATAATATCAGGATGTTTTTTGAGCGCTTTCCGGATGGCTTCACCGGGATGGTCGTTCACGGTTGAGGGCATATACAATGCAATGATGCGGGAGTTATACTTCCCAAAAAGCTTTTCAATTCTTCCAAAATAAAAATCATAGAGTTCAACATCCGTTACCAAAGAACCTGCTGTGCCATAACTTCTTGTTTTCCCGTCTGATTGCCTGCTTTTAATGTAGAGATAAACATATTTGGGCGCTGCAAAGAAAATCCTGAAGAATTTTCCGAAACTCAGTTCCGGTCCCTTTTTCTGGTAAAGGGTCACCAGGTCGAAGGCTTCCTTCACTTTCATGGGTGGAGGTATAAGCAGCGAATCTCCATCCTTTTTCAGGTATGCGGCTGTGAACTGAATGGTTTTGGATGCAATGGGAGGGAAGGGGGATTTGGATCGGCGGCTGAGTCCTTTCCAGCATCCCAGTACAACATATTTCGGCCTGAGCCGGTCGAGTATTCCTTCTCGCTCCAGCTCTTCCGCTTTCAGCAAGGCATGGATGTAGGAGAAAGAGCAAATCCCGTAGTTGTAGGCAGCAAGATTGAGGCTGTCGGCGATCAGTTGGGTAAAGGTTTCTTCGGCTTCCACTTCATCTCCGTAGGTGAACGAACAGCCCAGCGACAGCACTCCCCCCGGCCGGTATCCTTTGCTGCTTTGATCTTTGGGTATGCGGTAACCGAGTTCATGGCTTTTTACATAAAAACTGCCATCGCCTATGGGCCCTGAAATATTGGGCGCAAAATCAAAGCCGATCACCGGATCGTAAACATAAGATCCGGCCGGCCACTTTCCCTGTTTGGAAGAAAAGTTTACCAGCTCATTATGAATTCTAAAAGTGAAATAAACATTGAACAGGATTAAAATAACAATGATCACCGATAGCAAATAGAGTGCGTAATTCAGCCATCGTGATTTGAAGAATTTCATCTGCCGTGTTGTTTTATACTGAATCTTACATAAAATGCAACGCATTTTTCTGTTAGATTCAGTTATACCGATTGGAACATAAGGTCAATCGTTGTAAACCTGTTCCGAATCGGTATAGTTGCGGATACGAATATAGCAGAAAGTAATGGAAATGACAAAATTTTGCTGTATTTGAAAGGATGCATAGTTTTACTAAATTTGCAATCCTAAAGGAGAGATGCCGGAGCGGTCGAACGGGGCGGTCTCGAAAACCGTTGATCCGCTGACGCGGATCCGAGGGTTCGAATCCCTCTCTCTCCGCAAACAAAAAATCAATCCCGATTAGTCGGGATTTTTTTATGAGGAGAAGAAAAATCCTGAAATTGGTTTCTGGATTTTTGTTCGACGAATGAAAAATAATCCGTAAGGATTGATTTTTTGTTTGCCATCCCTCTTACCGGGATCATGTTAATAATCCCTCTCTCTCCGCCTTCGCCCGCCGAAGTCTCGCCTTAGGCGAGACGAAGGCGGGAGCTTTCTTGTTGCATTGCCATTAGCTAAGTTCAGAAAAGGCTTCGGCGGATACGATCCGCAATTTCCGAATCGAATTTTTTTGTCGACAAATAAAAGGAATTCCATGGGATTGGTTTTTTTGATTGCAAGTCCCGCCCCTTTCTGGGTTGGGATTTAGGGAGGGGGAAATGGATAGCTGGATTCATGATACGGGCCTTTGGATTGCCGTTGCCTTCAGGCAACGGGGGATGATCTAAACACATTAGCAGGGCTTTAGCCCCGGCATTTTATTGAAGTAATTGAGAAAAAGATTCAGCATGTATTATTCGATAACAACCTTCACACTTTCCGAAAAACCATCTCCTGAACTTACCCTCAGCAGATACAATCCCTTTTGCCAGCTTTCAACATCAACAATTATTTCTTCCTTTCCTTTTGGTACTTTGATTTCTTTTACTTTCCTGCCAAATAAATCAAAAATTGCCACATTACTTTTTTGAATTTCGAATATCGAACATCGAATGATGAATTTTGAACTTGCGGGGTTGGGATAAACTTCTATCCTTCTTAACCCATCCTCTTTTGGCACATATATCTCCTCCCCGCCTACGATCAAACCACAGTTGTCCTGTACAATGGTATCCGATTCTATCTGGTATGGACACAAACTATCATAATTAAATTGCTGGGTGTAAATACTGTCGCTTCCCAGCTCTGTGTTCAGTTTGAAAAGGTAGGCATCAAACTCATCCAGTTCTTCATCGTATTTGTTGGTGAAGAAAAGCAGTTTGTTGTCGAAGGTTTTCCTGACATAACTCATATAATTATTTTCCAATAAAAAAGCAGAATCAATTATATTTCCCAAAGTATCAAATATTACTGTTTTCGGGAACCCTTCTTCTTCACTACCCCATGCAGCACTTCCTGCAAGTGTTGGAATCTGTAATAAACACCGATTCGAACAAAACACCAAAATAATCTTTTTCAGCTAAGTTATAAATACCAACAACTTGTCCCTGCATATCCATTTTAACCAGTGCCGGGGCATTCTGTGTAGGATTATGATAATAATGGCTAATGCTCGAATAGTAGTAATTTGAATCTGGGCTTAAGATTGTTGACCAAGCTCTACCACCCGGATCATTTGATTCCGAATGAACAACTGTTTCCCATTCAAAGTTCCCCAAAGAATCCGTTTTTATATAATATGGTTTTCGATACCAATAATGTGGGGGATTTGGATCCACGTAATCGCAGACCCCGCTTATTAAATATCCACCATCAGGTGTACATATCACATCTTTCGCATCATCATTATACAGGTTTGTATCTGAGCTGTTATAACAATGTGTCCACATTACTTCTCCATAAGTATTCAATTTTGAAAGGCATATTCGATCCGTAAAATGAATAGTGCTCATATACCTAAGGACAACGATAATTTCATTGTTGTTATTAATTACCAAGTCTGCAATGAAATTGTTTCCTTCCTTTTGGTATACCCGGCACCATTCTTTTTCGCCACATTGATTCAGTTTCATTATAAATGGATCATAATCATTTAAACTGTAATATCCTGTTAAGCCTGTTAAGAATAATTCACCATTGTTGTTGTATGATACATCTGATATTTTAATATTTGAAGATAAGGAGCCAATCGTTTTCTCCCACAAAATTTCGCCATTTATATCCGTTTTGATTAACCAATTGTAATTCACATAATTATATCCATGCTTGCCAACAACCAGCATACCTTTATCGTATGAATTTGCAGTGGTATTCCCAATCGCATTCTCGTCTTCATAATATATGTTCATCCATCTTGACTGACCAAACAAGCAAGTTGTAAATAAAATCATAAAGACTAATAAAATGGCGAAAAATGAAGTTTTCATAATTGAACTACTTATGGATTACAATTTTTGTGGTTTCAAGTACATCATTGTCAAGAAACAGTTGCATGAAATAAGTGCCATTCGGAAGCTTATTAGTTGAAACAACCTTCTGGGTGCGAGAGTTGATAAGTTTAATTGTCTTACTTTGTTTCCCTTGTATATCAGTCATCTTTAAGTACAAATTGCCAATATACTCTGAAAGGTCGTAATCTATAATTAAATAATCTCCGGCAGGATTAGGGAAAATATTCATGATATAATCTTTCTCTCCCTTATATGGATTCTCAGGGTAAACCGGAGCACTTTTTAGCAGGTCGGGCAAATATACCGGTTCATTGTAGATAATTGCACTGTCGTGGATCAGCCGGTTCATAGCATAAGCACCAGGAATACTTTTGTGAGCGGACAAAGACAACAAGGTTTGCGTCATTGTACTATCCGGGTTAATACTGTCTGCCTGCATGCTCCATAAGATATCAAACAAATCTTCATATTGCTCATGTATTTGCTGTTCTTCCAAAGATAAATTAAAATGGGCAAAATTGAATTGATGCGATTTTCCATAGTAATCGGATTTTTGTTTTAAACCTGTCAGGATTCTGAATCCTGACAGGTTTCTACTCCAAAATAACTTTAGCACTTTCTGTAAAGCCATTTTCCGAATTCACCTTCACTAAATACAAGCCCCTTTGCCAGCCGGAAACATCCATATCAATTTCTATTGATCCTTTTGGTACTTTGATTTGCTTGATTTTACGCCCAAACAGATCAAAAATTTCCACTGTGCGTATTTGAATATCGAATATCGAACACTGAATGATGAGTTTTGAAGTTGCGGGATTGGGATAAACCAATATTTTTCCACCTTTCTCTGTTGCCTCAATTTCCTCACGACGTACAAGTATATCGCAATCACAAAAAATTGTATCCGATATTATGCTATCTGGGCACAGTGTGTCGTAATTGAAGGGATAGGTATAAAGGCTGTCGAATTCGATGTTTTCGTTTACCTTAACTGCATATCCCTGGTAATTATTACCATGTACAGAATAACCCGTAACAAGAAACTTTTTGTCCTGTGTTTTGGCAAGACACTGGTTGATGGGAGAGCCATTATTGTTTTCCATCCAGGTGATGATATTACCCAGGGTATCGGTTTTAAAAAGTCCCATTTTTAGAGAATCTTCCTCTCCTCTCCTTGTGCGGCCGGCAATGAATAACATTGAATCATTGATAAAGGAAATACCTCTAAGATAATTCTCCAGAGTGTCACCCTGATTTATTACGGTGTGATACAATAATTCCCCATCTTCAGAAATCTTTATAAACAAAGGAGAAGTAAATTCCATTGATGTATCATAACGATAACCAACAGCGTAATAATTACTGTTTAGTTCCAGAACATCATCAGTAACTCCTATTATATCTTCTTCATAACCTGCTGGTAACAACCATTCCTCAATACCTTGACTATCTGTCTTTAAAATAAAACTACGAAGTATGTATGGTCCATTTGGATTATTAGTATCTTCAGGGTAATAAGTACTTCCTGAAAGAACATAACCATGATCCGAAGTTTCATGCATATTCTCAAATAAAGGACTATGGATCAAAGGATAATTATATTTTGATGCGATATTTCTTTTCCAGATGGCATAACCTTCATTATCAATTTTCCATAGGTGATTTTTATTATAATTATCTTCATCACCGTACGTATGCCAAATGATGTCTCCGCCGTGTGAGTATAATATCCTTCTTCCATAATTACCATCTTCCATATAAGCCACTTTACACCAGGCTTTATTGCCACAGGAATCAAGCTTAAGAATAAAGGGATCTCCATGTTCATCAAGTTCCAAATAGGCACCTGTAAGAATAATTTCACCTCTGTTAGAACAATCAATACTCTCCAAATAAATATTTTCATTGCTAATTATGAATTTCGACCAAAGTACTTCACCGTTAACATCGGTTTTAATAATCCATATTTTACTGTCATTTACCCTTATACCCATAATAAAACCTTTGTCATAACTGGTGCATGAGGAAAATATCTGTTCTCGTCTATTATCCAGTCCGTATTCTCTTTCCCAGTTTTGTCCAGAAATACTTATAGTGTTTACGATAAACAGTATAAGGATATAGAATTTTAATTTTTTCATTTCTTGTCCTAACATTTAGATTACATTGAAATCAGCAGCCTGTTGTTTTATTTTGAAACAATAAATTTAACAACTTCCCATATATCATCATTCACAATTAAACAACAGTAATAAACTCCGCTTACAATATGTTCTGTTGAATAAACAAACTGATCCCTGGTTTTCAGGCAATAAAGTTCATCTATGATTTTACCGTTCTGATCAAAAATGTGGATATGTCCGGATATTTCCACTTCGGAATCTTCGTGTAAAAAATAATCCACCGTTATGTAGTTCTTAGCCGGATTTGGATATAAATTTAACCGCTGATTGCCTATTACATCTTTTCCAATATTTTGGTTTAACGATATTGACTTATAGTTTGGCGGAAAATGAATTGGTTCATTGTATGATATCGAATCTAAAGCAATCAAAGCATTCATAGCAAGAGCACCCGGAATGCCAGGTTCGCCAGATAAGTCCATCAACATAAGGGTTTGGGTACTATCAAGCTGGCGCACCGTTTTATGATTGCTTTTCAGCATTTTCCTGAGATCATAGAGTTGTTCAAAGTTATCAAATTCATCTTGTTGATCATAACTTAAACTGAACAAGACAGGAATGCTGTCAAACAGGGCATCCGATTTTAGCGTATCTCCCTGTTTTAGTTCGGTAAACGCAAGATTGTAATAATTGTAAATATTATTGCCTGCAATATTTCTTAAGCTGTCATATAAGAAAACTACGGAAGTGTCGGATAAATATGCTTTCGATAAAAACTTATGTGCTTTGGATTGCCTGAGTTTCTGATAAGCAAGCCTCGATTCCAACTGGTCCTTTGGTGAAAGAATCCCTTTCCCCTGTATAATCTCATCTTTCATGTACTGAGGCATGGGATCATTTCTTTCATCCAGCATATTCATGATCGTGACGGATTTGGCCGATTGCGGATTGGCCACCAGCACATCCCGTATCATGGCATTGTTAAGAACATCCTCCTTATTAACTGATGTCTTCATCACTGTATCACTTAAGTAGGGAGAGCTGTTCAGCAACTCAGTCCTGATCTCCATGGCTTCATACGGGAAGGAAGTACTTACTTCCGATTCAAGCCCAGGGGTATCCCCATCGTCCACCAGCAATGCTAATTCCTTTGATAATGAATCTGTTGAACTTTCTGAAGTGAACATCATGGTTTTCAAGTTTTTGATACTTCCACCGGAATAATTAGAAGACCTTACTCCAAAATAACTTTAGTGCTTTCTGTAAAGCCATTTCCCGAATTTACCCTCACAAGATACAAACCCCGCTGCCAGCCTTCTGTATTTACAATTATTTCTCCTTCACCTTTGGGAACTTTCATTTCTTTTACCTTTCTGCCAAACAGATCGAAAATTGCTACAGTACTTGTTTGAATATCGAATAATGAACACCGAATAATAAATTTAGAACTTGCGGGATTGGGATACACTTCAATCCCACTCAACCCATCTTCTTTTGGTACAAATATCTCCTCCCCACCTACAATCAATCCACAATTATCCTGCTCAATGGTATCTGACTCTATCTGATACGGGCACAAACTATCATAATTAAATTGTTGGGTATAAATGCTGTCGCTTTCCAGCTCTGTGTTCAGTTTGAAAAGGTAGGCATCAAACTCATCCAGTTCTTCATCGTATTTGTTGGTGAAGAAAAGCAGTTTGTTGTCAAAGGTTTTCCTGACATAGCTTAAATAGTGATTATCTACCAGAAAAGTGGAATCCAGTATATTCCCAAGTGTATCAAAAAGCACAGCCTGTGGTGAACTGTATCCTTCACTTCCCCAGCTTGCACTGCCCGCCAATATTGAATCATTAATAAATACGGCCTGGAAAAGTTTACCCAAATCATCTTTTTCCTCAAGGTCATATACCCCAATAACTTGCCCCTGCATATCCATTTTTACCAGGGCAGGGGCATTTTGTGTTGGGTTATGGTAATAATGACTGATAAAGGAATAGAAGAAATTTGAATCCGGGCTTAAAATGGTTGACCATGCTGCCCCTCCAGGCTCAATTGTATCTGAATGAACAACTGTTTCCCACTCAAAGTTACCTAAAGAATCAGTTTTTATGAAGTAAGGTTTAGCCCACCAATAATGAGGGGGATTCATATCCTCATAATAACATCTGCCGGTTATTAGAAATCCTCCGTCCTGACATACCAATAGGTTATATGCATCTTCACTGTCAAGGCTGGTATCGGGACTATTATAACAATGATTCCAAATTTGCTCTCCATTTGAGGATAATTTAGCCAAGCAGATGCGGTCTTTTGTGGCATCAGGATTCATATATCTCAATAATACAACACAACCTCCATCATCCGTTATTTCTATTGAGTTTGAAAAGTTATTATCCTCTGCAATAAAAACCCTGCACCATTCTTTTTCACCGCATTTATTTAACTTTAGCACAATTGGATCATAATCATTTAAGCTGTAATATCCTGTTAAGCCTGTTAAGAATAATTCACCATTCTTGTTGTATGATACATCTGATATTTTAATATTTGAAGATAAGGAACCAATCGTTTTCTCCCACAAAATTTCGCCATTTATACCCGTTTTGATTAACCAATTGTAATTCACATAATTATATCCATGCTTACCAACAACCAGCATGCCTTTATCGTATGAATTTGCAATGGTATTCCCAATCGCATTTTCATTTTCATAATATATGTTCATCCATCTTGACTGACTAAATAAGCAAGTTGTAAATAAATTCATAAAGACTAATAAAATGGTGAAAAATGAAGTTTTCATAATCAGACTATTTGTGGATTACTATTTTAGTGGTTTCAAGTACATCATTATCATGATACAGTTGTATGAGATAAGTGCCATTCGGTAGTAAATCAGTTGAAACAACTTTTTGGGTATGGGAGTTGCTAAGTTTAATTGACTTACTCTGTTTCCCTTGTATATCAGCCATCTTAATGTACAAATTTCCAATGTATTCCGAAAGGTCATATTCTATGATTAAATAATCTCCGGCAGGATTGGGGAAAATATTCAAGATGTAATCTTTCTCTCTCTTATATGGATTCTCGGGGTAAACCGGAGCACTTTTTAGCAGGTCAGGCAAATATACCGGCTCATTATAGATAATTACACTGTCGTGAATTAATAGGTTCTTAGCATAAGCACCAGGAATACTTTTATGAGCCGACAGAGATAACAAGTTTTGTGTCATTGTACTATCGGGATTTATACTGTCTGCCTTTATGGTCCATAAAATTTCAAACAGTTCTTCATATTGATCATGCAATTGCTCCTCTTCCAAAGATAAGTTAAAGTTTACAGGAATACTATCAAGTGTTTGAAATAAACCGGCAGAGTCGGATTTGTTCAAATAATGGAAAGACAACTTGTACCATGCCCCGGGGTATGGTTCCCGCTGCCATAAGGCCACAAGGCTATCATTGGATGCTGCGGGATTTAAGGTATCATTCTTATAAAAACGTTCCAGTTTTAAAAGAGATTTTCCTCGCTTTGTTTTGTGCAAAGCCAGTTGTTGTTCAAGCAGTTCTTTTGCCCCTGTGGTATTCAGGCCAGCCATGATCTCGCCCATCATATAATCCGGCATGGGGTCAAAGCGGTTATCGAGGGTATTGATCACATCCGGTGCTTTGGCCGACTGTGGATTGGCCACCAGAATGTCCCTGACCATGGCATTGGGCAAAACATTCTCCTTATCAATGGCTGATTTCATTACCGTATCGGATAAATATGGAGATTCGTTCAGCAATTGCTGCCTGACTTCCATGGCCTCATCCGGAAAACTGCCTTGGACATCTGTATTTAAGGCTTCCGTATCCCCGCCGTCAGTAAATGTGCCTAAAGTGTCTTCATAGGCGGCAACTGCAATATACTCTGTTGAAAGGCTGGTCTTTTCCAGGGATTCATCAATACTACCTCCCGCTGATAAATTGGATGGACAAGCAGTTTCTTTTGAATAATCAGCATCATCATCTTGAGTGAGAGTAATTCCAATTTTTGGATCAGGTATAATTTTTTGTTCTGTTGATGCTTCGTTATGATGAACGTATTCAACTGCAGTGCAGTAATCAGGATCATTGTAGTAATTAGCTTCCGAATTATCCTCGGAAAAAGTATTACCTGCAGCAAGAGTCGGGTCGCTGCCACCTATTTCATTTTCTGTACCTTGTTCTTCTGCAATTCCAATGGTTGGTCCTGAAACCGGGTTTCCATTTCCGTCATATCTCGGCGCAACGTACACATCCGTAATACAATCAACAAAGTCGTTGCATTTGATGCACAGGCCTTCGCCGGTTTCGGAGCGGTTTTCGCCCTGGGCTGAAATTCCCACCAGCAACTTGCTACAGTAGTTATTATACACTTCGTTAGGCTCTGTTCCTGAATTATTGATTAATGCCCCTACACATTTTCTTTCTTCAAGCTGGTTGTAATTCAAGCTTGAAAAGAAATTGTTTTCTTCGACCAAAAACCCAATGGTATAGTTGTCAAGATATAGACCAACACATGTGTCGGAATCCAGAAAATAATTCCCTTTACTTCTAACAAGAAAATCATTGTACACAATTTCAGGATTGATGGCAAGGCCCAGATAAGCACCACGATAATTATCCATAAATATTACTGAATCCAACCTAATTATTTGAAGCAGAGGATTTCCCAAAGCATGTAAACCGTAGGCAAGGCCTTTAAATTCGCTGCGCACCGGCGATACTTCAGGGTCTAATGATTTGTAGTCCCGTACCGAATAACCTGAATTGAAGCTTACGATGCCTTTCCCCCTGTAGTCGGGATTGCCAAAAGCGTTTTCGTAACTATTCTCGAAAGTGCAACCGGTGATCTCCAAATTGTATATATCATCCAGGTACAATTGAACAGGGATTTGTTGGTCAACCGCATAAAACAGATCATTGATTGTAAATAAAGTTTTTCTGAAATAACTGAAGTTGGGCCATTCATCCGGCACTCCCGGGTAACCATTTGTAAAAGGACTAACCTTTACCCCAACAACATTGTTTTTGAAAACGGCGTCCTCGGCTTTGATGATACCACCGGCATGCCGGGTGCCGCCATCCGGAACAGGAGGTAGGGTTTCGATTCCAACCTGTGCATATTGTATAATCCCTCCATTCTTAACCTCAATGATCCCATGGTATTCGGTTAATTGCTGGCTTGCAAACGGATCTCCGTAAACATCCACCCCCTGCCAAAAACCATCGCAAGCTTTTGTAAGACATCCACCATCCAGGACCACTTTTGCCCACTGGGCAATAATCAGGTTTGCTGTTTCAACAAAACCAATGGTTTTTGTGATGGTTAAGGTGGCATTGTTGGATACATAAACATCATCAAAAATAATGTTGCTGCTGTTCCACTCTGTATCTTGTAGGATATAGGTAGGTGTTCCTGCGGCGTTGCAGTAGGATTGTATCAGTGTGAAGGTGAAGTTCGGGATATCATCTTCTTCAAACACTATTGTGACATCAGCTATATATGGAGGAGCATTCCCCTGTTGAAATTCGATCTTGAACTCAGATGAATTTTCGTGTTTAATCATGGGATATGGGTTTTTTGACACTGTGAACCTGTTCGCATCTGGTCCAGAAATTTCAATTCTTTCTTCTGCCATTTGTGGTAGATTTAACTGAGCAGTTCCTGTGTTTTTAAGTTCAAATGTAAGTTCTTGAAGATCGTTACCAAAAACATGCACCCCTTTTTGATCGATTTTGTATTCCTCCATGCCGCCAACTATACGACTTAGTCTGACTTCCGGCTTAACAGGTATGCCATAATAATTCTCGTCAAAGGGGCCAATACGATTTTCTGAATCATCACTATCTCTGTTATTGGGATCTGCCGCCGGACAGTCGTCAGGTGGCAGTTCTGAAATACCCCAGTTATAATAACCGTCCTTATCAGCATCTCTGCAAACAATATTGTCATCGGTTGTTGTGATATCATCAATTGGTGGAACTATATAGGTTATACCATTAGGCTGGAACTCTGAAGCAAGCAGATACAAATATCCCTGATCACCGTGGTTTATTCCCCAACTATTCTTGTATATCCAGCAAAGTTTTCCTATAAATTCTGATCCTTCTTCAATTATAATGGGTTCATACGTGTCAGGAGGTGTTATTGTGTCGTTAAGTTGAAGTGTTTTCCACCCAAGAAGTGTCATGAAGTGCGAGCCGTTTGGTAAATCCGTGTGTATACATAAAGGTCCATGATTTATGATGGATATTTTTATGGAATTAAGGTCCGATGATGTACTTTGTGGGTCCTGGGTGAGTTTTATTCTATATTCAAGTGGGCCATCGGGAAAAGGGTACTCCCTGCATTCTTCTTCTGAATTATCAGGCCCATAGCACGATTCGTTTACTACACCATGATTAAGTAAATAATCGAATGTTCTTATTGTTGGTCCACCATCGCATCCTCCACCAACAAGTATATCACAATCAAGGACATTTTGTTCTGAAAGATCGTAAAACTTATGTGTATTGAAGTAAAGATTGGCTACTGCTTCAACTGTGGATAAGGGTGCATAAATATAACACAATCCTAAACAATCCTCATGTTCAAGTTGATTATCTACTGCTTCCATCCACCCACTGCCACTTTCATCATTATCATAGTAATAATCTAATGGCGTCCCTTTAGTGGGATCATTTGCTCCATGTCTTTCTCTCCAATCCCAGTTTTTGATAAGATTAGAAGTGTTATCAGGTCCGTCTGGGTTTGGACTGTAGCTAAAAATTCCACCAAAATAATAATCAAATCCCTTTTGGTTGTACTTGTTTCCATAGATTTCTTTTTTTGTAGCGTAATTGAGTTCAGAAATCGAAGTGCTATTGGCAAACCATAACATGTTATTTTCCTGAATGTAGTTGTTCATGTTCAACACTTTTGTTGCCTCACATTGAGACTTTGACAGCGCCTGCAGGCTATCTGCATTTTCTGATAAATTCTGATAAGCTATAATATTTGTAAGGTAAAACTCAGCATCAATGACTTGTATTTCCAAAGAATAAGGGGTTATTCCATCGAGGTAACAAGTTTCATCACAAACTCCGGATATGTCAAAACTGAAGGTGTTAACAATAAGCGGATAGGCTTCATAGGCCATGTACTCGTAATAATTTGTATCCGCCAAAATAATCCTGACCAGGCTCGTGTCGGAGTTGAGGGTGACTGAACCGGTTATGCTTAATCCGTATATTGTATCATTCGGATCAAAGGGAAATATTTCAGCATCACTGGTAAAGTTTTGATTGATGCTAATGCTCTGGGCACTCACGCTTGAAATGAAGGCAATGAGTGCGATCAGAATAATTGCTTTGGTTGTTTTCATGGCTAATTTGTTTTGGTTTTTGCATTTATGATCGATTGATTTTGAAACAGCTTCCTTCTATCAAATATACATCATAATTCTATATTTTCCTCATAAATGAAGAATTTATTTTGTATTGTGGAGTGAATCCGATCAACCGCAAGCTGCAGTTTAATTGATCTATCGGCCTCTCAATTGATCGGATCACTGGCAATTTTGGAAGCAGACGGATGCGGATAAATGTAACGATTGAACGATTGATCGATGTAGCGATGTAACGATCTGTTTTGCGCTCTGGCATGATGGCCCAAATTTCAAATTTCAACTTTCAAATTTCCGCCCTGTACCCCTATACCTGTATACCCCGTTTCAGACTACCACTGCCAATCCGTATTTATAACTCGCGTGCAAACCTCCCCACCGCTCGTAAGCGCACCTCACCTCAACAACACCACCGTCCCCGCCACGGTTTTTGTCTGGCTTGCTCCGGTGGGGATGTAGTCGATGCGGCAGACATAGGTGCCCTGAGGTGCGGGGCGGCCGTTGTGGCTGCCGTCCCAGCCGCGGTCGAGGCTTTCGCTCTCGAAGATCAGCTCCCCCCAGCGGTTGTATATGCTCAGGCGGTAAGACAAGAAATGGTCGTAACGGGCCGTGGGCTTGAAAACATCGTTCAAACCGTCGCCGTTGGGGGTGAAGGCATTGGGCAGGT
>JAIPBS010000049.1 GCA_021738625.1 Bacteroidales bacterium
CGGAAGGATTGTGCCTTTATGTTTTGATAATCCTCTGCAAATCAAACAAAAAGTAAAATCCCATCAGAATAAAAGCCTGTTTTTGATTTTAAGCGGTCAATTTTTATAGTAATTTTGATTTTGTGAATTATTCAGGTTAATGTTTTATTAAAAAAAACCACAAGATACTAAAAATTAAGTTTATAGGCAAGTAATGGCTGAGATAACCAAAAACCTGAGGTGTGATAGATGCTGTTTTAAGCAGGAAATTTTCACGCTGCTCAGCGACGAAGAAATGGATAGGATAAATCAAAACCGCTATGAGGTTAATTTCAAATCCCATGAAACCATTTTTAAGCAAGGCGCCGCGCTTACTCATATTGCCTGCATCACAAGTGGATTTGGTAAGATATACATTGAAGGCTTTAACAACAAGAACCTGATTCTGAGGATTTTTAAAGAAAATGAGTTTATAGGCGGACCAGGAATGTATACCGATTTTATGATGCATTATACGGTTTCCGCCTTAACGGATGTGAGTACCTGTTTTATTGATGCCAGGGTATTTTATGACACGGTAAAAAACAACAGTGCCTTCGCCTTACAGATGCTTGGGCATATCAATCGCATGGGCATCCAAAATTTTAATAAGTTTATAAATCTTACGCAAAAGCACATGCATGGCCGGATTGCCGATGCAATCTTTTACCTTGCCGACCGCATCCATGAGAGCGATGATTTTGAACCCCCTATTTCCAGGCAGGACCTGGCGGATATGACCGCCATGACCAAGGAAAGCGCCATCAGGATTTTGAAGGACCTTAAAGACAACCAAACCATAAGCGTAGAGGGCAACCATTTCAGAATATTGAACAGGGCGGCGCTGGAAAAGATCAGCCGCACGGGATGATGTTTGTTAAAACTGTCTGGCATCCTTTTCTTAACTTTGTTTTCTATTTGATGCTCAGATGAATTTCTCAACTAGAATTGTGCGCATAGGCGATCTTGCCATGGGAGGCAACAACCCGGTCCGACTGCAGTCGATGACCAATACCGACACCATTGACACGGCAGCCACGGTTGAGCAATGTCTCAGGCTGATCGAAGCGGGATGTGAAATCGTGCGTATTTCAGCCCCTTCCGTGAAAGCCGCAAAAAACCTGGCCATGATCAAATCCGAACTGCTGAAAAAAGGATTCGACACACCTTTGGTCGCCGATATTCATTTCAATGTGCAAGCTGCAACGGAGGCAGCCAAAATCGTGGAGAAGATCCGCATCAATCCGGGGAATTTTATTGGGAATAAAAGATTTGCAAGCCGGAAAGAAGAATTATCTGAAGTTTCCACTAAACTCAATTCACTGATTGAAATCTGCAGGCAACATAAAACCGCTATGCGCATCGGTGTGAATCACGGTTCACTTTCTCAAAGTATTTTGCATGATTATGGAAACACGGCAAAGGGCATGGTGGTTTCCGCTTTGGAATATATTGAATTGTGTCGTTCCGCCAATTTTCATGAACTGGTGATCTCTCTGAAATCGAGTAATATCCGGGTGATGATAGATGCATACAGGATGCTGGTGCAGGAAATGATAAGGAAGGGATACGGCTATCCGCTTCATCTGGGTGTGACGGAAGCGGGAGATGCCGAAGACGGCCGGATCAAATCCGCAGCCGGTATAGGCACCCTTTTAAACGAAGGGATTGGCGACACCATAAGGGTTTCTCTTACAGAAGATCCTGTCAGGGAAATACCGGTTGCCCGCAAGATCGTTGAATATGCCGTTTATGCTGTAAAAGCCAAACCTACCTTCTTTTATATACCGGCAACTGAAAATTTAACAACTCCTTTTGTTTTAAGTGATGATAATAAGAGGGCTGATATATACGTAAAAGGTTTTAAAGCAATTGATGCTGATGGGAAGGAATATCCTTTACTAAAGGAACCAGCCGGTGAAAGCGACCAAAGGATATTGTTCAAAGAATATCTTACAGTAAGTACAGAAGAGTTCATGGTGCAGGCCGCCATGGATTTCAGCCCCGAACTGCTTGCCGGCCGCTGCCAGGGAATTTGGCTGAAGGGCAATGAACACATTCCCGCACAGATGTCGGTTCGCACGGCTTTCGATATTTTGCAGGCCACCGGACTGCGGCGCTGGAAAACCGAATACATTGCCTGCCCTTCCTGCGCCCGCACCTTATTTAATATCGAAGAGGCCCTGCAGGAAGTGAAAGCTGCAACTTCACATCTGATTGGACTTAAGATCGGAGTGATGGGCTGTGTGGTGAACGGGCCGGGCGAAATGGCCGACGCCGATTACGGTTATGTGGGCGCCGGAAAAGATACAGTGAACCTTTATAAAGGCAAACAGCTCATCAAAAAGAACATCCCCCGCCGGGAGGCCGTGTGCCAACTCACGCAGCTCATACACGAACATGGCGACTGGCAGGATGGAGTGTGATCCGGGAAGAGCAATTGTACGGTATAAATATTATCTCGTCTGAATAATTATTTACTTTTCTCTGAAATATTTCTTTCCCGCGATCAGGCAGATGCTTTTTGGTACGATGCTAAAACGAAGAGGTGAATGGCCGAGCGATTCCCCGTCCGTTTCAAGGAATATTGAGTTTTTGGGTCTGGAGACAATGTTTACGGATTTCCCCCTAAACATTTTCACTTCTTTCAGGTGTTCAAAGGAACCGTCATACAGGTTCTTGATGTTCCTGAGCACCCTGAATTTGCTGATCTTTTCCACCACAGTGATATCGAAAATCCCATCATCCGGAACGGCATGCGGCAACTGCATCATGCCCCCGCCATTGTATTTGCAGATGCCGAGGCTCATGCTGAAAATATCGTTTTCGAAAACGCATTCACCATCCACTTCAATTTCGAGATAGGTGCTTTTATATTGATACAATCCGGTAAGCAGATTATAAAAATATGCCATAGGGCCTCCCCTGCCTTTTTCCTTCATGGCATTGGTTTTTTGCGCCACCAGGGCGTCATAGCCCATGCCGGCCATGTTGGCAAAATATCTGGATTCCTCTTTGCCATCTATATGATAGTTAACCTTACCTGCATCTTGTATTACCTTCCTTCCCTTGCAGATGGTCTTCACTGCTTTATCATAATCAAACGGCACCTGATACATCCGGCCCCAGTCGTTGCCTGTGCCCACCGTGATCATTCCAATCGCAATGTCGGTGGTAATGTATTTCTTCTGCTGAAAAATACCGTTCACCACTTCATTGAGCGTTCCGTCTCCGCCCACCACGATGATTTGTTTGTATCCCCTTTCAATAGCTTCTTTAGCGATCTCGATGGCGTGAAAGCGTTCGCAAGTCATCACATGCTCGAAATCGAATCCTTCATCTTCCAGCAGTTTTGCAATCTGGTTCCAATCCTTTTCTCCTTTTCTTCTCCCCGCATTGGGGTTTACAATGACCAACCATTTGTTTTCGGCAGTAGCTTTCAAGCGCTTTCCTCCATAAGTTTTTTATTCACCTGTTCAGCGGTGATTTCGCGTATGCATTCACAATCCATGCTTTTCCTGCATTTTTCGCAGGGTTTATTCACAACAAGATAAGTGGCCTTTTTCCCAATCGGCGCCCAGCGGCCCGGGTGCATCGGGCGGATGGGTGGATAAATTCCCAGGGCGCGTTTTCCAAGGGCAGCCGCGATGTGCAATGGACCGGTGCTGGCGGCTACCAATCCATCCGCAAGATCGATGAATCCGATCAGCTCTTTCAAGGTCATCTTTCCGGTTAAGTCATGAATGTGTTTATGTTTATCAAGGATGGATTTCCTGATCATTTCGCCTTCTTCCCTGGTTCCTGTGATAAAGATTTTGAATTTTTCAGGCAAAATCCCTATCAACTCGTTAAAGCGTTCTTCTCCCCATTCCCTTGCGCTGCCTTTGGACCTGGGATGCAGGATGAGGTTAAATTTTTCCGGGTCGATCAGTTCACTCAGTTCCCTGCCTGGTGGCTCAATATTTTCCAATCCATAGTATTTGGGTATTTCATCAAGGGAAAGAATTTCTTTCAGGCCGAACGGCTTCAACAGCATCAGGTTAAGCTGGGCTTCGTGATATGGGGAGTTTCTTCGCGAAAGCCGGATCAGCTTATTGCAATTGCTCCAGTGATACAGTCGGTTGGTAGTCCCGATCCTTAAAGGGATCCCTGCTTTTTTTGCCAGCCTGGAAATGGCTGGGTGGGGAAACACATGCAGGATGGCGTCGGCCCGTATTTTCTTAAAAAGGGCAATTTGCTCTTTAAGGGGTTTGCTGACGATTTCCTGCCAGTCGATAAAGCGATCAATATGACTGCATTGTCCACCTATGGGCCGGGTATAGGATCTTCCCAGGAAAACGATCTCTATATCTGGCAACAGCTTTTTCAGATAGCCCGCAACCGGCAAAGTAAGGACCACATCTCCTATACTATCGGTTCTGCTGATGATGATCCGTTTAACTTTTTTCAGATCCATCCCGTAGCATTTTTAATTTCTTGTATTTCTTGAAGGTTGCCCATGCTGAAAACCGGCTGATGTCATAACCGGCTTTACCATCGAGGAATCCGGCTTTGATTAAATAATCCCGCACAAATTTTGCAAAGGGGCTGATATACATTTTAATCCAGAGATATTTTTTCCCCTTTTCAAAAAGTTCCCTGGCTCCGATCTCAGTGAAATGCTCGATCTGTTTCAGATGATCCTGCCTGGTATAATAAGAATAATGCAGCAGGTCGCCATTTAGATGATCGATCTTTGCACCTTCATCTATGATCATTTTGTCATGCGGGTTGGTTCCACCCCAATGCCCTATGTTTTTGTTCACCAACCTGGTCTTCCTGTCGGGATACCAGCCGCAATGCCTGATCCATTTGCCGCAATAACTGGTCAGTCGGTTTATGCTGTATGCATCTGCGGTAAAATCCTTTTTGGCTGTAAGGATGGATTTTTTCAGTTCGGGCGACAGGGCTTCATCGGCATCGAGGGAGAGCACATAGGTGTTGGAAGCAAAAGTAAAGGCATAGTTTTTTTGTTCGATGTAACCTTCAAATTCATGTTCAACAAATTTCACATTGTACCTGGCGGCAATCTCTTTGGTTTTATCTGTTGAAAATGAATCCACAACAACGATCTCATCGGCAACATCTTTCAGCGATTCCAGGCACCTGCAGATGTTTTTCTCTTCATTGTATGTGATGATCACTGCTGATAATGAGGCCATTTCACTTTTTTTAGTGTCGGGCAAAGTTAATATAAATGATGGTGTATACTGAATCTTACTAAAAATGCAAAGCATTTTCTGTTAGATTTGGTTATACCGATTGGAACAGGAGATCAATCATTGCAAAACTGTTCCGAATCGGTATAAAGAAATATAGAGCTGTGAAGGACTGATCATCTTTTCCAGAAAGAAGGGGTGAGGATGATCAGCACGGTAAAGGGTTCAAGTCGGCCGAGCAACATCAGAAATGATAGGAACCATTTTCCGAAAACAGGGATACCGGCATAAGCAATCAAAATCAGGTTTGCGAAATAGAAAGGAAAAAACTTATTTCCTGTTAAACTAACTGAAAAGCTTTTCAATCTTGCCTATGGCTTTGGGCAGGGTGAACACAACAACATGATCGTTTTCTTTGATCTGCAGGTCGCCCGTGGCGATTTTGCTTTCATTCCCTCTGACGATGCCCCCTACGATGGCGCCTTGGGGAATCTTTTGCTTGAGCAGGGGTTTTTTTGTGATGGCCGAACCTGGCTGGGCTACAAACTCCATCACCTCTGCATCGATGCCGCTCAGGCATTTGATCGAAGTTACCTCGGCGCCCATGGTGAAACGAACAATATAGCTTGCCGTGATCAGTTTTTTGTTGATGATGGTGTCGATACCGATGTTTTGTGAGATATCGATATAGTCGATGTTCTCTACCAATGCGATGGTTTTTTTCACCCCGTATTTGCGGGCATGCAGGCAGGTAAGGATATTGGTTTCCGAATTATCGGTTACGGCTATAAAGGCATCCATGCTTCGGATGTCTTCATCTTCCAGCAAATGAATGTCGCGGGCGTCTCCATTCACGATCAAAGTGTCTTCCAGATAATCCGTAAGGAAAATACAACGATTCTTATCAATCTCGAACATTTTGATGTTCATTTCCTTTTCGAGCTGTTTGGCAGCGGTACGGCCAACCCGGCCCCCTCCGACAATCATGATGTTTTTGATATCGATTTTTTGCTTACCGCCCAGCTTGAGCAAATCGTTTACGCCCTCGGGCCTGGTGATTACGTAAGAAAGATCGTTTTCAAGAAAAACGTCTTCACCACGCGGAATGATGGTGTTTGAGTTCCTGTGGATGGCCACGGCCCGAAAGTCGAGATGTGGATGTTCCTGCGCGATCTCATTCAAAGTTTTGTTCACAACGGGCGCTCCTTTTTCAAGTTTGATCAGGAAAAGCGATAGCTTTCCTTCTGAAAAATCGAACACCTCCGTTGCCGCGGTTTGATGCAGCAAATGGACGATTTCCTGTGATGCAATGGCTTCGGGGCAAACCAGGGCATCAATGCCAAGTTGCTGATACAATTCCCTGTTGCCCTCCGTAACGCTTTCCAGGCTGTTGATTCTGGCAATGGTTTTTTTGGCCCCGAGCTTTTTGCCCAGAATGGCCGTGATGATGTTGATGTGCTCGTCATGTACCACAGAGATCAGCAAGTCCGCCTTTTTGACATTGGCATTTTTCAAAACATCGATGGAAGTGGAATCGCCTGTGATGGTCATCAGGTCGGTATGCGACTCAACCATTTTCAGCAACTCCTCATGCGGGTCAACGATGGTGATGTTGTGATTTTCATTGGCCAGTTCTTTAGCCAGATGCAATCCTACTTCTCCGTCTCCTGCTATAACAATATTCATCTTAAGCTCCTTAAATCAAAAACTTACAAAAATACAGACCCATCAATTTCCGGCCCAAAGTTATAACATATTTATTGAATTCCTTATTGTTGGCTATGGCTGTCCGGGGTAATTAAGGAGATTTCTCGCTGCGCCCGGAATACCCTGGCGTTTTGCCGGAAAGCAATGATTGTTGGCACAGTATTGGGTTTTTGAACGGAAAAATCCAATATGCACGTATCTACCCTTTATACTGAATTTTACAAAAAAATGCATTGCATTTTTCTATAAAATTCAGTTATAGCGATTGGAGCATATGATCAATCATTGTTAACCTGTTCCGAATCGGTATAATTGATCAATCAACGCAATTTATTAATCAATCAACAGGAGATCAAATCATGAAAACAAAAATTGGGGGCCTGCTGGCGATCAGCCTGCTTATGGCCGGATTAAAGGGTAATGCACAGGAAGCCAAATGGAATGAATACATCATTTCAAAAGGCTATGCTTATCAGAATCTGACGGTTTTCTTTCTGAAAGCCGACATGCCGGATGATTACGACCATCTGGTTACACTCGACCAGGCCATCAAAAAGGGGATGGTGAAAGTATTCGAAACCCAGGATGTGAATGAGCTTTCCATTCAGAATTTTTCTTTGAAAACCATTTTCATTCAGGCGGGTGACATTGTAAAAGGCGGTAAACAGGACCGGGTCATCCCGGTGGATTTACTGCTTCCTCCTAAATCGGAACCTATGCCCCTGGCCTCTTTCTGCGTGGAACACGGCCGTTGGTCGCAAAGGGGTGATGAAGGGCTGGGAGAGTTCAACAGCAGTTCCAAGCGTATTTCATCAAAAGAACTGAAACTGGCGGCTATCAGAGACAACTCGCAGCAGGAAGTATGGGACAAAGTGGAGGTTGTTCAGGATAATCTGAGTATGAACATGGGTGTGTCGGTTGAGGACTCACGCTCGGCATCCAGCATGCAACTTACCCTGGAGAATAAAGAACTTACAAAACTGCTTCAGGAATTCATCGAATGGTTTAATGATCCATATGAAGATCAGGAAAATGTGGCGGGTATGGTATTCGCCATCAACGGAGAAATCAACAGCGCCGATATATACAATAGCAACGGCTTGTTTGCAAAGCTCTGGCCCAGGCTCATCGAAGCCGCTGCAACGGAAGCCATCGAAAAGCAAAGCAAAACAAAAACCTATGATACAATCAGTGCTTCAGATATAGCCGCCTGGCTTGAGCAAAGCGAGGATACCCCAAAACGCGAACGCAAGGATTTTGTGTATTCCAGTGTGATCATCAGCGAATCGCCTGAATTTTTGGTTTACCAGTGCTTCGACATGCAGCATGGCGGAAGCTGGGTGCATTTGAACATCATTCAACAATAAAAGGACATAAAAAAACCTGCTGCTCACCCGAACAGCAGGTTTTTGTTACTGTTAAAACCGGTTTTATTCTTCCTCTACCGTAATTTTTACTTCTGCTTTTTCAACAGCCGGTTTTTCTTTTACGATCGTAAGCTCTTCTATCAGGTTTTTGGCACCTGCAAATTTATCAATGATGAACAGCACATAACGAATGTCCACGTTGATGCATCTTTGCAATTCTGTTTCGAAAATGATGTCGCCGCTCATGGCTTCCCAATTGCCGTCAAAGGCAATGCCAATCAGTTCGCCTTCAGCATTGATAACCGGGCTTCCTGAGTTGCCGCCCGTGATGTCGTTGGTGGTTAGGAAAGCCACCACTAATTTGCCGTCTTCATCATAGGGGCCGTAATCTTTTTTGTTATAAAGTTCCTTCAGTTTCTCGGGTACCTGGAATTCATCATCCGTGGGATCTTCTTTTTCCATAACGCCTTCCAGGGTAGTATAGAATTTGTAATGAACCGCATCTTTTGGATAATAGTCCAGCACAGTACCATAAGTCAGTCTCATGGTTGAGTTGGCATCCGGATAATAATCCCTGTCGGGATGCATTTTCCTGAGAGCGTCCACAAACAGCCTGTCGCCCCTGTTGATCTGTTGCTGGTATTTATTGTATTTGCCGTTGTTTTCCATGAGGGTGTTTCTGAAACCGAAGAAAAGCTGCAGGATGGGATCATCCTCCAGCCCGCTGAATTTTGGTTTTTTGAGAAAATCCATGGTTCTTTCATAAGAAGTGAAGATGCTTTCTTCATAAATCTCATTTACCATTTCATCGATATTCCCTTTGTATTCGGCAACGATCTCTTTGAGGTATTCCGGCCAGAAACCTTGCTGCACGTTGGCCAGGTAAAGCTTAATCATGGCACGGAACTGATCGATATCGGTTTCAAAGAAATAATTATTATAATGTTCTTCGGCGCCTTCCATCAACTGATTGGCTGTTTCCTGTATGGCGGCCTTGTTGTTTTTGCGTTCCTCCTTGTCTTCCATCAATCCGTAAAGGGCGCCGTATTGCTGGGCATAGGACATGGCTTTGGAAGCATTCATCCCTGCAAGTGCGCTGTATAGGAAGGGTTCGGTAACTTCATCGAGTTTCTCGTAACCTTCCTCAATGTAATCAAGCGCTTTGCCGTATTTTTCTTTCCTGGATTCCTTTTTGCCGACCCAGTTCATAAATTTTTCTTCCAGGTCTTTTTTCCTTTGATATACATTCAGGTTTTTGATTCCCCTGTTCATCCCGATCATGTATTTCCAGGTGTTGGCAGCAGAGGCATATGAAGAAGCATATTCCAGGTCAATCTTGGGATCGCTGTCCATATGTTTTCTCCAAACTTCGAGCTGGGTGCCGAAAATATCAATGATGGCAGGGTTGAAAGTATTGTAGTTATAGTCGATGCCATAGGAGGTAATGTACCTGTCGGTTCCGCCCGGATAGCCCCAGATCATGGCGAAATCTCCTTTTTCAACACCTTCGAGGGTGATGGGCAGGTGATGTTTGGGTTTGTAAGGTACATTGTCTTCCGAGTATCCGGCAGTCTCGCCTTCGGGTCCCATATACACCCTGAAAATACTGAAGTCGCCGGTATGGCGGGGCCACATCCAGTTGTCTGTATCGCCACCGAATTTTCCAATATCCGAAGGAGGCGCACCAACGAAACGCACGTCATTGTATGTTTCGTAAACAAAGCGATAATATTCGTTTCCGCCAAAAAAGCTTTTCACGGTAACATTGTATTTTCCACCTTCCGTGGCGGCATTCTCCAGCCTGGTAGATATCTCGCTCACTTTGGCCGACCTGGCCGATTCGCTCATGGTATCCGAAAGGAAAGGAACTATGCTGTCGGTTACGTTGTCCATCTTGAT
Source organism: Bacteroidales bacterium (assembly GCA_021738625.1). Lineage (GTDB taxonomy): Bacteria > Bacteroidota > Bacteroidia > Bacteroidales > JAIOZK01 > JAIOZK01. The sequence goes on from JAIPBS010000049.1 coordinate 10,190, forward strand.
CAGGAAAGAAGCGGAAAGACCTTTAACGGGAAGTTCTTCTTCAAGGCTGTATGCCCAAAAACCGTCTTTCAGGTAATTGTGTTCCGGTGTGCTCAGTTCGTTGATGCTATTGTAACCACAATGATGGTTCGTAAACATCAATCCTTTGTCGGATACGATTTCCCCTGTGCAGAAGAAGCCTCCGATGCCACCGCCGGAAAGTCCGACTATGGCGTCTTTCAGGCTTGAATTGTTGATGCTGTATAGTTCTTCAGGTGTAAGCTGCAGCCCCATTTCCTGCATATCCACATAATTCAGCCGTTCTACAAACATAGGAAGCCACATCCCTTCGTCCGGCGGGTTAAAAGCGCCGGCATTCAATGAAAATGTGCCCATCCATAAAAATAAGATCATCAGTTTTTTCATGTCCGATTGATTTTTGCCCGTTGCGGGCAGGTTATTAACTCAATTTTTCAGCCTGATCTGCATAAACCAGGCCATGCTGTTTAACCGGCTGATTTGCAGATAAAATCAACCGAGATGTTCTATATGATCAAAGGTCAACTGTTCAGAAGCTTACAACAAAATGTACGCTTCCGAACAATTGGCTATGAGCTATCTTTATTTAAGGCCAACCACTTTGGGTCCCTGTTTGAATACGATATCAACGGGGATGTTGGCGCTGTTAATGCGATCGAGGTCTTCCTGGAATTGCTGTTTAACAATACCTTCGGCGTCCACCCATTGTTTGGCGTTTTCATAATCACCTTCTCCCTGGATTTTCAGGATTTTTTGCATCAGGGCGATCATGGCTTCTTTCATCTTCTCGAAATCCACGCTGTAGGTTCCGTCTTCATTTTTTAAGAATGCACCCTGTTGCAGGAAATAATTAAAACGCATCATATTGGCTTTTCCATGGGCGCTGGCCGCACCAAAACGACTGGAGCGGAAAATGCCTGCAAAAAAGGTAACATAGTTGTCCATCAGCTCGCCTTTATCGTATTCGTCCATTTCGAAAAGCTTGGTTACCAGGTAAAGTCCCATGATATCGGCTTTGCCTTCCTCGATGGAAGAGTAGCTTTCTTTGAGAGCCTCGCGAACCGTTCCATCTCCGGTGATGGTCATTTTGATGCCCATGCCGTGAGCCACCTCATGGAACATGGTGTTGGCGAAGAAGGCGTCGAAGGTTACATGTTTTCTCTGTTGGGGATCGATCACAACCTTTGAGATTGGAACCAGGATCTTATCGAACTTGGCTTGCATCGAATTCTTAAGTTGCAGTTTGCGGGTGCCTTTTTTCAGTTGCACTTCCTCGTCGTTGGGCAGGTTGATGGCTATGGTCTTGCTGCCGGCGTTGCAATCGCCTGCATAGTAAATCGCGTCATAGGCATTCAGGTCGGCGTCGGAACCGGGAGTTTCCTTTTTGTATTTGGGTTCTACCGGAAGCTCTTTCTGCAACTGCGGAAGGAACTTTGCATACTTGGCCAGCTTATCGCTCCACTCCTTGTCCTTGATCAGGATGAAAGCCTCGCAGGCGGCCTTGTAACCGAACAACTGGTCTTCATAATTTTCGATGGGGCCGAACACCAGGTCGATGTCGTTGTCTTTCATGTCCATCCATGCGAAATCACTGGGCTGGTATTCATTGCTCAGCAGGGCTTCGGCGCGCACGTTGAGATATTTTTTGAAATCTTCGCTTTCTGCAAGCTCAGCGGCGGTTTTGAGCAGTTCGGCTGCTTTTGTAAATTCTTCCTTGTAAGCCTCGCTGTACCATACCGATTGCAAGTCGCCGTTTTCATCCCTTCTGATCAGGGTGTATAGGTTTTTCTTATCCGGATCGTCCCAGTTTTCAAACTCTTCCACGCTCATATCGGCCGGATAGAAATTCGCCCCTTTGGGCTTGGCTCCGTGGCCCGGCAGGAAAGGTTCGTTGCCGTTCAGGCGGTCCCAGGGCCCGTAGTTGATCTTGATGAACTTAATGGTATCCTCGCCCTCGTATTTTTCGAGGAGTTCTTCCTTGTCACCGTAAGCTTGTTTCCAGAATACCTTGTTCATGATTTTGGATGCCTCGAAAAGATGAACGAGCATTTGTTTCTGGTTTTCGCTCAGGTACGATAAATCGGAAGTCAGCTCAAAGGTTGCGTATTTGTTTACAAGCTGCTCCATTTCCGACAACTTTTTGGTTTCCTTATTTTCTTTTTTACCGCCTTTGCAAGCAGCCAATGTAAAAACGATGGCCGCTGTAATGGCCATGAATGAAATTCTTCTGATCATATTGATTGTTTTTGTGGTTCGTATTCAGACCGGGTTAAATTTACCAATTGCATTATTCTTTTTCAAAATAAGTGACCATCCAGCCAAAAGGTTTCTTTTCTCTTTTGAGGATCATTCCATCTTCATATTGACCAATTTGTAAGCTGTCGTCAACCGCAGCTCCTTCCAGCCTTACATAGATATTTCCGCTGGATTCATTAAAGCTCCAGGTTCCCGGAAAGGTATTGTCCATGGAAATGATGTTTATGGTTTTGTCCTCGAATAATTCCAGTCTGAGTGATTGCTGACGCTGCTTGCTTGTTTTGAGCGCTTCCGATTTTGCGGTTATGGTATCGGTATCCACCTCCACCTTCTGCACCTTCCAAACACCCACTATTTTATTTTTTGGCCGGCTGCATGCCATAAACAGCAATATCAAGAACAAGAATACTGGTATTGAATGTTTTAAGTTCATTGGCCTTTTAAAATTTAGAGGTGTAAAGATACACAATTCAGAAGGAAGTTTATCCAACTGTTTAATTGATTTTAAACTTCCTAATAATCAGTTATATAAAAATGCATGAAAAAAATATTTTCCTTTTGGCTTGACAAATCCGTATCGTTTGTTATATATTTGCCGAACAGTTTAACCGTTAAGTTAAACCATAAAGTTTAAGTATATGGCTAAAGACAATTGATTATGAATGAAAATGAGAAAACTACTGAAAATAAAATACTGGAAGCCTCTAATACGGTATTTATCCGCAAAGGCTATTCAGGTGCATCCATGCAGGAAATTGCCGATGAAGCAGGCATCAACAAGGCCTTGCTTCATTATTATTTCAGAAGCAAAGAGAAACTTTTCAGGGCGGGATTTTCAAATGTGTTCAGCAAATTTGTTCCGGCGGTAACTGAAATGATATTGTCGGATAAAAGCTTTGCCGAGAAAATGGATTTGTTTGTGGATAATTATATCGACACCCTGCATGAAAATCCGTTAATTCCTTTGTTTGTTCTACAGGAGCTAAACCGTGATCCCGATAACCTGTTCGCGCTGATGAAAAGTTCGGGCATGCAGCCGCAATTGCTGATAAAAGTGATCCTGGAGGAAATGGAAAAGGGAAACATTCCCAAGGGAGATCCCAGGCATTTTTTTATCAATCTGCTGGGGCTTTGCATATTCCCTTATGCAGCCCGCCCACTCATGCAAAGGATATTTTTCGACAATGACCAGGAAGCATACGATGCTTTTCTGTTGGAAAGAAAAATGGTCATTAAAAATCTCATTCACAAAATGATCGACCAAAAATGAAAACTCTTTTATTAGCCACCGGAATGCTTATCTCCTGTTTTGCTACAGGTCAGATCACAAAGCATACCACATTGGAAGAATGCCAGGAAAATGCAACAGCGAATTATCCCCTGCAAAACAAATTCGGCCTGCTGAGCGAAGCCACGGAACTGGAGCTGGAGAAGCTTGGCAAGACTTACCTGCCCAAGCTGAACCTCAACGGGCAGGCCACCTATCAGTCGGAAGTTACCAAAGTGTCCATCGAAATTCCCAATATGGATATTCCTCAACCGGCCAAAGACCAGTACAAAGTATCCCTCGACCTCAATCAAATGATCTATGACGGCGGTCTCACAGCCACCCAAAAAGACCTCAGAGAATATGAATTGAGTATTGAAAACAAAAAAGTAGAGGGGAGGCTGTATAATGTAAAACAGAAGGTGACCGATCTCTATTTCAATATTTTGTTGCTGAAAAAAAACAAAGAGGTTCTGGAACTCAGCAAAGAAACCATTGAAGCGAAGAAAAAAAACCTGGAAGCCGGCGTCAGGCACGGGGCCGTTCTGGAAAAAGACCTGAATGTTTTAAGGGCCGAATTGCTCAAACAGGAGCAAAATATCCTGGAGCTGGAAAACGGGATCAGCACCAATCTGGCGGTTCTGTCCGAATTTACCGGGGAAGAATACGATTTGAAAACCACTTTCATGCTTCCACAACCCAAGGTGGCTTATGATGCGGACCCATCGGGAAGGATCGATTATCAATTGCTGGGCCTGCAGCAGAACAGGCTGATGCTCAACAAGGAGTTGATCAACGAAGGCAGGCGCCCGAAGCTTATCGGGTTTGCACAGGCAGGCTACGGCAGGCCCGGACTCGACATGCTGTCGGATGAATTCAGCAGCTTTTACATACTGGGGGCAAAGCTCAGCTGGAACCTTTGGAACTGGCAGGAAAAAGAGCTTGACCTTAAAATGATAGACGTCCAACAGAATTTCATAGAAAATCAAAAAGAAGTATTTGAGAAAAACCTGACTATTGAATTGAAGCGGGCTTTCAGAGAACTGGATAAATATGAAAAGCTGATCCGTACCGATGATGAGATCATTCGCCTGCGGGAAGAGATCAGACAAACAGCGTCTGCACAATTGAACAACGGCGCCATTACATCTTCGGAATACATCAGCGAGGTGAATGCGGAAACCGAAGCCAAACTCAACAAAGAGGTGCACAAGCTACAGCTTATAAGAGCCAAATATGATTATCTGAGTAAAAAAGGAGATTTGTAATATCCATAAAAATCAATAGCTGATATGAAAACAAAATATTTATTCATTATGCTGATTTTCCTTGCGGCCTGTTCGGGCAGGGAAAAGCTTTCGGATGCCTACGGCAATTTCGAAGCGGTTGAAAAATTGGTTGCCTCACAGGCCAACGGCCAAATTCTTTGGCTGAAGATTGAGGAAGGCAACCGGCTGGATTCGGGTGCTGTGGTCGGGTTGATCGACACCACCGACCTGTATTTGAAAAAACAACAATTGCTCAGCAGAAAAAATGCGGTAGCCGCCGGCATTGAAAGCGTTAGGGCGCAGATGGACGTTCAGAAACAGCAAAAGGAAAATCTGCTGGTGGACCGCAACCGCCTCGAGAAATTGTTTGAAGAAGGGGCTGCAACACAAAAACAAATGGATGACGTCAAAGGGGCGGTTGAGCTGGCGGAAAAGCAAATCGACGCCACCCGCTCGAATCTGAATGCCATATATGATGAGGTAGCCGCCATCGAATCCCAGATCAAACAGGTGAAAGAAAACATCCGCAAATGTTACATCCGGAACACGACCGACGGCACCGTGCTTACAAAGATCTCGGAATCCGGGGAGGTGACTGCCTTTGGAAGGCCGCTATACCGGATCGCCGGCCTGGACCCGCTGATCCTGAAAGCCTATGTCAGCGGCGAGCAGTTGCCCGATGTGAAACTCGGCCAAAAGGTGGAGGTGCAGGTAGATAAAAATGCAGAAGAAAATCAATCTTTTGAAGGCACGATCAGCTGGATTTCCGACCAGGCCGAATTCACCCCCAAGATCATACAAACCAAGGAAGACAGGATAAACCTGGTGTATGCCGTTAAAGTGCTGGTACCCAACGACGGTACATTGAAAATCGGGATGCCGGGAGAAGTGAATTTCAAGGATGGCAACGAAAAATAAATGAGGGCAATGAATACTTCAGTCCTGGCGGAAAATATAAGCAAAAGCTACAATGGCTTGCAGGCGCTCAGAAATGTCAGTTTCGGGGTGAAAAAAGGGGAGCTGTTTGGTTTGATCGGCCCCGACGGCGCCGGTAAAACCAGCCTGTTCAGGATACTGGCCACGCTCTTGTTCGCCGACCGGGGAAAAGCCATGGTCGAATCATTCGATGTGGTGAAGGATTACAAAAAGATCAGGAATATCGTGGGATATATGCCCGGTCGTTTTTCCCTTTATTTCGACCTTTCCGTGGAGGAAAACCTGAAGTTCTACGCCCGCATTTTCAATACCACCATACAGGAGAATTATCATCTTGTGAAAGATATCTACCAGCAGATCGAACCATTCAAAAAGCGTCTGGCCGGAAGGCTTTCAGGCGGGATGAAGCAAAAGCTGGCCCTCAGTTGCGCCCTTATCCACAGTCCGGAGGTTTTATTCCTTGATGAACCGACTACGGGGGTGGACGCCGTTTCCAGGAAAGAATTCTGGGATATGCTGAAAAACCTTCAGCAAGAAGGCATCACCATCCTGGTTTCAACGCCATATATGGATGAAGCCGCCCTGTGCGATCGCGTGGCCCTGATGCAAAAAGGAAACATCCTCAGCATCGACAGACCGGAGGGGATCGTGAACAGCTACAAACCGGAACTGGCAAGCGTACAAAGCTCAAATATGTTCGACATCATAGTTGATCTCCAGGAATTTGAAGATACCGCCTCGGTGTTCAGGTTCGGCGACAGGGTTCACTACACTTCCGAAAGCGGAGCCATTGAAAAAGAGAAGATCGAGAGCTTTCTGAAAAGCAGGGATCATGACCATATCCGGATCGAAAAGATCAAGCCATCCATTGAGGATTGCTTTATGGAATTAATGAAAGAAGAAAAGACTGAAAATGATTGATGAGTATATCATAGAGGTAAAAGACCTGGTGAAGAAATTCGGGGATTTCACCGCCAACGATCACCTGAGCTTTGAGGTGAAGAAGGGCGAGATATTCGGTTTTCTGGGCGCCAATGGTGCGGGCAAGACCACGGCCATCAAGATTTTGTGCGGGCTTTCGTCGCCCACTTCCGGGCAGATCGAAGTGGCCGGCTATGATGTGTACAGGGAAACCGACAGGATCAAGCGCAACATCGGCTATATGAGCCAGAAGTTCTCTCTTTACGAAGACCTGACGGTTAAAGAGAACTTTCAGTTTTACGGGGGCATTTACCGCCTGAGCAATAAACAGATCAAATCGCGAACGGATGAGTTGCTGGGCCGGCTCGACATGCTCAAGGTAAAAGACAGCGTACTGAGCTCCCTGCCCTTGGGCTGGAAACAAAAGCTTGCCTTTTCGGTTGCCGTGATGCATAAACCGCGCATCGTTTTCCTGGATGAGCCCACCGGTGGGGTGGACCCCATCACCCGGAGGCAGTTCTGGGAAATGATCTACCAGACCGCCGAGAGCGGGATCACCGTTTTTGTGACCACCCACTACATGGATGAAGCCGAATACTGCAACCGGGTTAGCATTATGGTGGAAGGAAAAATAGAAGCCCTCGACACACCGGCGGCACTCAAGAAGCAATTTGGCGTAGACAGCATGAATGATGTATTTCTGAAACTGGCAAGAACAAACTGATTATGAAAAGATTCTGGTCGTTCGTCATCAAAGAGTTTTATCACATTTTCAGGGATGCGCGCACCCTGCTCATCCTGTTTGTGCTGCCTGTGGTGCTGATTCTGATTTTTGGATATGTGGTCACCAACGAGATCAAGGATGCACGTATCGCCATCTTCGATCCCTCGAAGGACAATGTAACCCAACAGATCACAAACAAAATAATTTCTTCGGATTACTTTATCCTGAAAGACAATTTATCTTCGGAAAAGGAAATCGAACAGGTTTTCCGGGACGGCCGGGCGAGGATCGTATTGGTTTTTGAAGAGCAATTTGCCGAAAAACTTTACAAGACGGGCAAGGCCGAAGTCCAGCTGATCGCCGACGCTTCCGACGCCAACACGGCCAACCTGCTGGTGAACTACACGCAGGCCATCATTGGGGATTATGTCGGAAACCTAAACACCGCTTCACAGCCGGCGTTTCAGATCGAGCCCAGGGTGCGCATGGTGTACAACGAAAAAATGAAAGGCGCATACATGTTCGTGCCGGGCACCATGGCCCTCATCCTGATGCTGGTGTCGGCATTGATGACTTCCATCTCCATCGCCCGCGAAAAAGAAATGGGCACCATGGAAGTATTGCTGGTCAGCCCGTTGAAACCGGTGCAGATCATCCTCGGGAAGGTAACGCCTTATGTATCGCTTTCCTTTGTTAATGCCATCTCCATCATTGTTCTGGGTTATTATGTTTTCGATGTTCCGGTGGAAGGGAATCTGCTTTTGCTGATCGCCGAGTGCATGTTGTTCATCCTGCTGGCGCTCTCGCTCGGGCTGCTGATCTCCACGCTTAGCAAAACCCAGCAGATGGCCATGTTCATTTCGCTCTTTTCGCTGATGCTGCCCACCATCCTGCTTTCGGGTTTTATCTTCCCAATAGAAAATATGCCACAAATCCTGCAGTGGCTTAGCATGATCGTTCCGCCCAAATACTTCATCATCATCATCAAAAATATCATGATCAAGGGAACGGGGATTATGTTCGTGTGGAAGGAAACCCTTGTCCTTATCGGAATGACCCTGTTCTTTATTGCAGTTAGTGTTAAGAAATTTAAAGTGAGACTGGAGTAGCATGCGAACGATAAAATTCATATTGAAAAAGGAATTCAGACAGATATTGCGCAACAAAACCATGTTGCCTATCATCTTCATCATGCCTATCGTTCAATTGCTGGTGCTGGTGCATGCCGCCACCCTCGACATGAAAAGCATAGAGGTGTTCGTGGTGGATAAGGATCTTTCCGCAACTTCCCGCTCGCTGGTGAACAAGTTCGAGGGATCTTCTTTTTTCAGAATCACTGGTGGGGACTTTTCCATCGATGAGGCAGAAAATACACTGAAAGAAAACCGTGCGGACATGATCCTTCACATACACGAAGGTTTTGAAAAGGAACTTTTCCGATACAACCGTTCGGAGCTGCAGCTTTTGATCAATGCCATCAATGTAACGGCCGCCGGACTGACCAATGCCTATGCCACTTCGGTGATCGGCGATTTCAACCGCAATATCATCGTAGAGAATATTGATATCCTCCCGAAGCAGGAAATGAAGGATATCGATGTCACTTATTCCTTTTGGTATAACCCTGAACTGAATTACAAGATATATATGCTGCCGGGTATCCTAGTGATCCTGGTCACCATTGTGGGGATGTTCCTCACCGCACTAAACCTGGTGAGGGAAAAAGAGCTGGGCACCATCGAGCAGATCAACGTAACGCCTATCAAAAAATACCAGTTCATCCTTGGCAAGCTGGTCCCTTTCTGGCTGATCGCCATGTTTGAGCTAGCTTTCGGCCTGCTGATCGGCAAACTGTTGTTCGACATTCCGATGGTTGGCAGTTTGTGGCTGCTGTTTGCTTTTGCCGGTGTTTACCTGCTGGTTGCACTGGGGCTTGGATTGCTTGTTTCAACGGTTTCCAATACCCAGCAACAGGTGATGTTCATTTCCTTTTTCCTCTTTCTCACCTTCACGATGATGAGCGGGATCTTTACTCCGGTCGAAAGCATGCCCGAGTGGGCGCAGCAGGTCAACATCGTAAACCCGCTGGCTTATTTCATGCGGGTGATCCGGATGATCATGCTTAAAGGATCGGATTTCGCCAACATCAGCGGCGAGTTTTTCAGCCTGCTGATATACGCCGCCATCGCCCTGTCGCTGGCGGTGTGGAGGTACAGGAAAGTGGCCTGAGCAATAAAGCAACAATCGGAAATGTTTTCTACTTTTGAAGGATCACAAATAAATCAATTCAAAAGATGAAAATTAATAGCCCATTCCTAATAGTTGCTATCCTTTTGATTTTAACGGCGGGATGTTCCGACAGCAATTTTAAAACCATCAGCCAGGAAAAAGCTGTGCTCATGATGGAAGAAAACCATCACAATGCGGATTTTATGGTCCTTGATCTGAGAACACCGGCAGAATATGCCGAAGGCCATATCGAAGGAGCCGTGAACCTGGATTTTAAAAACGAATGCTTTACAGGATCGCTCGAAACCATGGACAGGGACAAAACCTATCTGATCCATTGCCGCACCGTGAACAAAGCCGGAAAGACCCTGGACATCATGAAGGAACTTGGATTTAAAGAAGTTTACCTGATGGATGGCGGTTTCAAAGCCTGGAAAGAAAACGATCGTCCCATCTTTGGGCAAGAAACGGAAATGAAAAGAGTGACCGGTGTGGGGGGCGTATTTTTCAAAGCCGAAAATCCTGAAGGATTAAAAGATTGGTATCATGATCATCTGGGAATTGAATCCGACCTGTACGGCCATCTGTTCAAATGGCGGGAGCATGATAATCCCGATCAAATCGGCAGCACCACCTGGGCGCCCTTCACAGATAAAACCGAATATTTCAAGCCTTCTGAAAAACAATTCATGATCAATTACCGGGTGGAAAACCTTGAAAAACTGATGGATCTTTTACGCGAGGAAGGCGTGGAAATTGTGGGAGAAATAGAGAGTTATCCTTACGGTAAATTTGGATGGATCATGGATCCCGAGGGCAACAAAATCGAACTTTGGGAACCTGTTGACGAGAACCTTTAAAAGATTTTATGCAGATCAAAGGAAGAGAAATAAAAGCAGTTGTTTTCGACCTGGACGGCACCCTGGCCGATTCCATCGCTGACATAAGCGATGCCATGAACCGCGTGTTGGAAAGCAAGGGGCTTCCCGTGCACAGCTACCGCGAGTACAAATACTTTGTGGGCAAGGGCCTGAAAAACCTCGTTTTGGCCAGCCTGCCCGAAGACAACAGACCGGATGAGCTGATCGACGAATGCCATGACCTGATGATGCAGGATTACGGCCAAAACTACCTGGTAAAAACCAGCCTGTACGATGGCATTGAGGAACTCATAAATACAATGTATGATCAAGGGATCAGGATGGCGGTTTTGTCGAATAAAGCCGAAGCCACGACAAAAAAGGTGGTAAGCGAACTGCTCGGCAACGAAAAGATAGAGCTGGTCCTGGGTATGAAACCCTCCCTGCCGCGCAAACCCGACCCGGCCGGAGCAGTCTTTATCAGTGAAAAATTTGGTATTCCTCATGAACAGTTCGCCTACATAGGCGATACCAATACTGATATGCAGACCGCCTTGAATGCAGGCATGCTGCCCGTTGGGGTCCTCTGGGGATTTCGCAGCCAACAGGAACTGATCGAAAGCGGTGCGCAGGTTTTGCTGAAGCATCCGATGGAGTTGATCCCAAAAAGGTAATCGGTAATCAGAGTTCGGTAAATTGCTGATCAGTGTTCAGTAATCAGTAATTGGCAATCTTCTCTTTTTTCTATGTATAAATATCTACAGAAAGTGAAAACTATTTTACACTTTTCTTGCCACGAAATTATATATGCATTGAAATCCGTAGCCAAGAATAGTTTCGGTTTATGGAATAGTTGTTGAATCTGGCTATTTCAATCCACAGATATTTTGTTATGAATACCAGGTATAAGATCATTTTTTATTACCCTGCTCTGGTAAAAGAAAACAGGGGTACCGAATTTTTATACAGTCCACTGTCACTTGCTTATTTATCGGCACATACACCAGATTATTACCAAAAGGAATTGTATGATGAATATGTTGGAGAAGATATCGACCCTTATACAGCAAAGGCCGATATTGTGGCCATGTCGCCCTTAACTTCCGGGGTGAACCGGGCTTACCAGGTAGCAGATATTTTAAGGGAAAGAGGCGTTACATGTGTTATAGGCGGGGCGCATGCTTCTGCAATGCCCGAAGAAGCACTCGAACATTTCGACACAGTGATCATAGGAGAAGGGGAAAAACCCTGGAAAAATTTTCTTACCGACTTTGAAAACAAGCGCATTCGCAAAACCTATTTCGGACGGATGGATGTGCCCCTGGAAAACCTGGGCGTTCCAGACAGGAACATGGTACATCCGAATTATCATTATCCTTCAATCAACACTTCAAGGGGATGCCCTTACAGTTGCTCGTTTTGTTACCTGACCGTATATAAAAACAGGCGCTACCGGACCATTCCCCACGAAAACGTACTGAAGGACATGGAAAAACTCCGTGACAAATCGCTCGTTGTCGTCACCGATGAAAACTTTATCGGTTATAGCCGGGAGGATCATTCGGACAGAAAAAAGCTGTTGAAAAAAATGATCGAAAGGAAATTTGATTTCTACTGGGGTTGCCAGGCATCCCTGAATATTGCTGAAGATCCCGAACTGATGGACCTGATGTATGAATCGGGTTGCCGGTCTGTTTTTATCGGTTTCGAATCCGCCAATCCCGCCGACCTGAAAGAGATCAGAAAAAATCACAATGCGAACATCGATTACAAAAAGATCGTCGAAACCATCCATTCCCATAAACTGACCGTGATCGCTTCCTGCATTTTGGGGCTCGACAATCACAACAAGGATTATCATAAACAGCTCATCAGGGATTTAAAACAAATGAAAGTGGATTATGTAAGGGTTTTCCTGATGACCTCATGGCCCGGGACACCGCTTAATAAAAAACTGAAGGAGCAAGGTAGATTGATAGAGAACTGGGACAGGACCCGCAAAGACATACCGAATATCCATTATATGAACTATACCCACAAGGAAATACTTTCAGCCAGGAAAGAGGTGATGGATGCTTTTTTCAATTTCTCTCATGTTTTAAGAACCATCATGAGATGGTTGTTTATCGACCGCTCGCTGATGAAGTTATTTATAAAAATGACAATCCGAAACCGTATCTCCGAGCATATCAGGAATAAAAGAGCTTTGAAATTTATCCTACAGAAAAGCTATACCGCAAACCAAAAAGTTAAAAAAGGTATGGGGATTGCGGCCCCGGCCGGCGAAAGTGCATGAATTAACAGTAGCCCTTTTTTCGCTTAGCACAGAACCATGCCCTGGAGTTTATTATTTCTGGCCGCCTTGCTTAAGCCGGTACCTTTTCAGCCTTGATCAACCATCTGGGTGTATAGATGCATCAGGTCGATATATTTTTTTGCCTTTTTTAATGATTTGGTCCGGGCATCGACTTTGTCCTTAACAGATCTGATCAGGTTGACCTTGGCCCGGATGTTGGCCCGGTAGCTCTTGTAATAAATAAAGAGTGTTTTGCTCTTGGGCTCATCCTCCAATCCGAAATCTTCAAGGTATCTTTCATAGAAATATTCTCCCAGATCCGAACGATCGAAGAAATCGAAATCGACGGCAAGAAAAGCAATGTCGTTCAGGATGTCGATCTCCCGGAATTTCCGGTTGAATTCGATGCAGTCGAAAATAACGGGATCATCATACAAAAAAATATTTCTTGCATTCAAATCGCCATGGCAATCTTTTCTAAAGCCTGAAATTACCCGTTCGTTCGAATAGCTCCGGATGGCGTTCAAATAATGTGAAGATATTTCAACCGCATGTTTGATCTTGTCTTCATATGAATCACCGAAGACGTTTTTAACCTGCTCTTTTTCAGTAAGGATATCCTCGTATTCCCTTTGCAGTCCCAGGGTGTCGAATACATTTTTAACTGGCTCCGCACTTTTATGAAAATCAACGATCTTTTTTACCAGGCTCTCGATTTGATCTTTATCGACCCTGCCCTGATCCATCAACCGGTCCATTTGTTTATTGCTGTCTTTGCGTTGCATCCGAACCGCAAAGTCGATCGTCTTATCACCTTCCTGGTCCAGGCCCGCCATTTTTGCGGTGACAGGCAGCACTCCGAGATACATTTCCGGTGCAAGCCGACGATTTAATCTGATTTCTTCATGACAATAGTATTCCCGTTTCTCAATGGTTGAAAAATCCACAAAGGAATACTGCACGGGCCGTTTGATTTTAAAAGCATAGTGGTCGGTAAGGATCACCCATGAAATATGGGTGGTTTTGAGTTCCCTATTCCTACAGGTATCGGGCAGGGTACAATCGTCCATTAGTTGTTTTATCTGTTGTTCATCCATTGATATGGGCTTTTGCCTTTTCAATCATGTTTTGAAGACTTTCTCTGTCCGACCATAGTTCCAGATGTTCTTCCTCAACCGGTTCAAAGTCAATGGCGATTTGTTTATACACTTTCAGGTCGGCTTCGCTGTATTCGCGTCCTTTCTGAAGCCTCTTTCTAACCGTATTTTCACTGGCACGCAAAAGGATGTAATGAATATCCCGGCGGGAATCCCGTGCGATTTTTTTGAGTTGCTCGCGTCTTTTTCTCAAATGAAAGGTTCCGTCAACAACCACATCCAGATCCCGATTGAGAAAATCTTTTACTTTTTCAAGCAGTTTCTCATAAACCAGTTGCTTGGTTTCCGGGTCATATCGCCCTTGCTTACCAAGCCGGTGCCGCAGCATATCGGTGTTCAAACGTCTGGCCTCGATCGCTTCGGCAAGCGCCTCCGAAAAATATGTTTTGCCCGTAGCAGGCAATCCGAATACAAGAATTACCATTGAATAAAAATTAAAATTTGCCTGATCAACGACAAATTTAAACAATAGCAATGTTGTCAATTACGTCTATTACACCGCTTGTATACATTGCCGTGTTATACGCTCTTGTTTTTGTGAAATAATTCGGAACCGTTCCGCTCAGGGTGACAATACCATCTGTTGCACTCACCGTGATCCGCTTTTCATCGATCAGGGGGTTTCTTTTGAATGCCTCCCTGATATCGTTTTCGATATCGGCATCCACAACTGTTTTAATAAGTGAAACAGACAAATTGTTTTCCAGTCCGATCACTCCGCTTGTTGAAAGGGCCAGGTCTTCGGCAAGGGTTCTTTCCCAGTAGCTGTCTACCGTACCGGAAAGGGTGACCACACCAGCTGCTGTTTCTACTTCAATATTGCTTGAATTGATGCTACTGTCCCATAGCAGTTTGCTTCTGATCCTGTCACTGATTTCCTGATCATCAGGTAAAGTGAGTTCCAGTGGGAATTCCACCTTGAGCTCATTTCTTACCACATCGATCCCGGAAACCATCAGCGCATCTCTTTCCGCATTGATCTTGGCTGAGAAGGTAGGAACCGTACCTCTGAGTATAGCGGTATTGTCCTCAATATCCACATCAACATCTATGGCATCGATGCTGTCGTCCCAGATCAGTTCATCTACAATGTTTTTCTTTTTGACATCTTTATTCGTTAGGTCCATCATGAAATAAGTTTTTTGGGTTTAACATTAGTTTACAGCGCAATAATGGAATTTTCAAAGTTTATACCAGATAAGTTTTTCTTAATGAATGAGATAATAAAAACTGCCTGATTGCCTTTCAATTGGAAAAAACAGTCCAGGGTGTAACTTGTTTTAATAGGAACATATGATTTCTCAATCTGTAAACCGAATTGCACAGGGGTTGTATAAGTTCTACATAACTTTGAGGTTTGGTGGCTATCTTTTATACCACAAAGGCACTAAAGCACTACGACGAGCTAAGAAAGACCTGCACTCTCCCCATACCGGCATTTTTCTATAGTTTTACAAAAAAAAACCAAAACAATGAATCAGATTCATCTGGTGAGCAGGATCCTCACACTTGCGTCGATTTGCATGATATTTCTTCATGGATGTAAAACTGACAGTACTGATGGCAAAGATACCATTCAACACATCCGGGCTGTAGAACTCTTTCCCGAGCCTCCTCGTCCCGGGGGCCAGACCGATGTGCTGGAACTGCGCTGCGATCCCATCGACACGGTACGCATCGCTTTCATCGGTTTGGGGATGCGCGGCTCACAGGCCGTTTACCGTTATACCTTCCTCGATCATGTCAACATCAAAGTGCTTTGTGATCCGGTTCAGGAAAACCTCGATCAATGTCAGGAAATCCTCCGGGAGGCGAATATCCCGGAGGCGGACGAATATTTCGGTGAAGAAGACTGGAAAACGATATGCGAACGGGACGACATCGACCTGGTGTATGTCTGCACCCACTGGGATCTGCACACGCCCATCGCGGTTTATACCATGGAGCAAGGTAAACATGTGGCCACCGAAGTGCCTGCCGCCCTCACCATCGACGAATGCTGGCAGCTGGTGAACACCGCCGAAAAAACACGCAAACACTGCATGATGCTCGAAAACTGCAATTACGATTTCTTTGAGCTGGCCACGTTGAACATGGAACGGCAGGGCTTGTTCGGGGAGATCGTACACTGCGAGGGAGCCTACATTCACGACCTCAGATGGCTGAACTTCGACACCAACGGCTACTGGAAGATGTGGCGCCTCAAGCATCTCGAAAAGGAAGACGGCAACACCTATCCCACCCATGGTTTCGGGCCCATCGCCCACATCATGAACCTGCACCGGGGCGATCAGATGAACTACCTGGTTTCTTTGTCGAGCGATCAATTTGGTATGACAAAATATGCTGAAGAAAAATTCGGAAAGGATTCGGAATTCGCCCAAACCGAATATGCCAAGGGCGATATGAACACCACCCTTATCAAAACCGAAAAGGGAAAAAGCATTCTGCTGCAACACGATGTAACCAGTCCGCGCCCCTACAGCCGCATCCATCTGATCAGTGGCACCGAAGGCTTTGCACAGAAGTACCCCCGTAAAGGTATTGCCCTGGAACCCGACGCCCATCATTTTTTAGCGGAGTCGCAACTGGATTCTTTGCTGGAGCTGTACGCCCATCCCATCGCCAAAAAGATCGAGAAAAAGGCAAAAGAGGTTGGCGGGCACGGCGGCATGGATTTCATCATGGACTACCGACTGATCTATTGCCTGCACAATGGCCTGCCCCTCGACCAGGATGTGTACGACGCAGCCGAGTGGTCGTGCATCATCGAGCTTTCCCGCAAATCCACCGAAAATCAGAGCATGGCCGTTAAAGTGCCGGATTTTACCCGGGGCGCATGGGATAAGCTGAAGGAGGTGAAGTATTATGAATAGGTGGATGGGGGTGACTATATAAGTAAACAGAACACCAATGACAGTCAGACATCTCGCTCCGCTCGATATGACATGGTATTTTGTTACGGGGTGGGGGAGCGGGAGTGTAAGCTCCCCCAAAACTAGTACAGTTTAAAAGTAGAAAAAGTGTTAATTTTAAACTGTAATAAGAATTATGAAACGAAGTAAATTTAGTCCAACACAGATCAGCAAGATTCTCAAAGAGTTTGATCAAGGCAAAGAT
>JAIPBS010000050.1 GCA_021738625.1 Bacteroidales bacterium
GATGTATTTGCCTACGTGGTAGGCTCCCTGATCGGGCGTCGTAAGTTGTTCCGGCAAATCTCCCCGGGAAAAACCTGGGAAGGCACGCTTGGCGGAGCTTTGATAACTTTCGGCCTGGCATGGCTGATTGCAGGGTTCTTTCAGGTTTTCCTGTTTGAGCAGTGGGCAGTGATCACAGCAATTATTATTATCTTTGGCACCCTTGGCGACCTGACCGAGTCTATGATCAAGCGGAGCGTGAACATCAAGGATTCCGGTACGATCATACCGGGTCATGGTGGCGTGCTCGATCGTTTCGATGGGGTCTTGTTCAGCGCACCTATGGTTTTGATTTACCTTTTATTATTTACATAACATGAGAATACATCCGGCCGGAACAGGCATTATCATACTTCTTTTTATTGCAGTTGTTTTGATCCTCGGGACCATCAATCTGATCTTCCCCGTGCAAACCTTTATTCATTACAGCCTTTACCTGATCGGGGCTGTGTTTATCTTTCTGGTGATCCGTTTTTTCAGAAGGCCCGACAGGAAAACGCCCATCAACGATCAGCTCATCTACAGCGCAGCCGACGGTGAGGTAGTGGCCATTGAGGAAACCATTGAAAAAGAATATTTCAAGGAAAAACGTTTGCTGGTGTCGGTTTTCATGACATTAATCGACGCCCACATCAACTGGTTCCCGGTTTCCGGTAAAATTGTTTACATCAAACATACGCCCGGTCATTTTTATGCGGCTTATGTACCCAAATCCTCCGAGTTGAACGAACGCAGCACCATTGTGGTTGAAAACAACCGCGGGGCGGTGCTAACCCGGCAAATTGCCGGAGCGCTCGCCAGGCGTATTGTTTGTAAACGCAAACTGAATGAATACGCCACACAGGGAAGCGAAATCGGCCTGATCAGATTCGGTTCCCGCCTCGATCTCTTCCTTCCTCTGGGAACACAGGTTGATGTGGAGATCGGTCAGCATGTTTATGGAGGACGAACGGTTATCGGGCGGTTTCAGGAATGATGGATGAATGGGTGAATGTATGTATGATTGATTGATTGTATGGGTGTATGTATGATTGTACAATATAGTTAGCTGTAATTCATGGTAATTGATGGTAATTGATGGTAATTTATTGTAATTTATTGTAATTTATTGTAATTCATTGTGTTGGGGTGATAGAGTGATGAGTGTGATGGAGTGCAACCGGCAAATCAACTCATGAGATTAGTCCCCGGATTTATCCGGGGGTCAGGATTAAAGAATACTGATCTCCAGCGGCTTTAGCCGCTTTTCTTTCCTCTTTGCACCAAATTTCAAATTTCAAATTTCCCTCATGGTCAGTGACCCGATCAATCGCCCACTGCGGTTGCTTTGATCAAACGGCCTTTCAATTGATCGGTTCACTTTCGTCGTATATGGTACAGGACACCGAGCACCGATTACAAAAAAAGGCACGGATTGCAAATCCGCGCCAGCCGGTCATTGGACCTTGGGAATTCAAAGAATATGCTCAATCTCCCGCAGCGAATTCACTTCCATCGTGATCTCTTCCGAATGTTCTACTTTGTTATGATTTGCAAACATCTGATCCATACCGATGTTTCGGGCGCCCCTGATGTCCACTTCCAGGTCGTCGCCGATCATCAGCGAATTTGAGGGAGCTGCGTCGGTGATATCGAAGGCATAAAGAAAAATGCCTTCTTCGGGTTTTTTAACGCCTGCCATTTCGGAGGTGATCAGATTCAGGAAATATTTGCGCAAGCCGGAAACACGGAGCTTGGTTTGCTGCACTTCTTCAAAGCCGTTGGTGATGATATGCAGGTAGTATTTGGGCATAAGATATTGCAGGATTTCAAGGGCATGCGGGAACAGGTTGATCTTGCGCGGGCTTTCGGTGATATAGTATTCTGCGATTTTGCCGGCAAGTGGCTGATCATCTATTCCGAAATCCTTCAGCGTCAGGTCGAAGCGCCTTACGCTCAACACTTCTTTCCTGATCTCACCTTTCCTGTAATGCGACCAGAGCATGTCGTTGTTTTTTTGGTACTCCCTGACAAAATCATCTTCTGTATCGATGTCTTTTTCCTTGAGATTGAAATTCTTATAGATTTCAGAAAAGGTTTCTTTGGCGCTTTTTTCAAAATCCCAGAGGGTGCGGTCGAGATCAAAAAACAGGTGTTTGTATTTTTTCATGCTGCTTGCTTTTCCGGCTGTGTGCGCGGCAAAAGTATAAAAAGTATCGGGGGCTTTTATATTTTTAATAATTGCAACCTGAGTAACAATTAGCTGGGAGATTTCTCGCTTTCGCTCGAAATGACAAGCTATTTGGAGGATACAGAGGAGTTGGGGGTTGGATGGCGGTAAAGCCGCCATCCAACCCCCAACTCCTTAAACCCTTGATAAACTGTCATTCCGAAAGCGAGAAATCCCGTTGCGTTTAACCAGTAGTGATTTTTATTATTTTTCCTTGACTTCTGTTTTAAAATGTTGTATTATTGTGATATCAAAATAATATCATTATGAATTAACTAATATCTCAGTCATGGAAAAAGAAAAATCGTATTCACCAGTTTCAGGTTATTTGATGCTGGCATTGGCCATTATCCTGATCTTCGGCCCGCCCCTGGGCATGATCTTTTTAAAAATGTTTTGGATGATAGCTTTATTGGTAGTCGGGCTATTTGTGGCCGGCGGATTTGTGATCGTCAACCCCAACGAATCCAGCGTATTGGTTTTGTTTGGCGATTATATCGGCACCATCAAGAAAAACGGCTTCTTTTGGGTAAATCCTTTTTTCAACAGAAAAAAGATGTCATTACGTGCCCGCAACCTCGACAGCGAGGCACTGAAGGTAAACGACAAACTGGGCAATCCGGTGATGATCGGCATCGTGCTGGTGTGGAAGGTGGAGAACACCTTTAAGGCGGCTTTTGAAGTGGACGATTTTACCCACTTTGTTGACATACAAACCGAATCGGCCGTGCGCAAGATCGCGGGACATTATCCTTATGATAACTTCGCCGATGAAGAAGCGGAGGTAACTTTGCGCTCCGGCGTGGAAGAAGTGAACGAGGAACTTGAAAAAGAGCTGGCCGAACGTCTCGACATCGCGGGCATTCATGTGATCGAGGCAAGGATCAATTACCTGGCCTATGCTTCCGAGATCGCCGGCGCCATGTTGCGCAGGCAGCAGGCCACAGCCATCGTGGCGGCCCGCAAGCAAATCGTGGAAGGAGCCGTGGGCATGGTGGAAATGGCCCTTGAAGAACTCAGCAGGAAAGAGATCATCGACCTGGATGAACACAAGAAAGCTGCTATGGTAAGCAATTTGATGGTGGTACTTTGCGCGGATAAGGATCCCGCCCCGGTTCTGAATACCGGAACGTTGCATCAATAAAATTTTATGCCTAAAAAGAAAACATTTGCATTAAGGATCAACCCGGAGGTGATGGAGGCCGTTGAAAAATGGGCTGCGGATGAGTTTCGCAGCACCAACGGACAGTTGGAGTGGATCATTTCAAAAGCTCTCAAAGAAGCCGGCAGGTATCCGAAAAAACCTAAGGGGGCATGAATCCGCCTGAGGCGGGGTTGTTCATTATCCTATCCCACAACTATACAATCAAGCTTTCATATATTACAGGCACGGATTGCAAATCCGTGCCAGCCGTGGTAAGCAGCAACCGGAAGTGTATCCATGGAAATCCACAGGTTTAAGGTTAAAACAAAAAAAGCCGCCATCCGAAGATGAGCGGCTTTTTAAACATTTATGAATCCTTCCTGTATAACTATTCTACAATGATCTGTCGTACTGAAACTCCTGCTTTGGTTTCTACCTGCAGCATATAAACGCCTGCAGGAAGATCACTGGTAGAAATTCTACTGCTTTCTTTATCCGTATATTCCTCATAAACAAGCTGTCCGACATGATTCATCAGTTTGATGTTGCTGATCATGTGGTTTGCTTCAATATTTACAAATGATTTTGCGGGATTGGGATAAACCACCAGGGCATTGGGTTCGCCAATTTCATTTACACCAACCAGTACATCCAGTGTAACGTCAACAGTAACCGTGGGGGTTTCGGGGTCGTTGCTGTTTACATGGATATATGCCATATAGGTGTTGATTTCCAGACCCTCAGCATCGAACATTACGGTAACTTCTTCCGAATCATCGGGAGCAACGGTTCCTGAGGCCGGATCAACCGATAGCCAGTCATAGCTTTCGTTTTCGGTTCCTTCGAGAATGAAATAAACTGAAGGGCCAATGGATGAGCTAAGCTCCGGCAACTCGGTCCAGTCGAAACCGCCGAACAATCCGCTTTCATCCTGCAACATGGCAACTTCTTCAATACCGGTTGAACCATAGTACCAGTTCCAGCGACCTTCTTCCGTGGTGGTGGCGTCATTGTAATGTCCTGCAACCGACACCCAGTAATGCCCGGGGATCAGGAATACGGGTTCCTGGAGATTGATCTGCTGAATACCCGGATCAACCACATCGCTGACCTCGTCATAGATCAGGTCGCCGGGTTTTCCATCGTCATCATAATAAAATGCTACATAGAATCCATCCACATCAGGCACGTTCTCCGACAGGAAACCTTCGGTATAAACAAAGTCAACCGACCATGTGTAGCCGCCCGGCACGATAAAGTCGTCTGCAACATTAACAAGTTGTTCACCTTCGGGCAGGCCGGCATATACGCTTGAAACAATGCCGCTGTTTTCAACTGCAATATCGGTGTTGTCCCATAACAGATCTCTGCTATTGCTCTGATACCCTATGGGTTTGCTAGCCGAAGCAGCGCTCAGTCCGGTGAGGGCATGTCGGTCGAGTTTCAGCATTTCTTTATTTTGCGGTGTGGCTTCCCTTGTAGTGTAAACATATTCAATTTCGGTATCCCATATCAGGTCGGCAGTACCTGAGTTTTCAATAGCCATCGGCTGATCTGCTGTTCCTTCGGGGGGTAATACCTGTGTGATTTCTGTCGGGATCACTTCTATGATAGGATCTCCTGCACTGATGGTAACTTCAACCGGTTCCGGCCTAATTGAAAGGCCTTCGTCGTATTCGGCACGAACGGTATAGGTATATGTTCCGTTGGCCAGATCCATATCATCATAATACAGATCGGTAACCAGGTCATCGTTCAGCGGTTCGGGATCATCGTCACGGTAAACGTTGTATCCAAGAAGTTCGCGTCCGCCGGTAATCTCTGCAATGGATCCGTCTTCATATTGAACGATAGCCCTGATCAGATAGGCTTCATTCCATTCCGACCAGGTGCCTGCGGTTTCGTCATAATCCCATGAACGGCCATTGTCAAGCTCTGCATCATAACCAACATAGGTAGTGCCGTTAATAGAACCAAAACCTACAACAAAATCGTCGGTTACGTTCACACCGGCTCCGCTGATGTCAACTTCCATCCAGTCTTCGTCAACGGCAGTAACGTTCACTTCATGAAGCACAGTGGTTCCGGGCTGTCCGCCGTCCCAGTTAAATACCTTGGCGTCGAAAGTGTTGTCGCCTGCTTCAATGGAAGTCCAGTATTTAAGTGTAAGGATCTGGCAGGGGCCGGAGGGAGACATATGGGTTGACATGGTGTACCCTTCGTAGCTATACGAACCTGTTGCAATATCATTATCATAAATCAATTCTTCGGTTTCGCCGCCACCGCCCGGAGGGCTCCAGCTAACATGAACATCGTTTTCGTCCATAACTTCAGCGTCCAGGTTGGTAGGGGGATCGAGCGGGAGAAGTGAGTCGCCGTCATACACATAGATGCCGCCTGTTCCGTTGGTAAGTACCCAGGTGCCAGTAAGCCCTGTTGCAACATCTTCCCACATTTGTGCCTGGAAAGGAAATCCTTCGGTGATTGTATTCCAGGTGTATCCGCCGTCGCATGAAAAGCTAATGCCTTCAGAACCTGCTTCGGAGGAGGAGCCAACATAGGTGTTGTCGGTTCCCGGAATATAGCTGAACCAGCGTGCGTACATGTCGCCGACCACGTCAACTGAAGTCCAGGTCTGGCCGCCATCGCTTGTTACACAGATGGTTGGTTCGATACCCATATCTAAGTAAGAGCGGAAGCAAATACCATTGTTGGCGTCTTTAAACTCAGGCTGAACCACCACGGTGTTTCCGAATGGTGTTTCAACGGCTTCCCAGTTATAGCCTTTGTCGGTTGATCTGAAAATCCGGCCTTTGTTGGTACCAAACCAGATATTGTCGCCCGAAGCATCATAATTACCGGTAATTCCGTATTCACCTGAGACGGGTTCGGGAATATTGGCTTCGGGAACACGTGTCCAGCTTTCACCACCATCAGTGGTAGTGTATAGCTCGTAATAGCCGTCCAGGGGGTCTCCCTGTGCAAAGCCGTCATTATCATTAAAGAAGTGGATCACATTAGCAAAGGAACCGCTTCCGTAGGCGTCACCTTTTTTTACCCAGGTGGTACCGCCGTCTTCGGTTTTGTAAAGTCCCTGGTCAGCTCCGGTATTAAAAACAGCCCAGCAGGTGTTTTCGTCGATGGCAAAAATCATCGAAAGGCCGGTGCCGGCATTGAAAGTTCCCTGGGTCCATGTTTCTCCGCCGTCAGTAGATTTTGTCCACTTTTCGAGAATTCCGCCACCGTCATCTATGGCGCTTGCCCAAAGTACATCAGCATCATTCATGGCAACGGAGATATTGCCTATCCCTTCGCCTGCTCCTAAATCAGAGTCTTTCTGGATCCAGCCGGTTTGAGACACAGCAAACATGCTTGTCATTAGTAATCCGGCTAAAATAAGTAGTTGTTTTTTCATAATGTAAATAGTTTTAGTTTAAAATTCTTACCAACTAACAAATGTAAAAAAAAAAGCTGTTACCAAAGAAAACGATGATATAATTATGCATTAAAGGGAGAGGTAATTTTGGTTATTTAAAAAGAAGCCAATTATTAGTTGGCTTCTTTAATACCATATACAATTAATTTTAGTTAGTTATAACATCCTGGTATACAAGATAGTCACTTCCTAGCCCCCAGTTATCCGGGTGCCATTGTGTAACGTAATTTGGATCATTTTGACAAGAATAATCAAATGTATAATAGTTGTCTATATCCGCAACTGACATGTTTGGTCCTCCATAATAATTTATCACAGCAGTTTCTGAACTGATACTATGCCCAGCATCTACCACAAACGTAAATGTAACTGTTTGACCAAAATCTATAACCTTGGTCTGACTTTTCCAATATGAACGTAATCCATCTGCAAACTCAATGCTGAGGGTAACTGTATAATCACATGCAGGTTGTCCACCATCTAAGTTTTGAATAACGTACTGGATGCTTTTTAATGCCGGTTGTTTCGGACCTGAATCGATATTATTTAAGCTTGAAATGCTTAAGTAAGCAATTAAAAGAAAGTATGTAATTTTCATGGTTTTGTATTATTTAAGTTTAATTAAAAAAATTGTTATGACTATTTAGAGGGATTTATTACACAATTTATTGCTATGTAAAACCGCTGAAATACATATATGGGCATCTTTTAAATGCTTCTTGGGAGGACTGTACAATAATATAAAAAAAAAGTTAATAAATCAACTTTTTTTATGTAAAAAAAAGACCGCTTCTCTTGAAGCGGCCTTTGAAAATGAATTTCAAAAAATTTTATTCAATCACGATCTGCTGTGTTGACACACCTGCTTCGGTATTGATCTGCAGTATGTAAACACCTGCCGGGATATCGCTTGTTTGGATCCTGGCATTTTCATGGTCGATGTTTTCCTGGTAAACCACCTGACCAACATAGTTCATCATTTTAATGTCGGTGATCTTGTGGTTTGCGTTGATGTTCACATATGAAGTTGAAGGATTGGGATATACCAGCACGGCATTGTTTTCACCGTTTTCATCGATGCCTACAAATACATCCAGCGTAGCTTCAATTTCGATCAGGTGGTTGGTGTTGTCGTTGCTGTTCACCTGAACTGTGGCGCTATAGGAACCTTCGGTCAGTTCGGTGGCGTCGAACGTAAGCACAACGGTTTCTTCACCGTCGGGTTCAATTGTACCGGATTCCGGATCGGCAGAAAGCCAGTTGTAAATGGGATCGCCGGTGGCATAAGCGCGGATGTTCCAGTTGGAGTTGAATGAGGGGCTGTCGTTCAGGTGTCCCCATGCAACGCCCGACTTGATCCAGTCGCCGTTGGGATCGCCCGGACCGGCGTCGATACCGGCGGGGAAAGTCTCGGTTGTGGTCTGATCCATCCAGTAACCAACCCAGATGTCTTCACCGGTCAGCAGGATGGGCTCATCCAGCAGAATGGTGTTCCATGAGGATGCTGTTGGTGTGAAATCCTGCTCTATCAGCAGGTCGCCGGGTTCGTATGAATATTCACCTTCTCCGTAAATCCTCAGTTTGTATTCATTCACCACATCGTTGATGTAAACATCCACGGAGATAATTTCCATACCGGCATACTGTGCCACTTCGTCGGTCAGGAACTTAGCGGCAACTTCCCACTGGTTGGGATCGGTCAAACCGATGGCGTTGTCATTTTCACCGTCGTAGTGAAGAACAACATCGTCACGATGAGCCGGTTCGCCACCGTTTGTAGGTGTGCTGCTTTTCGCCAGTTCAACGCGTTTGGGGGCTTTCTGATTGCCGGTTGAAGGAGCAACAGCTGTTTTCGCTCCGCCCAGATTATAATAAATATCGATATTCCATTCCAGGTCGGCTGCGCCTTCGTTGGAGATGAAAAGGTCGTCTGTTGTGGTGCCGCCCGGATCAAGATACTGGTTGAATTCCATCGGTGTAACGGCAATAACGGGATCCTGGCTGGAAGATGTTTCGATCCATTCGAAATCATCAAAGTAATAAAGTGGCGTCTCACCCTGGGGTGCGCCTGCAAATACATCGATACCACCTAGTTGATTGATACCATCTGTACTGGTTGTGGTATAGTGCCAGGGCCATTCATGAACCATGCCATCATTGATATAGAGCTGTCCCAGGTCTTCATCGATATTGATCACATTTCTCACATAAACCCATTCGTCATGGGAATAATCGAAGAAATACCTTTCACCGCCAACATCAAGGTATCCCTGATCGCCTTCGGTAAAATAAACTTCCATGGCCCATTCCACACCTGGTGTTTCGTAGTGCTGGAAGTTGTAATATCCGGCATAATCGGTAGGCACATAAACCCAGAAATTCACTTCATACTGTCCGGAGGTTTTGTTGCCAAAGGGGCCGATAAGGTCGGTCGAGCCTGTAACTTCAACGGACTGGTCGGGGCTGTGTGAATATTCGTCGATGATCAGGCCGTCTTCAGCGCTGCCGGGGTTTCCGCTCCAGGTATCCCACCAGTCGCTTTGCTCTGCCAGGTATTCATCCACATTGTAGGATTCGAAATCATCTACAAACAAGGGGATCGGAACCTGCTCATACATATAATCGTCGAAATAATACATCGGCTCACCGCCGCTGGGAGCCCAGGCATAGTGGTTTGCACTGCCCAATTGCAGGGTGCCGGCTGTGCCGTCTGCCTGCAGGCTGAACTGCCATCCGTGTACCCAGGTGCCTTCGATGATCAGTTCCGCCGTATCGTTGGTCAGGTCGATGATGTTGGTGACTTCAACCCAGGCGTCCTGTGTATAGTTGAATGTAGCTGCATCATCACCACCTGCATTGATGTAACCGGTACCGCCATCTTCGAAGAAAACTTCAAGCGCCCATTCAACGCCTGGTTGCTCGAAGTGTTGCAGGTTATAATAGCCGTAATATCCGCTTGGCACATAGTAATAAAAACTCACCTCATAACGCCCGGAGGTTTTATTGCCAAAGGGTTTCACCAGGTCGGTGGTGCCGTCAACGATTACGGATTTGGTTGGGCTGTTGGCCTGAGCATCGCTGATCAGGGCGTCTTCAGCCGTTCCGGGAGCACCGCTCCAGGTTGTCCACTCGGTTGATTGTTCAGCCAGGTATTCACCTACATTATAGCTTTCGAAGTCATCTTCATAAATGCTTGTTTGTGAGAATGAACTGAAAGCCAGAAACATAAATGAAACTGTAAAAAGTAAAACTTTTTTCATAGTCTAAGAAATTTTGGTTAATAAATTGATTTACTCTGTAACAAATTTAACATTAATTTTATTATTAGAAAAAAATGTTTTATTAAGCTTTAAATTTTCTTCCCTGCCAGGTTTGGAGGTCTATCATTTTCTGCTCGATCCTTTTAAGTATCTGATCGTTTCTGATCTTTCCCCAGCCCCCGCCGGCCAGGAAACGCGGAGGGACTTCACCGGCAAATCTTTCGATAACGATATTGGGGTTGAGTTTTTCGGTGAAGCGGATGATGAAGTTGATGTATTCTTCCAGTGAAAACAGATCGAACTGAGCCGGGTCTTTTTTGTATTCATTTGCCATGATGGTTCCTTTGATGATCTGAAGCTGGTGGAACTTAATGGTATCCAGCGGCAGTTGTGAAACAATATCCGCTTCCTTCAGCATTTCTTCCCGGCTTTCACCGGGCAGGCCGAAGATCAGATGGGCGCCCGTTTTCAGTCCGAAGGATTTGGTGGTTTCGAGCGCCCGGACAGATTGCTCAAAAGTGTGGCCGCGCTTTATTTTTTCAAGGGTTTTGTTGTAGCAGGATTCAAGCCCGTATTCGATAATGATGTAATGATCCTTTGCCAGCTCACGGATCATCATCAGCTTTTCCTCATCAATGCAATCGGGTCGCGTACCGATCACCAGGCCGATCACCTGTGGAAAGAACAGGGCCTCGTCGTACATGGCCTTTAGCTTGTCAACTGGGGCGTAAGTGTTGGAATAGGTCTGAAAATAAGCCAGGTATTTGTTGGCCCTGCGGTAGCGTTTTTCATGGAATTCGATGCCCTCCCTGATTTGTTGTCTGATGCTTTTATCCGGATTGCAGTAGGAAGGGTTGAAAGCTTCGTTGTTGCAATAGGTGCAACCGGTGGCCGATAACGAGCCGTCGCGGTTGGGGCAACTCAGGCCTGCGTCGATGCTGAGCTTTTGCACCCGTTCACCAAACATCTCACGGAAATAATTGGCGTAGGCGTTAAAGGGGCGGCTGTGCTGCCAGGGATATTCCATGATGTAAAAATAAAAAAAACCTGTCCAAAAGCCGGGCCGATTTGTAGAAGATTTGAAACAAGAAAAAGTTAACACATAAATTCATAAGCGAACCGGCCATCGTATAACCAGCGGTGATTTTTCCTTTAGAAGGTCAGCGGATGTGTGATGGGAAGTAATGATTCTCATGGCGGCTAAAAGTCATGGGATGAATAATGTTTTTTAATCTAATAATAATGTTCTTTGTCTTAATACAAACCTGCTTCTTATGCACAAAACAGGAAAAGGGAGAGCGGGATGACGAGCTTGCGCGTCATCCCGCTCTCCTTCACGTACCAAAAACCATGTCGTATCGAGCGAAGCGAGATGTCTGTTTGCTTTAGTTTACTTGTTACCTTTAAAGCTACACTTCAATCAATGCTTTAGTCTTTTGAAACCCTCTCAAGCCATCTGAGCATAAAGATCATGGTCAGCATCGACATCAGACAGGCAGCTACAAATAAGCTCCAGGTCATCCAGATGGGGACGTTTTGATAGAGAATGGCTCCGATGAACAGCAGCTGGTTACCCAAGGCGGTTGCACCAAGCCATCCGCCCTGCATCACACCCTGGTATTGTGGGGGCGATACCTTGGAAACAAAGGAAATACCCAGCGGGCTGATGAACAGCTCGGCCACCGTAAGAATGAAATAGGTTCCGATCAGCAGGAATGGCGATACCCGGTTGGCAGGCATCAGAGGCGAACCTCCCATATCCGGATCGATACTTTGATAATCGGGTAGCCCAAGCGATCCCAGCGCCATTACAACAAAGGCCATGGCTGCAATGAACATACCGATGGCGATCTTTTTAGGTGTGGAGGGCTCCATGCCTCGGGCTCGAAGCCATCCGAAAAGTCCGACGATCACCGGTGTGAGAAAGACCACAAAGAAAGGATTCATCGACTGAAATATTTCAGCGGACAAATCCAGATTGCCTATTTTCAGCAGGGTATAATCTCGTGCAAAGAATGTTAGCGTCAATCCGTTTTGGTGGAAGGAGAACCAGAAGAATATGACCACACCGAACACAGCAAACAAGGCATACATGCGTTGTTTGACTTCTTTGGCGCCCATCTTGATCTCTTCTGCGCTGAGCTTGCTTTTTGCTTCTTCCTCTTCTTTTGTTACCAGTACCTTTCTTGGTGCGGGGAAATATTTTTTGTTCACCAGATAAATGACCAACGAGATGAGCATTGCAATAATTGCCACGCCAAAGGCAAAGTGGAATCCGCTCACAAAAGTGTCGAGATATTTGCGCGCGAAAACTTCCAGGTTGGTTACCGGGGTTGTGCTTACCTTGGTTGCCAGTTTTTCAAATGAGGCCAGGGCTTCGGGGTTGATGGTCCCTTTTAAATATGAATGGCAGAGGCCCGGCAGATCGGCATTGTATGCAAGCTCGTTGCTGCGGAGCCACCAGTTTCTCACTGCCACGGCGGTGAAAGGGGCGAAAATTGCACCTACGTTAATGAACATATAAAAAATGGAGAAACCCGAATCGCGCAGCTTGCCGAAAGCTTCATTGTCGTACATCTGCCCAACCAGGGCCTGCAGGTTTCCTTTAAAAAGTCCGTTGCCGAATGCGATCACAAGCAGGGCAAACAAGGTAATGATCAAAAACAGAGTTTGATTGGGCACGGGCGTTTCCGAAGGAATGGCCATAAGCAGGTATCCGATGGCCATCACAACAATTCCGGCCATGATGGTACCCTTGTAGTTTCTTGTTTTATCCGCAATAACGCCTCCGGCGAGTGAAAGGATGTAGATCAATGCATAAAATGTTGCATAGATAACACCGGTGGTTGCGCCATCCAGACCGAATTTAGCCGTGATGAAAAGCGATAAGATCGCCATCATGGTGTAAAAACCATAGCGCTCACCCATATTAGCCAGGGCTGCCGCAATTAAACCTCTTGGATGTCCTTTAAACATAAACTTTAGTTTTTTTAGATTATTTATTATTATACCTTACACAGAAAACCCACAAAAATAAATAAATTAGTAAGTTGGACAAGAGACTTTGCAAAAGGGATGGTATTTAGAATTTTTAAAAATAACCGGATGTAATGTTTGCATCCATAAATCGTCTTGTTTTACAGAATGACAGCAGAAGAGTTTAAAATACAGGTTTTACCTTATAAGAACAAGCTGTTCCGCTTCGCGAAACAGTTGCTCAGAAGCCGGGAGGAGGCAGAGGACACAGTGCAGGAAGTTTATATGAAACTTTGGGACAGAAAGCAGAGCCTGAAAAGCTACAGAAGCATCGAAGCCTTTGCCATGACGGTGACCAAAAACCTCTGCCTGGATAAGTTGAAATCGAAGCGCAATACCGCTGTTCATATGACGGAATATGAAGTGAAGTATGAAGAAAAGGAACCTGATCAAAAAGCGGAACTCAAAGAGGCTGTCGATTTTGTAGAAAAGATCATTGACGAACTGCCCGACCTGCAAAAGATGGTCATCCGGTTGAAAGACATTGAAGGATACGAATTTGAGGAGATCAGCCGGATGCTCGAAATGAACATCAATGCCGTGCGGGTGAATTTGTCGAGAGCAAGAAAGAAAGTCAGGGATGAATTGATAAAAATGAATCATTATGAATTCTCAAGAAATTGAAAAAATACTGGAACGCTATTTCAACGGGGAAACAAGCCGGGACGAAGAGCTTGCGTTGAATGCATTCTTCTCGAAGAAGGATGTACCGGCGCACCTGAAGTCCCTGAAACCGATGTTCAATTATCTGGATGAAGCCTCGCAAGAGGAACTGGATGAAGATTTTGATGAGCGTTTCTTCAGCAATATTTCTAAAAAGGAAAATACAAAGAAGCGTTCTGTCTGCAAACTTTACCTTTATGTTTCAACGGGTGTCGCGGCCAGCATTCTGGTGATCCTGGGATTGTTCTATCAGTTTGACGTGTTCAGCAGCAAAATGGAAGACACTTTCAGCGATCCTGCCGTGGCCTACAACGAAGCGCGCAAAGCCCTGCTGTTTGTATCCTATAAATTTAATTCGGGGCTTGAGCCTGCCAAACAACTGGCTTCCTTCGACAATACCATGAAAAAAATAAATAAGGTTTCGGGTTTTGGTGAGGGTGTCGAAAATATGGAAAAGGTGTCGGCCTATCAGAAAGGATTGGAAGAATTAAGCAAATTTTCAAAATACTATAAAACAGAAACAAATTAGAAAATAATCACAAAAAAGGATAACGTTATGAAAACAAGAATCTTAAAATCAATCGCACTGGTACTTTTCATGGTGCCTGCTTTGGTGATGGCCCAGAACCCGCTGGATGAGCTGTATAAAAAATATGCGGGCAAGGACGGATTTACTTCCATCAGCATTTCTCCCCAGATGTTTCAGATGTTTAGTGAAGGCGACTTTGGAGAAGATTTCAATAATGATTTTAACAAAGCTCTAAATGAAATCACCAGCATGAAAATCCTTTCCTATGAATATGAAGGAAAAGGGAAGCTGCTTCCTTTCCGTGAAGAAGTTGAGAAAGCGCTCAACCTGGATGGTTTTGAAGAACTGATGGCGATTGACGACGGGGAAGGTGGCGGAGTGAAATTTCTGGCCAAAAAGGATAACGGCAAGATTGGACAGTTCCTCATGCTGGCCGGCGAAGCTGATGATTTCACCGTGATGAGCTTTACCGGCGTCATGGACATCGAAACCATAGGCAAGCTTTCCAAATCAATGCAGATGGGTGGAATGTACGGTATGGATAATGACGAAGACAAAGACAAAGAGAAGAAAGAATAAATCCTGAAACTTATTAACAAAATAAAATCATACAACTATGAAACGTTTAATCTTATTGATCGCACTGGCTTTGTTTGCAGCATCTGCAAGCTATGCCCAAAGTGCAAAACTGAGCAAGTTCTTTGAAAAATACAGCGATATCGACGGCATTACGGCTGTTAACGTAAACGGAAGTTTTAACTTCGAAGACGATGAAGGCATGATGTCGGAAGTGAACGGTATTAAAGTACTGACCCATGAGGGCGACGCCAAAATCGACATGAAACAGTTTTACGATGAAGCTGTGAAAGCTATGATGGACGATGGCTATGTACAAATGGTCAATGTTCAGGAAGGGGACGAAACCGTGAACATTTACCTGATGAACGAAAAAAACGGTCAAACAAAAGGCATGGCCGTGGCCGTGCTGGAGCAAGATGAAGCCGTGGTGGTTTATATCGACGGCAATATCGATTTTTCAAAAATGGCCCAGATGATGAGTGGCTTCGATGTGGATATCGACATTGATGACGAATAAGCTTTGATCAACAGAAGGTTTAAGAGAGATGGCTGCCTGCAGAAGCGGGTGGCCATTTTTTAACTTAACCGCCAAGAACGCAAAGACTTACGCCAAGTGCGCTATATTATTCTATATGTTAAGTTTACATTTTGCGAACTTTGCTTAAACTTTGCGGTCTTTGCGGTTCACTTTAATCCTCACCCCATTTGTAAATTTTTCTAATTTTGCACCGCTGAACGTAATTCCTAAAATATTGAAATAATGGATATTCCGAGCAAGTACAATCCTGCAGAAACAGAAGACAAGTGGTATGGGTTCTGGATGGAAAACAAATTGTTCCATTCCGAGCCGGACGAGAGAGAGCCTTATTGCATTGTGATCCCGCCTCCCAACGTGACGGGTGTTTTGCATATGGGGCATATTTTGAACAATACTTTGCAGGATGTTCTGGTGCGCCGCGCGCGTATGCTTGGAAAAAACGCTCTTTGGTTGCCCGGCACCGATCACGCCTCCATTGCAACCGAGGCCAAGGTGGTGAATAAGCTCAGGGAAGAAGGCATCAAAAAATCGGAGATCGGCAGGGAAGAATTTCTGAAACATGCCTGGGAATGGAAAGAAAAACACGGCGGCATCATCCTCGAACAACTGAAAAAGCTAGGTGCCTCCTGCGACTGGGACCGCACCCGTTTCACCATGGATGAGGCCCTGTACGACAGTGTGATCGATGTATTTATTGATCTTTATAACAAAGGCCTGATATACCGTGGCGTTCGTATGGTGAACTGGGACCCCAAAGCCCTGACCGCCCTTTCCGATGAGGAAGTGATCCATAAAGAAGTACAGTCCAAATTGTATTATGTTCGCTATCCCATAGAAGGGGAGGAGGAGGAATTTGTGACCATAGCCACTACCCGGCCCGAAACCATACTGGGTGATACGGCGGTTTGTATCAATCCGAATGATGAGCGTTTCAAACACCTGAAAGGCAAAAAGGTGATCGTACCTCTGGTAAACCGACCCGTTCCTATTATTGAAGATGAGTATGTAGATATGGAATTCGGTACGGGTTGTTTGAAGATCACCCCGGCCCACGATCCCAACGACTATGAGATCGGTATCCGCCACAAATTGGACTCGTTCGATATTTTCAATGACAACGGTAGCATGAGTGAGGAAGCCGGTTTGTACATCGGAGAGGACCGCTTTAAGGCAAGAGCGTTGGCCGTGAAAGACCTTAAGCAAAACGGACAGCTGGCAAAAGTTGAAGACTATGTAAATAAGATAGGATTCTCCGAAAGAACCGACGAGGTGATCGAACCCAAGCTTTCGTTGCAATGGTTTTTGCGTATGCCCGAACTGGCCAGGCCCGCCCTGGAAGTAGTAATGAACGATACAGTGAACTTTGTTCCAAGGAAATTCAAAAACACCTACCGTCACTGGATGGAAAACGTGCACGACTGGTGCATCTCGCGCCAGCTCTGGTGGGGGCAGCGCATACCGGTTTATTACCTGCCCAACAGGGAGATGGTGGTGGCCAAATCTTTGGATGAAGCCTATGAAAAAGCTCTGGCGCAATTTCCCGAATTGAAAGACCTGAAGAAAGAAGATATCAAACAGGATGAGGATGTACTGGATACCTGGTTTTCTTCCTGGCTGTGGCCCATCTCCGTGTTCGACGGCATCCGGCATCCCGATAATAGAGACATCAATTATTACTATCCGACAGACGATCTGATCACGGCGCCGGAGATCCTGTTCTTCTGGGTGGCACGCATGATCATGGCCGGGCTGGAATACAGAAATGAGACCCCCTTTAAAAACGTTTACCTGACCGGCATCGTACGCGACAAGCTGGGCCG
The DNA here is from genome assembly GCA_021738625.1 of Bacteroidales bacterium. Classification (GTDB taxonomy): domain Bacteria; phylum Bacteroidota; class Bacteroidia; order Bacteroidales; family JAIOZK01; genus JAIOZK01. The sequence continues at coordinate 17,254 of JAIPBS010000050.1, forward strand.
GAAAATGTCGAAATCACTCGGCAATTCCCCCGACCCCATCGAATTGATGAACAAGCACGGGGCTGATGGTGTGCGCGTAGGCATGCTGCTCACATCACCGGCCGGCAATGACCTGCCCTTCGACGAAGCATTGTGCGAACAGGGCAGGAACTTCAGCAACAAGATATGGAATGCCCTCCGACTGGTAAAGGGCTGGGAGGTGGATGAAACCCTGGATCAATCGAAAGTGAATGCCGTTTCGATCGAATGGTTTGAAACCCGCCTGAACCGGGCCCTCAAAACCATCGACGACCATTACAGCAAATACCGGATCAGCGACGCCCTGATGGCCATTTACAAACTGGTGTGGGATGAGTTCTGCTCCTGGTATCTCGAAATGATCAAGCCCGCTTACCAAAAACCCATCGACAGGAAGACACTCAGCAAAACAATCGAACTGTTCGATCGGCTGATGCGGGTGCTGCATCCTTTCATGCCTTTCCTCACCGAGGAGATTTGGCACAGGCTCAAAGAAAGAAAAGAAAACGAATCCATCATGCTGGCGACCATGCCTGAAAAGGGACGTGTTGATCACAAGCTGCTCGATTTGTTCGAGTATGTGCGGGAAGTGATCATCGCCGTCAGGAATGTAAGGAAACAAAAAAATATTCCTTTCAAAGAACAGATCGAACTGTTCATCAAAAAGAACCATGTAAAAACCCCCAATCTCGATACCAAGTTCGACGGGGTGGTTTCCAAGCTTTGTAACTTATCGGGCATCAGCTATACCGATCAAAAAAAGGACAATGCGGTGAGCTTCATTGTACGTTCTACCGAATTTTATATCCCCTTAACCGAAAACGTGGATGTTGAAGCGGAGATCAAAAAACTGGAAGAAGAACTCAAATACACCAAAGGCTTTTTGAACACCGTCATGAAAAAGCTCTCCAACGAACGCTTCGTCAACAATGCCCCAGAAGCGGTTGTGGCAAAAGAACGCAAAAAGCAAGAAGACGCCGAGACCAGAATCAGGGTGCTGGAGGAGCAGATAGAGGGGTTGTCGAAGTAAAATAAATTTTTTAAAATCACACACACTATACCACATAACCACCCGATTTCTAATTTTTTTCAATAAGGGTGTTAAACGCATTCAAATACTTCAATATGTTTAAATGCCAAAACAAAAGAACCCGCAAAGTAATGGCCTTCCTGTTTTGTGCATAAGAACAATTCATAAAACCGACATCTTTGATTATCAAAGTTATACATAGCAAATATTTTTAATTTGGGTCATGCAGAACTTTACCAGGGTCATATTTATCAGAGGAAATATGATGAATTGTGCCATATTTTCTACCTTGCTTCAACCATAGTGGTATTTCTCCAGGATACATGCTTGATAGAACGGTGCGCTGGCCCGAACAAACGGCGGGCCGGCGGTGGAAGGGGACTGTGAAGGTAATAAGATCAAGGTTAACGTCCTGCGCGTTATATTTCATCCATAAATCAGAAATGGGTATTCACAGTCCCGTGGGTTGAAGCATTCGTTTGTTCTTGATCTTTGGTTCTTTGTATTAAGACAAAGAACATCATTATTAGGTAAAATAACATAGGTCAAATCTTCCTTACTTTTTCCTTGATGAAAAAGTAACAAAAAATCAAGGCTGCGTGCTGAATTGCAAGAAAACTACACCCGAAATTTTCCGCGCAATTCGAGCCGTTCGCCAGCTAACTTTTTCACTAAGATTATAGTATTTATCGGCTCACTCGCGAATTGCTTACCCATGCCTCCGCCAAAATTCCGGGCTTGTTTTCTAAGCAATTCAGCACAAGGCCATTCCCCAAAAGCAGTCAATTATCCTGATGATCGGCTTGGCAAGAATCACCCTTATGAAAATGGAACACTTGAGTGTCAAAAACATACGAGAGGTTTGCTTCCTGCTGGGCAGACACGAGAAATGATTCCTTATTTTGTGATCCTAACATGATTGAAAGTAAATTATTAATTTAATTATTTTGGTTCATGCATTGCACAAAACAGGAGAGGGGTTGAAGAATGAAAGAACCCGATAATTAATTTGGACTTCATTCTTCAAATCATTAAATTTTATTTATATTTCGAAATATAATTTTGGTTTGAATGATTAGAAGGGGTTTTGTAAGGATATTGTTTTGTTTAACATTGGGATTGGCTTCATGCAGTTCAAACAACCAAACCAATGATGTTCTTGTTCAGGAACAGTATTACCTGGTCAGGCTCAGTGTGATCCTTATCATTATTAGCGCAGTCTTGCTTTTGATTTCGCTTACAATGATATTTTTATTGAGGCAAAACAAAAAACTAAGGAGGATAAATTTGGAGTTAAGCAGATCAAAAGAGGGTTCAGATAAATTGAAAATCAATAATATACAGATTGAATTGCGTGCAAGCGAGGCTGAAAGCAAAGCCCTGAGAACCGAACTGGAAACGAAAGAAAATGAGCTGGCTTCAAAACTGCTTTCATTATCCAGAGCGAATGAATTTCTAAAAAACCTCAGAAAGAAAATCGCACAAAAAAGAAAAGGGATGAAGGGCTATGAAAAGAAAAAATATTTAAATGAATTGTATCAGGAAACATCCAAGCATTTAAACAACAATATCTGGGAAGAATTCGAACTATTGTTTGCTTCCGGCAATTGTAACTTTATCGTTGAGCTGTCTAAAGTCCATTCCGACCTTACACTCAACGAGAAAAGGCTGTGCTATCTGGTTCACATGGGATTGAACACCAAAGAAATTGCCATAGTGATGTCTAAAAGCTATCGCTCAGTTGAGATGGGCAGGCACAGGCTTAGAGAGAAACTGGGTTTGACTCCCCAAAAAGACCTCAACAATTATTTATTGCAATTTCATTATGAGAAGAAACAAGTCATGTAGAATTTCTCATTTTTCTGCTGAAGCGAGGAATCTCCCCAAATTCCCCCGGACAGTGGTGAATTTTATATACTTTAATCCGCCTAAGGCGGACAAGTTCATTCCCCGCCCCTGGGGCGTTTTTCAATATTTCATTAATACCCCATTGCTCTGCGGCGGGGTAGTTTATTCATGATGTTCTTTGTCTTGATACAAAGAACCAAAGATCAAGAACAAACGAATGCTTCAACCCGCGGGACTGTGAATACTTATTTCTGATTTTTTGGATGAAACATAACGCACAAGACATTAACTTTGAACTTATTATCTTCACAGTCCCCTGCCAGCGCCGGCCCGCCGTTTGTTCGGGCCTGCGCACCCTTCTATCAAGCATGTATACTGGGAAACATCACCTGGTTTGAATCAAGGTAGAAAATATGGCACAATTCATCATATTATAACACCACTGTCCGGTTAAACGCAATGGGATTCCTCGCTTCGCTCGGAATCTCCCCAAATCTCCCCGGACAGTGGTGATTTTTTAACAAACAAGTGGTTTTTTTGCATACTGAACCTTACAAAAAATGTAATGCATTTTTCTGTTAGATTCAGTTATACCGATTAAAGCATAAGGTCAATTATTGCAAAGCTGTTCCGCATCGGTATAATATTCATATGCAATACAATGATAAAATTTGTGAAGTATTTGTGAAGTCCGTTTTCATTGTATTTTTTATAAACTCCAAAACCTTAATCATAGCTTAGCAAATTAATAAGCGGAGCTACTTACTTTATAAATCATAAAACCTCGAAAACATGATCAAGAAGATTTCATTTCTACTACTTGCTTTTACATTGATAACTCCATTAACTAAAGGAGGGGTTTATAGCGGAGGAAATGGCGACGCCGGCAATCCCTACCAAATAGCAACAACCGATGATTTAATAGAGTTATCTAATACGTTTGGTGATTGGGGCGCCTATTTCATCCAAACCGCTGATATAGCTTTCAATCCTGATGAAAATCAGGTGGACTGGAATGGCAATGGTTCTCCCGGTCCGGTCGAAGGCTTTTGGCCGATTGGGAACAGCTCAACCAGTTTCACCGGTGATTACAATGGTAATGATTATATCATTTCCAATCTATTTATAAACCGCACAACTAATAGAGTGGGGTTATTTGGTTATGTATATGATAATAATACAATAGATAACCTGGGGCTAATTAATGTTGACATTACTGGTAATGAAAAGGTAGGAGCATTAATTGGTGATATAAATACAGGAAGTGTTTCCAGTTGCTATAGTACAGGATCAGTATCAGGATCTAGTTATGTGGGCGGACTAATTGGTTACGCAGCCTATATTTCATTATCTGATTCTTATAGCAGTTGTACAGTTACAGGTACCCTATACGAAATTGGAGGATTAGTAGGTATTAATAATTTGGGAGATATCATCACACGATCCTACAGTACAGGCAATGTTAGCGGCGATAAATATGTTGGCGGATTTGTGGGAAATAATTATCAATCAGCTACTGTCAGCAACTGTTATAGCACGGGAAGTGTTACCCGTAATTCAGGTAGTACTGAAACCAATTTCGGTGGATTCTGCGGAAGTAATACTTTATCCACAATAGAATATTGCTATTCCACCGGTGATGTAATTTATGATGGAGCCGATAACCCAACAGACAAAAATTTTGTTGGATATGATGGGGCTGGCAACTACTCCGATAACTTTTTTTATAAAAGAAATAATGATGAAACAGGCACGGGAGCAACCGGATTGTCAGAAGTAGAAATGCAAAATCAATCAAGTTTTACTAATTGGGATTTTGTCGACACCTGGGCTATGTCCAGCAGTATAACGTTCAATGGCTATCCTACTTTGCAATGGACAGGTGCTTATGCGGAAGCACCTACAAGCAGTCAAATAGCATCGCTGCCTAACCTTGTCTGGATAGCAGAAGATAATAACAACTGGAGTGGTACTTACACACAAACCGCCGATATCAATGCCTGGACGACACCAAGCTGGGATGATAATCAAGGCTGGACGCCGATCGGAAATGGTACTAACAATTTCACCGGCTCATACGACGGCGGCGTATATATAATCGACAACCTGTACATCAACCGCCCATCTACAGAATATATTGCCTTGTTCGGCAAAACAGGCGCAGCTACGATTACCAACATTGGTGTGACCAATGTGGATATAACTGGTGAAAGCTACATAGGTGGACTTGTAGGTTGGCACGGATCCGGAGGCACAGTGTCTAATTCCTACACTTCAGGTTCTGTACACGGAGAACGCGATGGCACCATTGGAGGAAATAATGTTGGTGGTATCATAGGATATAATAACGGTGGCACGATTTCGAATTCGTACTCAACTGCATCTGTCAGTGGATACGCAACTATCGGCGGACTCGTGGGGGACAATTATGGCGGCACTATCGAAAAATGCTATGCTACAGGTTTAGTTAGTGGAACTGATGCTGACATAGGCGGGCTGGTTGGAAATAGTCATGGTGGTTACGATGTCAACGACTCCTTCTGGGACACGCAAACCTCCGGGCAATCATCCAGCGACGGTGGTACCGGTAAAACCACCGCCGAAATGCAACGTGCCACCACTTTTCTGGATGCCGGATGGGATTTCACTTTATCGGGAGATGTTTGGGCCATGAACCAGGATGTGAACAGCGGCTATCCTTTTTTGAGGATGCAAGGTGAAACCCCGGCACATGTGTGGCTGGGCACATCCGGTACATCCTGGTCCACCATAGGCGACTGGAGTGAAAATAGCACACCCGGTTCTACAAACAATGTGATTGTTCCGAATGTTACCAATGATCCTGCCATCAGCAATGATCCATCCTCACCTGCATTATCCAACAAGCTAACCATAGAACCAGCTGCTGTATTAACAGTTTCTGCAGGTGATGCATTAACTGTAAACAGTGACTTAAGCAATTCGGGAACATTGAGTATTAATTCATCTCTTTCCGGAACCGGTTCTCTGATCATAAACGGCACCGCATCAGGAAACATTACCGTTCAGCGATATATTGCTGAACTTACCCGAGCAGACGCCTGGCATTATGTGTCGGCCTCAGTTTCAGGACAGGCTTTGAATGATACCTGGATGATCGCCAATAATATTTCAACCTATAATAACCAATACCAGTTCTACCGCTGGGATGAAGATACCGATTACTGGATCTATTACGGCTCAACTGGAGATCCTGAGGCGTTTAATGATACCGAATTCATGGATGCCCGGGCATATTCGTTAACCGCCAGCGGTACTCAAACATTAAGCTTTACAGGAACAGCCATAACCTCCAATACCAATTACGCAGCAACCTATACAGAAAATAAAGGCTGGGGATGGAACCTGGTAGGAAATCCGTTTGCATCAACCATTGCTATTACCGCAGGCGCCCAGGTAACGGATAACTTCCTGGCGGACAATGCTGCAATCATCCCCGACAGTTATGAAGCCATTTATGTATGGGATGAACAATCCGCTTACACATATGGAGAGAATGACTACAAGGTAATTTGTAATACGGATTTCTCCGGTGATATTCCACCAAATGGGGAAATAGACCAGGATTATGTAACTCCCGGACAGGGATTCATGGTTAAAGTAAACACAACGGGGAATATTGTCTTCAATGAAGACATCCGCAAACATGCTACAGCAAGCTTTTACAAAGAGGATGACAGCTGGCCGGGTTTAGAACTGGGTGTTGCAGGAAATGACCAGGTCAATTCAACCATTGTAGCTTTCCAGGAAAATATGACCAAAGGCCTCGACCCATCTTACGATGCGGCCAAACTGAAAGGCAACCCTGATCTGGCGCTCTATACCAAACTCATTGAAGACAACGGTAAAGATTTCGCCATACAGGCGCTTCCTTATTTTGAAGAAGAATACTCCATCCCTGTGGGCATTGATATTTCGGAGGAAGGAAGCTACACCTTTGAAGTGGTGAGCATGGAACAAATCCCCGAAGATGTTCATGTATATCTTGAGGATCTGAAAACAGGAACGGTAACGAACTTGAAAGAAATCAATGCTTATACCTGTATACTGGATGAAACAGGTAGCATCACAGATCGCTTTGTTCTGCATTTCACTTTAACCGCTTTCGGTGAAGAAGAGCTGCAGGCCAATGAAAGCCCCATTCAAATCTGGGCAAACAATGAAACGATTAATCTGTACAATCCGGATCAATTAGAAGGAACCATCAAAATATTCAACCTTTACGGGCAACAGATCATGCAAACGAAACTGAACGGCAACCAACAACAGCAGGTCAATATCGAAGTTCCTGCAGCTTATTACCTGGTAAATGTGATAAGCAAAGAAGATGCAGTCAGTAAAAAAGTCTTTGTTTATTAAAAGCTTAACAATTGAGCAATCGAACAATCGAACAATGAAACAATCGAACAATAAAACAATGGAAAAGATGAAAAAACACATAGCAACAATAACCCTGATCATTAGCCTATTATTTCCCCTAAGTCTCATTTCCCAGGACGTACCCCCGCCGCCACCGCCGGATCATGATGCCACCGGCAATCAGGAAGGAGGCCGTGGCGCACCCATTGGCGGAGGCCTGCTGATCTTGCTGGGCCTGGGTGGTGCATATGGAGGGTATAAAGGTTACCGTATTAACCAAAAGAAAAAGCAATCCAGCTTGGATAAAGAGTGATTTTAATGTTAGTTTGATTACTGATTTTCTGTTTTTTATTAAAAAATCCTAAACAATGAAGAAAATTTACAAATTTGGTTTAATTATGTTTATGCTGACACGTATTACATCAGTTGGCAATTGTCAAACAGTTTTTTCAGCGGAAAATTTTGATGCTCTGAGTAATGGCGATTATGTTGCCCAGGAGCTAAGCACGCACTGGGATACTTGGAACAGCAATCCTGGCACATCGGAAGATGGAAGAGTGAGTAACACATACTCGAATTCGTCGCCCAATTCGATGAAAATTGCAGACAACAGTGATGTGGTTTTGTATTTTAAATCCGATCAAACGTCTTTTTCCTCAGGGAGCTTTTTATATAGACATGAGATGTACGTGCCATCTGGCCGTGGAGGTTATTTTAATCTTATGGCTGACTATGACAACTCCGGGGCTATGGAAGACAACACCTGGGCCTTCGAGGGCCATGTAAATGCTATGGATGTGGGTGCGTCCTACATTCAGTATGGCTACGGCGGCTTTTTGAATATTGATTCCTATGTTTCGTTGGATACCTGGATGTTGTGGGAAATCGCTGTAAACCTGGACACTGACGAAGCCACGCTTTGGATAGATGGGTCTGAAGTTGTTACCTGGACATGGAGCGATTGCGGACTTTTAAATCTGCATATTGCAGATTATTCCATAGTAAATTCACCTGATTATGAGGTTGAGGCCTATTTTGACGATGTTGAATTTGAACAATTGGATGAACCAGATATTCCCTTGAGTAATTGGGCGCTTTATTTATCCATTGTGTTAATTGCTGCTGTTTTTGGATGGAGAATTATTCGGTTATACCGCTAAGGAACTTACCCTGTAAGTTACAAACCTGACAAGGGATTAAGAACACAAAAAGAAATAAGACGCCCAAGTTAGGCAGCTTGAGGGGAGTAAATCATGAAACAGGTATTTTCACCTATTGACATTTTCATGGATATCCTATATATTGCCGTCCTTTTGCAATAGCTTCATTATGGGTAGTCATATGCACCCGGTTTATTGCAGAACGTAACGGAAGTATAAAATGGCGAAAATCCTAAACAATCTATTTGCTGTAAATGTTCTTATCGGTTTAGCATTCCTGTTATCATGCCAATCGGATCAATTCAAGTATGAAGATAATGTGTTGTCTAAACGACAGGCTGACAGTGGGTTGGTGTTTAAAGACCCTGGCCTGGAGAACATTATTATTAAATACAATGAGGTTAAACTACTTTTTGATTCCTTAAGCATCTATGAATCGTTAGAAGATCAAAAACAAATCATACGGGTAAAGATATTGCTGGCAGAGGCTTGCCGCCAATCGGGCAATTACATCTATGGGTTGAACTTTTTGAAAGATATCCCTGACGACGAGGAGCATATCGGCAGCAAGCAAATGGCCGGGGTTTATAATGGTCTGGCCGCCATTTATTACGAGTTGTATATCCACAACCGGGATTTATCGCATTATCTTGATTCAGCTTTGATGTTCGCAAACAGATCATTGGAAATTGCTGAGAAAAGCAATGATCATTCTCTTAAATCCGATGCAATGAATATCATCGGGGCAACATATATTCATAATAAAAAGTATGAAAAAGCCCGGGCAATATTACAGAATGCTTATGCGGTCAACCAAAGCCAGGATGCAAAGATGAATCTTGGCATATTGGCCAACCTTGCCTATGTCAATCATAAATTAAACAACTATGAAAAAGCGATGGAATATGCCCGGCTTTGTTTAAAGAATGCAGTTGATTCTGAAAATCTTATATTCACCATAACAGCTATAAAAACAATGTTGGATGTTTATAAGGTCACGGGAGATTCGGAAATGGCCTTAAAGATGGAGAATAAATTAAAGATACTGGAATCACAGAAAGATATTGTTCTGGAATCCCTGGCTTTGAAACAACTCATACTGGAAGAAGAAAACCAAACAGCCCAGCGTAAAATACTGGGATTGTATCATGAGAGGTATTATTTGTTCAGGCTTAGCGTAATTTTGATTGTAGGAATTTTGGTTGCGGTGATCGTTGCTGTTTTGTTAATCATGTATC
>JAIPBS010000051.1 GCA_021738625.1 Bacteroidales bacterium
AAAGTTATCAAAGCTCCGCCAAGCGTGCCTTCCCAGGTTTTTCCCGGGGAGATTTGCCGGAACAACTTACGACGCCCGATCAGGGAGCCTACCACGTAGGCAAATACATCATAGGACCAAACCAGGATAAAATATCCAAGCACAACCATAGGATTGTATTCACCCGGGATCACTTTGTAATTTCCCAGAAATCCGAGCATAGAAAAAGAAATGATCACATAAACCAGTCCGAGCACAAAATAGGAACTGTTTGGGAATGGGTTGCTTTCTTTTCTGATCAGCTCGTAAGTGAAAGGAGCCATCAAAAGAAAAACACCGATCAACAAAACTTTTGGTTCTGCCAGTCCTGTCACCACCGAGGCAAACAACAAGAACATCAGGCCACCGCAAAGCAGTCCGAATAGCTTGTCGATATTAACACCTTCAAAACGGTTGACCATGCTGAAGTATTCGTTCAGGCCCAGCAAAGAAATGATCAAAAAAAGCCCAATGAAGGCATACTGGCTCCAGAGGATGGAACCAATGAGCACTACAAGAAAAACAATTCCGGATAAAGTCCTTGTGATCAGATTTTTCACAAATCCTGGTGATTTTCAATAATTTCCTGAGCTTTCGCCAGATGTTTGCGATCAACATAGATCTCGATGCCACCAATGGGAAACATCGAATCTTTGGTGCTGATCTCGCGCGTCTCGATATTTTCTTCTGCCAGCAAAGCTTTCAGTATGTTCACCTTATACATTTTATCCGTGCTATAAACTTTTTTCCAGTCTTCCATAGCTTCAATTTTATCTGTCTTCAATTAAAAAAACAATCAGTTCTTTTGGACCATGGGCGCCCATTACCAGGGTTTTCTCTATGTCGGCCGTACGGCTGGGGCCGGTGATCAGGCTGACCATAGAAGGGAAATTACCGGCATATCTCTGTCGTATGCCCTTTAGCGCCTGTTTCAGGTCAGGTACGATCTGAGAAGCATAGGCCATCACCAGATGGGTTTCGGGAAACACATTGATCCTTCTGCCGCTTTTATGGGCCGATGAAACCATTACGCTACCCAGTCGGGCCACCAGGAATTCACAGCCGGTCAATCCCACTGTCATCTCAGCAAAATCATCTTCCTTATTCCGGTATGAAATATCATGATGCAACAGAAAATCCTGAATGGCCGGTTCGAGGCAAAATATGTTCTTCCATTCCCTTTCCTCCATCAATGCTTCAAGAGCCCCTGCAAAATCAGCATGACCTTCACAATACAGGAATTTACCACCAACCCTGTTCAGCTCTTTGGCGAAGGCAATATCGACCGGATCAGGCATTTCAGCATAAACAGGCCGGTTCCAGTCCACGTTTTCCGCAGACAGGTCAGGCTTGTTCATGAGGGCATTCCTGACTTTTTTCAGGATCTTTTCGCGGGAAGTGGTTTCCTGCATTTATGCTCTGTTTTTATTTTGAGAAGAATCCTTGGATTTGCCCGATTGTTCTTTGGATTTATCCTGTTTGGTTTTCTTATCCCCACTGGCCTTTTCAGGAACTTTCTTCTCTTTTTCTTCTTTCTCTTCTTTCTTCTCTTCGGGCATATTTTCTTTCATGGTGCGTTCGATAACTTTCTGCGTGCGCTTACTCAGTTTCTTTTTCTGAATGCGCTGTTGTTCCTCTTCCTGCTTTTTCTTTTCATCCCATGGGCGCTTTCCGTAAATCTCCTCCAGGTCGGTGCTAAAGATCACTTCCCTGTCGAGCAACTTGTTGGCCAGCTGAACCAGTTGATCTTTATGTTTTGCAAGAATCTCTTTGGCCCGTTTATACGCCAGCTCAATCATTTTTTTCACTTCCTGGTCGATAAGCTCAGCAGTTTTTTCGCTGTAGGGTTTGGTAAAGGAATACTCCTGCTGCCCCGTTGAATCGTAATAGGAGATATTCCCGATCTTATCGTTCAGCCCGAAATAAACCACCATGTTATAGGCCTGTTTTGTCACTTTCTCGAGGTCATTCAGTGCGCCGGTAGATATTTTACCGAAAATGACCTGTTCAGCGGCCCGGCCGCCAAGGGCTGCAGTCATTTCGTCGAATAGCTGTTCGTAGGTTGTGATCTGCCTTTCTTCGGGCAGGTACCATGCGGCGCCAAGCGCTTTTCCCCTGGGCACAATGGTTACCTTCACAAGCGGATGGGCGTGTTCGAGCAACCAGCTAACGGAAGCATGCCCCGATTCATGAAATGCAATGGTTTTCTTTTCGTGCTGTGAAATGATCTTGTTGCGTTTCTCCAGTCCACCGATGATGCGGTCGATGGCATCCATAAAATCCTGCCTGTCGACTTCCTTTTTGTTTTTTCGGGCAGCGATCAAAGCGGCCTCATTACACACATTGGCAATGTCAGCGCCGGAGAAACCGGGTGTTTGTTTAGCCAGGAATTCCAGGTCCACGTTTTTGTTGATCTTGACCAAAGGCCTGAGGTGCACCTTAAAAATGGCTTTACGTTCTTCCAGGTCGGGCAGCTCCACATGGATCTGTCTGTCGAAACGACCTGCGCGCATCAGGGCGCGGTCCAGGATGTCGGCCCGGTTGGTGGCTGCTAAAATGATCACACCGGTATTGCTGGAAAAACCGTCCATTTCGGTCAGCAACTGATTCAGAGTATTCTCCCTCTCGTCGTTGGCGCCGGTCATCGGGTTCTTGCCACGGGCACGCCCGATGGCGTCGATCTCATCAATAAAGATGATACAGGGCGCCTTTTCCTTGGCCTGTTTAAACAGGTCTCTGACACGGGAAGCCCCCACGCCGACAAACATCTCCACGAAATCAGAACCGGATATCGAAAAGAAGGGCACCTGGGCCTCACCGGCAACCGCCTTGGCCAGCAATGTTTTACCGGTACCGGGAGGACCGATCAACAAAGCGCCTTTTGGGATCTTTCCGCCCAATTCCGTGTATTTCTGCGGATTTTTCAGAAAATCAACCACTTCCATCACTTCTACCTTGGCCTCCTCAAGTCCGGCTACATCGCTAAAGGTAACGGTAACGCTCTGGCTTTTATCAAACAACTGAGCTTTGGACTTTCCAATGTTGAAGATCTGTCCGCCGGGGCCTCCGCCTCCGCGGCTCATCATCCGCATAATAAAAAACCACACGCCCAGTAGCAGGGCAATAGGCAATACCCATCCAAGGATCTCACCTCCCCAGTTACGTTCGGTCTTGTTTTCGATGTAAACCCAGTCTTCCTCCGGAAGATTTTGCTGGGCGCTTTCAACATCCTCTTTAAACGAATCGGGTGAAGTTACGTTGTAATAATACTCCGGACCGGGTGTACCGCGCTTGTCACGCACTTCTTCATAACGTGATTTGGAAAGCCTGTCGTCCTTTATAAAAACTTCCGCTCTTTCCTTGTTGATCAGGGTGATCTTTTCAACATCCCCGTCAGCCAGCATCTTTTTCAATTCACCGAGATCGGTGCTTTTCACGGCGTCTCCCCAGTTTAAAAACTGTATAGCCAAAAAAACAACGATCAGAATACCATATATCCAGTAAAAATTGAATTTTCCTTTTGGCTTGTCTTCTTTTCCTCTTGGGGTATCTTGTCCGGGTTGTTTATTGGTGTTTCTTTTATCTTCTGTCATTCTGTCTGTTTAACTTCAAATTATAATAACAATATTCAATCCTGCTCATCATCATATGTTTCCAAGTCTGCGTCAGCCCATAATTCTTCAAGTTGATAGAATTTTCTGACGCTTTCCTGGAACACATGCAGGACCACATTCACATAGTCGATCAAAATCCATTCCGCGTTTTCCCTGCCTTCGGTATGCCAAGGTTTCTCACCTGCTTCATCCCTCATCCTCTCTATTGCGGCATCTGCAATAGCCTCTACCTGAGTGGTGGAAGTGCCGTGGCAAACGATAAAATAATCTGTAATGGCATTCGGAATGTTTTTCATATTCATGCTGACAACATCCTTCGCTTTTTTTTCCTGTAGGCTATCAACAATAATTTTAACAAGTTTCTCAGCTTCAAGCTTGCGGTTGTCTGTCATATTTTTCCTTTCTATCTTTGCAAAGATAGATAAAATTGCAAAGCTTTCTTAGTCCTTTTGCATTTCTTAACCATCTGTTTAATTAAGGTTTAGCCCGTGCATAACAACAGGATCATCGGTCATAACATTATCCTTATGGATAACGTGAAATCAACAAATAATTTTGTATTAAGTTCAATACACGAAAACGAATATCAGGAGGGTACCATTGTTCGGGCCGTCGATCAGACCGAAGGCAAAGGGCTGGACGCCAATAGCTGGGAAAGCGAAGCCGGCAAAAACCTTACCTTCAGCATAATTATCTACCCCTCTTTTCTTCCACCCCAGCGGCAATTTATGCTGAACAAATTTGTATCGCTCGGGGTATATGATTTTTTAAAAGAAAAACTACCCAAGCGCTCCGCAAGCATCAAATGGCCGAATGATATTTATATCGATAATTCAAAAGCATGCGGCATCCTGATCAACAACACCATCAAAGGAAGCGGGATGGATTTTTCGGTGATCGGGATGGGGTTGAATATCAACCAGGTGGTTTTCCGCAGCGACGCGCCCAACCCGGTTTCACTTAAACAGCTTACAGGCAAAAACTACCATCTTGAAGAATGCCTGAAAGATCTGGCCTCAAATCTCGACCGGCGGTATCATCAATTGAAATACAACAAAGTGGAGATGCTTGATGCGGATTACCGTCATGCCCTGTATCGCCTGGATGAATGGCATAGATATCAGGTAAAAAGTGAGGGCTTTCAAGGCAGGGTAAGAGGAGTTGACGAATACGGTAAATTGCTGATCGAAAAAAAAGACGGACGCATTCACAGCTTCGATTTCAAGGAAGTGGAGTATATCCTTTGATTTATTCGCTGCTGAACAAAGTGGGCTTCACGGTTAGCATCAACCAGCCCCAGTATGATAAGCCGGTTTCATCTTGCTGTATTCCCTGTATTTGCCGGAGGTTATCTGTTGGGAACATCAGGGAATAACCTCCGCGCAAATTAATGTCGGATCGAAAGTCCACTGAAAAATGAAAATCGAATTCACTGCCGAGAGCGCCCTTCATTTCTGCAGGATCGCTATGGCCGGGCAACAACACCAGCGTTTGTTGCGTTGAGAAAAGATGATAGTCGATAGACAGACTTGTATTCTTAAAAGGAAATACGCTGGCAGTCAGCATCAGGTCCTGCAGTCCACTGTTTGAAGTTCCCGCCGGTATGTTGCTGAAATAATCCATAAGTCCGTAATAGCGATGGCGGGCGCCATAAAAAATGTCGAAGAGGTTATCCCGGGCGGTATTGATTTTGTTTCCCGATATCACCGTGTAACCAGCGCCAAAGCGGAAAACACCTGTTAAATAATCAATCCGCGAAAACAGGAAATGTGCCTGCACTTCTGTTCCATGCCGGTTTTTTCCATTCTGGTAATACCCTGCAAGTTCGGCTTGCACATTTGGATGCCTGTAGTTAAAATACAGGCCATAAGTTCCCCTGCTAAATATTATGCTAGAAGAATCCGAGGGAGTGTATCCGGTAAGCATAAACATTAGCGATCCGCTAAGTCTATTCGATAGATCCTGTTCAATATGCAAGAAATTCATGGTTTTGATTTTCTGTGCTTCAAAATAGTTTTCAAAGATATTTTCCCTTTTGTTATTGAGAGAAAAAGCAAGGTCGATGCTGGTTTTCTTCATTTCATATTGAAGGAGTAAGGCATCGTATGAAAGTGAATGTTGGTTCCAGTTGCGATTCCAAAGCAGGTGTTTTGAGTCATAGTCGAAATACTGCCGGCCGATCTTGATGTAGAAGTTAGTAAACGGCTTCAACCCGATCCAGGCCTCATTGGCGTCGATGCTGGCGTGATCACCAAATACGCCGGTAGAGGAATACAGGCCTTCATCTCCCCACACCCGCACATCCTGAATCGAAAATCCAGCATCAAGCGATTTGCTTTGATAATAAAACATAAGCCTGCTTCGCTGGCTAACAAAGATCGCGGGTTCGGCATTCTCCTCTGCCAGCTTTTTATATCCGTGCCTGAATTCGGCGCGGGGCCTTAGTTCTGCCTTTAAAAGAAACTGCGAATAAACTTTGTTGCTGCATATAAGACTCAGCACAAAAAGTGAAAAACAAAAAAACCTAAACATGGCAATTTTAGAATTGGTTAATAAAATTTTCCTTTCAAATAGGACATTGTAATCTCCTTTTTCGGGTTATTAAAAATTTCTTCTGCCGGACCTTGTTCAACAATCCTACCAAGATACATAAAGATCACATGATCCGCAATTCTTTTAGCCTGTCTTAAAATATGGGTAACAAGCACAATGGAGTATCTTTGTTTCAACTCAATAAATTTTTCTTCAATAGCCTGGCTGGAGATTGGATCCAAAGATGAGGTAGGCTCATCTGCCAGGATGATCTCCGGTTCAACAGCCAGTCCGCGCGCCAGGCAGAGGCGCTGTTGTTGTCCGATGCTGAGCCTGGCAGCAGGTTCTTTTAAGCGGTCTTTGACTTCTTCCCACAGGCTGACCTGTTTCAAATAAAACTCCACCCGTTTGCTGAGCCAGACTTTCCTTTTCCGGCCACTGATCCTCAGACCATAGGCAATATTGTTGTATATATTCATGGGCAAAGGATATGGTCTTTGTGCCAGCAACCCCATTTTCTTCCTGATCTTTGTAATGTCTTCGCGGGTGTGCAAAACATCTTTTCCATCGATCATGATCTGCCCGTTTAAACGTACTTCGGGATAAAGATCGGTGAGCCGGTTGAAGCTCTTCAGCAAGGTAGTTTTTCCACAACCTGAGGGGCCCATGATCACCGTGATTTTCTTTTCCGGAATGCTTGTATTGATGTCTTTCAGAATATGATGCTTCCCAATCATCAGGTCGAGGTTTTTAACAGTTATTTTGGTATTGTTCATTTCAGAATTGGATTTTATTTTTATGATATACATTGGAGAACATCCTCGAAAGCAGACTTATTATCAAAACAATAAAAACCAGTACCGCCGCCGAGGCATAAGCCCTGTCCTGCACTTCGGGTATGGGGGAGCTCAGCTGGAAAAAGATAGATAATGGCAGGGTGGCGACAGGCTGAGACAGGCCGGAGGGCATGTGGTCCGTGAAGCCTGTGGTGAAAAGTATGGAAGCAGCGTCGCCGATAGCCCTGCCAAAAGAAAGCAGCAATGCCGTGATCACACCCGCAATGCCTTGCTTGAAGAAAACCCTGTAGGAGGTCTCAGAGCGTGTTGAGCCAAGTGAAAGGGAGCTCTCCAGCAGGCCACGGGGCACCGATTTGAACACTTCGTCCATCCCCCTGATTATGATCGGAATGATGAACAGAGATACGGTAATGATCCCGGCAAGCAGCGAGGTCCTCAGGCCGAAAAACAGCATAATTGCAAAACCGAAGGCACCATAAACTATTGATGGAACCCCCCATAAAAGATCCAGGAAAAACCTGATGGTATTGAGTAGTTTTTTATGCTTCACCAGATAAACATTCATAAAAAGCGCCACCGGCAAACCAATAACAAAAGCCAGGAAGGTGGCTCCAACTGATAAATAAAGGGAACCAACAATCGCATTCAGGATGCCTCCTTCCTTGCCGAAGTAAAACCCGCCTTTCGGGACCTGGCTAATCATCTCCCAGCTGAGGGCAGGCAGCCCTTTATACAACACGCTGAAAACAATAAGAAACAGCACAAGTACAATCAGGCAGGTGGATAAAAACATCAGCACTCTGAAAAATCTTTCCTCTATGTATTTCATCTTTCTCATGCTCAATTGTGTTTATCGGTTCTAATGATAAGCGCCCTGGCAAACAGGTTAAAGACAATCACCACCACAAACAGGATAAGGGCGGCAAACATCAGGGCGGAATCGTAACTGGGAATCGACAGCATCTCTCCGTAATTATTGGCAATCAATGCCGGCAAGGGGTAACCAGGCTGGAACAATCCGTCAGGCACAATGGCAACATTGCCCACAACCATCAATACAGCAATGGTTTCGCCGAAAGCCCGCGATATTCCAAGACCAAAGGTTGAAATAATGCCCGGCGTCGACTTTTTCAGCAAAACGAACTTGATGGTTTGCCAACGTGTAGCGCCCAGCGCAAGCGAAGCCTCCGACAATTCGTCCGGGACATTCCTAAAAATCTCAATAAGAATGTTTAGGATAAACGGAATGATCATGATGGCCAGCACAATGGCCCCTGCCAGAATGGTGTAGCCCGAAGTGGTTTTACCAAAAAACGGGCCCAGGTAATTCGAAATCCAGGGTACGATCACCAGGATACCCCAAACTCCATAGATCACTGAAGGAATACCGGCAAGAATATCGATCACCGGGTGCATAATGCGTAATACGTACTTTTTGGCATATTGTGTAAGGTGTATGGCGGTGAGCAGGCAAACCGGTCCGGCGATAAGCAATGCCGCGGCGGTCACCCAAAGCGAACTCACGATAAAGGGATAAAACCCGAATTCTCCTGAAAGGGGCTTCCATTCTTTTGAAAATATCAAATCAAGCAGGGAGTGATCCCTGATCAGCATTTCGGATTTAAGCAACAGTCCAACTCCGAGGATAAAAGGCAGCAGCATCACCAGAACCAGGCATGCCATCATCCAGCCCGCATGCAGTTTTGCTTTGAGGTAACGATCCAAACCCAGTTGACGTACTTTCAAAATCTGCTTCATTCTGATTTACCTGATGCGTTGTAACTCCCTTTTTACTTTTTCTTCCGGAAGTACCACATAACCGGCCTCATTCAGGAAAGTCTGTCCCTCCGTCAATATCCACTCCAGGAAAGTCAAAACGACCTTCCGCTGCGGTTTCCCTTTGCCAACGAAATAAAGCTCCCGGGCCGGAGGCGAGGGGTACTGCTCTTTTCTTATGGCATTCATCAGGGTGTCGAGATGACCGTAGTAGTTTTCATCTTCTGTTATCAGACCATCATCGTTCAAATCGATAGGAGCCACCGCCAGCCCCGGATAAGGCAGACGACTGTTGATATCGTAAACATAAACCACGTTGTTGAAACCCAGTGCCAGTGGATCGTTCTTAATGGCATCCGCCATGCCCGGGTCACCGTAAACGCCAATCCCAAGCAGGTCTTCCTGATCGCCGCCAAGGTACTGAGCCCACATCTGTGCCGCACCGCAGGCATCCGAACGGGTGAACAGATGAATATCGGCCCCCGACTTGCATTGGTCGGCCAGCAAGCCCCAGTTGTGCAGCCTGCCGTTCACGAATATATCCCTGAATGTAGACCGGTTCAATCCCAGTCCTTTGATTTGCTTCAAACAGGGATTCTTGTCGCTGATGGTAGGCAACACGGCATCCTTCGCCACCGCGATATGCCATGCTCCCTTATCAATTTCCACATTGGTGACTTCCCTGCTGAACATCCCCAGATCAACCATACCCGTAAGGGCGTCGGCCATGCCCTTGCCAGCGCCGCCGGCGGATATGTCTATTCTTATGTCGGGATAAACCTTGTTGAACTCCTCGGCCCAACGCACCGTCATCGGGTAAAGAGCAAAGGCGCCCGAGATGCTGATGGTGCCTTCCATCTCATCTTGCTTTCCGGCAGAAGAGCCGCCACATGAAAATTGAATGATGATCATGCCCAGGATACCGCCCATCAGAAAACTTCTTTGTAGTAATCGCATGGTTGTTATGTTTTGATTAATGAAGCAAAACTAATTCGGGACACCCGGCGGCAACAGCCATTAAAAGCTTAAATCAGAGGGTATTTTTACGATGGGTATTTATACCTATTCAGAATACAAGGCTCAAATTTTAACAAGCTTGTTTTTGATGGCAAACACAACCAGGCTGGCTGTGTTTTTAGAGTTTGTTTTTGCAAGCAGGTTCGAACGGTGCTTATCAACCGTTCTTTTGCTCAGGTTGAGCAGATCGGCGACCTCCTGGTTCGACATGCCCTTGCAAATGTGATAGAGGATTTCGGTTTCTCTTTCCGTCAGATCAAGCATATTCATGCGTTCCTTAATCTTTCTTATATTTTTTACCACCTCGAAAAGCAATTCGGGTGAAAAATAGCTGCCCCCCTCTTCCACCGTCCGGATGGCTTTTTCTACTTCGGTGATGTTGGAGTTTTTCAGCAGGAATCCCTTCGCCCCTGCTTCGATCATACCATAATAATATTCTGCATCCCCAAACATCGAGAGGGCGATGATCTTCAGATCAGGGTATTTTCCCGTTGCTTTTTCAGCTGCCTCAATACCACTCATCTCAGGCATATCGATATCAAGCAGAACAATATTATCGGAGTGATCATCAATCTTATCCAACAACTCTTTTCCATTGGAAGCCTCGCCTGCCACTTCCATATCGCTGAAGCTGCCCAGCAGCAGTTTCAGGCCATCCCGGAAAAGGTTGTGGTCATCGGCAATAAATATCTTAATCTTTTTCATAAGCTTTGATTTTAACTTTCACTTCAGCGCGAATTCCACCCTGCACCAGTTCGAATATATCAAATTCGCCTTTTACCGATTTTATCCTTGAAATCATATTGGGCAATCCCATGCCTTTTCCTTTTTGAGCCAGCACTTTTTCAACCGCAAATCCTTTACCGTTATCCGAATAATTGAGTCGAAGCTGGTTACCTGATTTCTGCAGGCTGATTTTCACCTCTGTGGCCCCGGCATGTTTTAGCGTGTTGTTGATCAACTCACAAACCACCCGGTAGAGGATCACCTCCTTGTTTTCCTCAAAACGCAGGTCCTGCATATTGGTCTCAAAATCAATCCCGACCGGTCCCGAATCTTTCAGTTTTTCTGTAAAATTCCTGATGGCCGCGGCCAATCCAAAGTTGTTCAGTATATGTGGACTCAGGTTGTTGGAAATGTCCTTGATGCTCCTGATCGATTCGGCGATGGCCTTTTCCGCATTTCCAATGATCAGCCGGCATTGCGAATTTTCTTGCAGTTGTTGCAGGGATGAAACCGACATCTTCACCGAGCTGAGCAAGGGACCGAGGCCATCGTGCAGGTCTTTGGCAAAACGTTTTCTTTCGTTTTCCTCTGTCTGTATAATGGCGTTAAGCACTCTCTTCTCCGCATCTTCCCTGAGCTTTTCGACCCTTTGAAGATAATTGAACAACTCGCTAATCAGGATCACACCGGCCGTGATCACGATTGAGGTGACTACGCTCAGCCAGTTGTTAAATTCTGATAAACGTTCGGCTGTTTCGGGCCGGGTGTATGAAATAAATTCCAGGAACCGCCTGACCGCCATAAAAAAAAAGCCGGCGGAGATCAAAATCCAGGAAAGCCTGTATTTGGTCTTTTTGGTGAGCCTCAATGCAAAAAAAACCGCGACAAATTGCAACAGGATTGCAGCAACAAGTGCTACCAATGTTAACATAGCAGTGCGTATTGGTTATGCACAAAGGTAATCAGTTTACAATAAACTATCCCGCCGCAGAGCAGCGGAGAATTAAATAAAATATTGAAAAACGCCCCAGTGGGCGGAGAATGAACCCCCTGTCCGCCTCAGCCGGATTCAAAAAAGTTCTAAGTAATATTATTTATACACGAGAAGATAACAGCTCAGCCTTCCATATGCTCCTTAAGCTTATCCACCATGATGTTGACCAGGTTCGACAGGGGCCGTTTCACCATCATCACCATCATGGGATTGATGCTGGCGTTGATCATCAGGTTTACTTTGGTGTTGTTGTCTTTTTCTTCATCCAGCTTGAATGTCATATCGAATTCAAAGGGCACCTTGCCTTCCGAAACAACATACACTTTTTTGCCCGGTATTTTTTCTTCCATGCGCATGGCCACATCGGCCATTCCCTGTATGGTGAAGGAGCAATTGTTTTCGGTGGCTTGCCAGTTGGTGATCTGCTCAGGCATCAGGTGTTCGAAATTGGTAAAATCGCTGAGGAAGTTATAAATATACGCCGCTGATCTGTTTATTGTTTTTTGTTCGCTTTTAAATTCTGCCATATTATTCAAATTTTGCTCCCCAGGCTTTCGGATCTTTCCGCCATTCAAGCAGCGATTCCATCTGGTTCTTTGTAACATATTCGGTTTCAATTGCTTGGTGGATCAGGCTCTCATAATCCGCCAGCGTACGCAGCTGAACTTTTGCTTCATCAAAATTCTTCAGGGCGACATCAAGATTATAACTGAAGATGGCCGCCATGCCCACAACTTCGCAACCTGCATCGCGCAAGGCGGTTGCCGCCCGCAGGCTGCTGCCGCCGGTGGAAACCAGGTCTTCGATGACCACCACTTTCTGTCCTTTGTTCACGTGGCCTTCGATTTTGTTTTCCAGACCATGCGATTTTTCTGAAGAGCGGATATACACAAACGGCAGGTTGAACTCCTGCGCCACCAAAGCGCCCTGTGCAATACCTCCGGTGGCAACTCCGGCTACCACTTCCGCTTCGTTAAACACTTTTTCGAGTATGGCGCAAAATTGCTCCTTGATATATGTGCGTATTTCGGGGTAAGAAAGGGTTACGCGATTGTCGCAATAAATCGGTGATCGCAAACCCGAGGCCCAGGTAAAAGGATTTTCGGGATTCAGCTTTACTGCTTCTATCTGAAGCAGGTAGTCGGATACCTGCCTGGCAATTTGTGCATTGAATTTCATCTTACAAACCTACGCTTTTTTTAAGGATTCCGAAAAAGGTTATAAATTTGCTGTATAAACGCAGAAATCCGAATCATGAAAAAAATCGCAGTATTCCCGGGTTCCTTCGATCCCATCACCAAAGGCCATGAATCAGTCATTATAAGGGCCATCCCCCTGTTCGACGAAATCATCATAGCAGTGGGGCAAAACCCGGAAAAACGAGCCATGTTCCCACTCGAGAAACGGTTGGGATGGATCAAAAAAGTTTTCATGGAGGTCCCGGCCATCTCTGTTGAAACCTATTCCGGGCTAACGGTGGACTACTGCAAAAGGAAAGGCGCCAGGTATTTGCTGCGCGGATTGCGCACCTCGGCTGACTTTGAATTTGAACGAAGCATCGGGCAAACCAACAAAAAGCTTTATCCTGAAATTGAAACGGTATTCCTGTTGACCACTCCCGAACTCACCCCCATCAACTCATCCATCGTCAGAGACGTGTATCGCAACGGCGGAGATGCTTCCCGCTTCATTCCCGACGGCATCAAACTCTGATCAAATAAATCCTTGCGGCATTCGTTTTTGTTGTGCACAACGCATTTATAAAATGAAGAAATTATTTTCTCTTATCCTGTTGAGCTTTATCAGCCTGGGGCTATTCAGCCAGCAAACCACAATCAGGGGAACCCTCAAAAACGGAAAGGGTGATGTAGTTTACCTGGTGAAATACAAAGACATGATCTCTTATGAAGATGAGATCATTAACCGGACCATCGCAAAAAGTGACGAAAGCTTCGAATTGAAGGCAGAAGTCGGTGAAACCATCTACGCCATACTTTCGACGGGTATGATAGGCGCCGACATCTATCTGCAACCCGGCGCCCATCTTAAGCTGGAGGTGATCGCTGATCCGGGTGCGCAACCGCTGGCTTATTCGCAGGAAGCCGGTCTTGAACTCAACTTTTTGAGCGACAGCCCGCTGAACAGGAATATCCTGGACGCCGACGCCCTGTATAACGATTTTATTATGGAGCATTTCGACGCCATTTACAAACATCGCAAACATCACCTGATCGACACCCTACGCCACCGGTTGAATAAAAGCTTCGAAGGATTCGACAACGCTTATTTTGAAAACTACATCGTGTATAAAATTGCAGGCATCGAACATTTTGCCAGGAAAAAATCCCTGGAAACAATTTCCGGCGAACACTTTATCAACAAGCCTGTCCGCTATCAAAACACCGAATACATGTATCTCTTTCACCAGTTGTTTGATGAATATTTCATTTCCAAATCACGGCAGGTGGATGTGGTATCTTTTATCACGGCCATAAGGAATAAAGATGGTTTCGACGCTTTTTGGAAAATTGCTCAGGAAGATGAACTGCTAAAGGAGGACAATCGCCTGCTCGAAATGGTTCTACTGAACACGATAAAAGAGCTGCACAACATTCCCACTATTGACCGGGATCAGATTATCCTGATCCTGAAGGAAGCGGAAACAAAACTAAATCATAAGGAAAACAGGAAAATCGCTTCAAACCTGATCACCAAATTCACCAGGCTGAAAGTGGGAACACCCGCCCCCGATTTCACATTGCCCGGCTTGAACACAGATAGTTTAAGCAGGCAACAGCTGGAAGGAAAGATCACCTACATCAACTTCTGGAACCTGGATTGCAGAAGCTGTATTGCCACTCTGGATAGTATTGCGAAGGTTTACGACCGCTTTAATGATGCCATCAGGATTGTCAGCATTTCTACGGATAAAAACCCGTTTGCGGCAAGTCGGTTTGTAGAAACAAAGGGATATCCCTGGACTTTTCTTCATTTCAACAAGCAATTTGAAGTGCTCTATAACTACCGGGTTTTCACCTTCCCGCACAATATCCTGCTTGATGAGGAAGGAAATGTTTTGCGTTATCCTGCCAAATTGCCGGCAGAGCAAATTGAAGATGTGCTGCGCAAGTACAGCGGCAGAGCAACCGGCAATTGACCTTAATCCTGGAAAACGGTTGAATAGCTGTTGAATTTAATTTACATTTGTGTACCCAAAAAACAATTGGAATAATTGTTGATTAGGGGGCATTTGAACATCATAATTAGATAATGAATATCAGGCAATTATGCTTAACGCTTTAAAGAAATTATTCGGCACCAAATCAGACAGGGACATCAAAGAAATGCTCCCCATTGTTGATCAGATCAATGAAATTTACCCGGAACTCAGCAAGCTAAGCAACGATGAGCTAAGACGGAAAACCATCGAATTCAGGGAAAAGATACACGAATATCTATCCGGGGAAGAAAACCGGATAAGGGAATTGAAGGAGCAAATTGAAGAGGAAGATGATATCGAGAACCGTGAAAAACTCTGGGAAGAAGTGGATAAGCTTGAAAAGAGAAGCTACGAAAAATCCCAGGAAATTTTAAACGAGCTCCTGCCGGAAGCTTTTGCAGTAATGCGTGAAACCGCCCGCCGTTTCAAAGAAAATGAAACCATTGAGGTGACTGCGACTGATTTTGACAAATCACTCGCCCAGACCCATGAACACATCCAGATCAAAGGTGACAAAGCCATTTACAACAACAGTTGGAAAGCAGGTGGAACCATAATCACATGGGATATGATCCATTATGATGTTCAGTTGATAGGTGGCGTGGTGCTGCATCAGGGAAAGATCGCCGAGATGGCAACCGGGGAAGGCAAAACGGTGGTAGCCACCCTGCCGGTTTACCTGAACGCCCTGCCCGGCAAAGGGGTCCACATCGTTACCGTGAACGACTACCTGGCCAAAAGGGATAGCGAATGGATGGGTGTTTTGTTTGAGTTCCATGGATTGAAAGTAGATTGCATCGACAAGCATGATCCCAATTCCGATGCAAGAAGGCAGGCTTACCTGGCCGATATTACTTACGGCACCAACAATGAATTCGGATTCGACTACCTGCGCGATAATATGACAGGCAATCCCAAGGAACTGGTCCAAAGGCCCCACAATTACACCATTGTGGATGAGGTTGACTCCGTGCTGATCGACGACGCCAGAACGCCCCTCATTATTTCCGGCCCAACCCCCAAAGGAGACAAGCAGGAATTCCATGAACTGAAACCTGCCGTTGAAAGACTTTACAGCGCCCAACGAAAATTTGTAACCAATATACTTGCCGAGGCGAAAAGCATACTCAGCAAAGAAGAACCAAGTACCGAAGAAGAGAAAAAGGGCCGCGACCTGCTTTTCAGGGCATATCGCGGACTTCCTAAAAATAAAGCTCTTATCAAGTTTCTCAGTGAACCCGGCATAAGATCACTCTTGCAGAAAACGGAAAACTTTTACCTGCAGGAGCAATCCAAGAATATGCACATCATAGATGAGCAGCTGTTCTTTGTGATCGATGAGAAAAACAACAGCATCGACATCACCGAAAAAGGTATCGACCTGATCACCGAATCATATCAGGAAACGGATTTTTACGTATTGCCCGATATCGGATCTGAGATAGCCGAGCTTGAAAAACATGACATTTCTGAAGACGAAAAGCTCAAAAAGAAAAATGTGCTCCTGCAGGACTTCGCAATTAAATCGGAACGCGTTCACTCGGTCAACCAGTTGCTGAAAGCATACGCCCTGTTTGAGAAAGATGTCGAATACGTGATCATGGACAACAAGATCAAGATCGTGGATGAGCAAACCGGGCGTATCCTGGAAGGAAGAAGGTATTCCGACGGCCTGCACCAGGCCATCGAAGCCAAGGAAAATGTGAAGGTGGAGGCCGCCACACAAACTTATGCCACCATCACCCTGCAAAACTACTTCAGGATGTACAACAAGCTGGCCGGTATGACCGGTACGGCCGAAACCGAAGCAGGTGAGTTATGGGATATTTATGAACTGGATGTGGTGGTGGTTCCCACCAATAAACCAATTGTCCGCGACGACAGACAGGATTTGGTTTACAAAACCAAACGTGAAAAATTCAATGCAGTGATCGAGGAGATCGTCGAGTTGATTAAAGCCGGAAGGCCTGTTTTGGTGGGTACCACTTCCGTAGAAACCTCCGAATTGCTAAGCAAATTGCTGCAGCGGAAACACATCAAACACAATGTACTCAACGCCAAGCTTCACCAGAAAGAAGCCGATGTGGTAGCGGAAGCCGGTATTGCAGGAGCCGTGACCATCGCCACCAATATGGCAGGTCGTGGTACCGATATCAAACTGGGCAAGGGCGTGAAGGAAGCCGGCGGCCTGGCCATCATCGGAACCGAGCGCCACGAATCAAGGCGGGTTGACAGACAGCTGAGGGGCCGCGCCGGAAGGCAGGGCGACCCGGGCAGCTCGCAGTTTTTTGTTTCACTGGAAGACGACCTGATGCGTATGTTCGGATCGGGGCGTATCGCAGGCATCATGGACCGGCTCGGCCTGAAAGAAGGAGAAGTGATCCAGCATTCGATGATCACCAAAAGCATTGAGCGCGCCCAAAAGAAGGTGGAAGAAAATAACTTTGGCATAAGAAAGCGGCTGCTCGAATATGATGATGTCATGAACTCCCAGCGTGAGGTGATCTACAAAAAACGCCGTCATGCCCTTTTTGGCGACAGACTGGCAGTTGACATCTCAAACATGATTTTCGACGTGGCTGAAAAAACCGTTCTTGATTTCCAGGAAATGCGCGACTACGAAGGATTTCGCATGTCCTTACTGAAAAACCTTGCAGTGGATTCACCTTTCGACGAGCAGGATTTCATGCAGCTTTCCCCGGCGGAGATCACGCAAAAGATCTTTAGCATTGTTTATGAAAACTACAGTGAGAAGCGAAAACTCATCGCACAGAAAACCTACCCGGTGATCAGGGATGTTTATGAACGTAAAACGCCCTACGAAAACATTGCCATCCCCATCACGGATGGCAACAAGAATATGCAGGCCATTGCAAACCTGAAAAAAGCATATGAAGACAAAGGGAAAGAAGTCAGCCTGGCCATCGACAAAGGGATCAATCTTTCCATCATCGACAATTCATGGAAAGAGCACCTCAGGGAAATGGACGATTTGAAGCAGAGCGTTCAGAATGCCCAGTATGAACAGAAAGACCCCTTGCTGATCTATAAATTCGAGTCGTTTGAATTGTTCAAGAAAATGGTGGAAAAGATCAATGAAGAGATTGTTTCCTTCCTGATCCGGGCCGACATCCCCATGCAGGATGCAGATACGGTGCAGGAAGCCCAACAGCCCAGGGGGGTTGATATGAGCCGGATGAAAGAGGAACGTACCGATCTTCTGTCGCAGGCCCATGCCGACACACAGGGAAAACGATCCACCGAACCCATCAAACGTACCGAAAGAAAAATCGGCAGAAACGAAAAAGTAACGGTTCGATACAACGACGGACGAGAAATCCAGAAAAAATATAAGCTGATTGAACAGGATCTGAATAGAGGCGAATGCCAGATCGTGAACCAGCCCTAAAATATACTGCGGCCCTTCGCGTTTTTTTTAATAATTTAGCCCTGTTTTATGAAAAAGGGATCCTACATATGGCCTGGTGCAATCATCCTGTTAACATCCTTGTTCTTTGCATGTTACCAGGGTAGCGACATTGATCCTGAACCACCTGTTTTTTCCACAGCTGAGGACATCATCAATCCTCCCGACGAATTCAGGATATTGTATAACCTGAAAATTGTCGGCAATTTCAATGCCCGTATCAAATTAGATACCAGCGGGGTTTGGAAACTTGAGAAAGAAACAGCACCAAGCTCGCTTTTCTGGATAGAAAGGGTTTATGAAGATTCCATTGCGGTGATGACCATTGATAATGAAATGATCGTTGGACTGGAAGGCGGGATTTTCTACAACTTTATTGCCAACAATAACAATTATCCTTTGGATCGCGATTTGTTTGTGCACTTCACTAAACTACCATACAATTACGAAAATTATCCTGTAAAATTTTAAACATCTTTTAAAAATATGAGAAACAAATTACTTGCATTATCACTTCTATTTGCTCTGACAACAGGCAGCGTACTCGGGCAAATCGCTTACAGTCCTGTTGTGGATTCACTTATTCAGCTCACAACGGAGGAAAGCCTTTCGCTGCTTAACAGGCAATTGTCGGGCGACACATCGGTTACCATCGACGGCGGGCCCTATACCATTGCCAGCAGAAGCTCATACAGCGAAGGCAATCCCATGGCTGCCCAATGGATTTACGAACAACTTGAAGAACTCGGATATACCACCCAATATCACAGTTACAGCTCTACAGGGACCAATGTGGTTGCCACCAAAACCGGCAGCGATTATCCTGAACAGCAATATATAATATGCGGGCATTACGACGATATGCCTGAGGGTCCCCTGGCACCAGGCGCCGACGACAATGCATCGGGGGTATGCGGTGTGCTTGAAGCAGCCAGATTGATGAAAGACATGGTTATCCCCTACACCGTCAAATTCATTGCATTTGATGAAGAAGAATACGGTTTGATCGGGAGCTGGGCTTATGCGGAAGAGGCCGCCAATAACAACGATGACATCCTCGGTGTGGTTAACCTGGATATGATCGCCTGGGATGCGGACGACGACCTGGAATATTCGGTTTCATCCAATGATATGTCGAGTGATCTGAAAGATGATTTCATCACCACCCAAAAAATCTACGAACCGGATATGAATGGCAACATCATCAGTACCACGGCCAGCGATCATGCTTCGTTTTGGTACAATGGTTATTCCGCCATTCTTTTAATCGAGGATTGGGGAGATTTCAATGATTATTACCATACCACCCAAGACAAATTCTCGAACATCAACGTTCTTTATTTTCACAAAATGAGCCGCGTAGCCATCGCCTCTTTTTTATCTTTAGCGATGGACCTTAAGCTTGAGATCATCCACGACCCCCTGGAGTCAAGCAACAATACGGACGACCGCGTTGCTTCGGCGGTGATACAATCCAGCCATGAGATCGGCTCAGGGAACAAACAACCCAGGTTATACTACCGGGTTGACGGAGGCCAATTTGATTATGTTTTGCCTGGCGATCATTTTTATGATAATTACGAATTTACCATACCCGGACAGCCTGCCGGCAGCCAGGTGGATTATTACATTGCTGCACAGGACGAAGAATCAATGATGGTGAGCACTCTTCCCGTTGGTGGAAAGGGAATCGATCCACCCGGAACTACCGCCCCCGAAAACATGTTTTCGTATTTTGTTGCCGATGTTCAGCAGCTTTCTATCTGCATGGAAGGAAGTTCGAAACCGGTGTACGATCTGGAAAACACATTGGATACCATTGTCGTTTACGAGGACGGATACCTGCTCGATCTGAACGTGGAACTTGAAATCCTGCATTCTTTCACGGGCGAGCTGGAAATATACCTGCTGGGACCCGAAGGCGACCAAATCCCCCTTAGCCTGAACAACGGCGGTAGCGGCGATCATTATCAAACCACCATTTTTGATGACGAGGCCAACACGCCCATCACCGAAGGCGTAGCTCCTTTCGACGGCAGTTATCAGCCGGAAGAAGCCCTCAGCGCATTCAACGACAAACCAATTGACGGAAACTGGGTTTTGAAAGTGTATGATTCGGATCAGGGAAACCAGGGATTACTACAAGACTGGTGCATCCACATGGAATACACATCTGATATTATTTCGGTTAATGAGATACCACAGCCGCAAGCCAGCCTTGAACAGAACTACCCGAACCCGGCCAATAACAGTACCACCATCAGCTATGAGATCCATCAACCGCAGCAGATCAGGCTGGAGGTATTCGATATGTACGGACGCCTTGTTAAAACGCTGGAAGACACCAGAAAAGAAGCCGGGAAACATTTGCTGCGTTTCAGCGTAAACAGTCTGAAAGCCGGGCAGTATTTTTACCGGCTAAGCACAGAACAGAACATATTTGTGAAATCCTTTATGGTTATCAGATAATATGAAATACAAAAGAGTATTGCTGAAATTAAGCGGTGAAGCACTGCTGGGTGAGAAATCCCACGGGATCGATCCCAGCAGGCTGAACAGCTATGCCGAAGAAATCGCTGAGGTTGTCGAACAAAAAGCCCAGGTAGCCATTGTGATTGGCGGTGGAAACATTTTCCGCGGTTTGCAGGGCGCCGGCGAGGGCATGGACCGTGTGAAAGGCGATTACATGGGCATGCTGGCCACGGTGATCAACAGCCTGGCGCTGCAATCGGCAATGGAAAAAAAGGGCCTCAAAACAAAACTGCTTTCGGGTATCGCCATCCATCCGCTGGCCGAGCTGATGAGCGGACCCAAAGCAAAGGAATATCTGGAAAGCGGATATGTGGTGATCATCAGCGGAGGAAC
The DNA here is from genome assembly GCA_021738625.1 of Bacteroidales bacterium. GTDB lineage: Bacteria > Bacteroidota > Bacteroidia > Bacteroidales > JAIOZK01 > JAIOZK01. Next base: position 20,987 of record JAIPBS010000051.1, read on the forward strand.
CGGGAATCCCTTTTTTACAACCGATACGGCTTCAGCGCTGCGTGCTGTTGAGATCGGTGCAGACGCCCTGCTGAAGGGAACCCGCGTGGACGGAATTTATACCGACGACCCGGAAAAAAACCCGGATGCAGAAAAATACGACGAACTGACTTACGAAGAAGCCATCCAGAAAAACCTGCGGGTAATGGACCAAACGGCCTTCACCCTCTGCCGGGAAAATAAAATGCCCATACTGGTGTTCGACATGAATGCCGGCGATAACCTGAAAAAAGTATTGGCCGGACAAAATACGGGTACTTTGGTTCATGATTGAAACGGACCCGGACCATTTAATTGGATTTTCCTATTTTTGTATAACACAAAACTCAAAGCGTCATGAATGAAGACAGTCAGATGATACTACAGGAAACCGAAGAGCAGATGCAGAACGCCATCAAGCATCTGGAGCGTGAATTTCAAAAAATCCATGCCGGCAAGGCCAGTCCGCAAATGCTGGAAGGTGTAAAGGTGGATTACTACGGTGTGATGACGCCTATCGAACAAACGGCCAACATCAACACCCCCGATCCGCGACAGATCATCGTGCATCCCTGGGACAAAAGCATGATCCCGGTGCTGGAAAAAGCCATCCTGGCTGCCAACCTTGGCTTTACCCCCAAAAACGAAGGAGAGATCCTCAGGATCAGCGTGCCGCCGCTTACGGAAGAACGGCGCCGTGACCTGGTTAAAAAAGCAAAAGCCGAAGCGGAAGATACCAAGATCAGCATTCGCAACACCCGCCGCTCAGGCAACGACATGGCCAAAGACCTCGAAAAAGAAGGCACGCCCGAAGACGAGGTAAAGCGGCTTCAGGATAAAATCCAGGAGCTTACCGATAAATACATCAAGGAAGTGGACGAGCTCTTTGAGAAAAAAGATAAGGATATTATGACGGTTTAAAACCTCAGTGAAAATGGATATTTGAAAGCCGGCTCCTTAAAGGGCCGGTTTTTTTTATCTATACTGAAACTTACAAAAAATGCAATGCATTTTTTTTAGTAAATCCTGAAGTGAAAACTTCAGATTAAAATAATTATCAGCGTCGCCATTGCTGGCTAATAGAATCATTCGTACTTAAGCGTATCCACCGGATTGCGGTTGATGGTTTTCCAGGTCTGGTAAAATACCGCGCAAAAAGTGAACACAATGTAGAATAAAATGGCAACAGCGAAAATCCACCATTGTATGCTGATGCGGTAGGCAAATTGATTGAGCCATTCGTTTGCCAGGTACCAGATCAGCGGCAGGGCGATCAGGTCGGCGATCAGGGCCAGGCGCAGAAATTTCCACGACATGAACGTGAACAACTGCCGGTTGGGCGTCGGTGGGGGTGAATGAGGAAAGCACAAAAGCGGGATAGCTTCCGGCAATGGCGATCAAAACGATCAGGAAAACAACCACCACTCCTATGATCTCAGGTGATGCCAGCGAATACAGGCTCAGCTCATAACCCGAGAAACCGGAAAACCAGGGCAGTGAGATTTCGGCCAGAATAAAGCCGACCACCACAGCCGCCAGTATATACAGGCTGGTTTCCAGCATAAATTGATGGATCACCTGCCGGCGTGAGGAGCCCAGCACCTTGCGCAGACCTACTTCCCGGAAGCACCTTGCATTCCGGGCTGTGCTCAGGTTGATGAAGTTGATACAGGCCAGGATCAGGATCATTATGGCTGTAACCGCCAGAATGCGGACAGTGGTAATGTTTCCCTGCGGTTCTATCTCCCAGCGGATGTTGGAAGAGTGCAGGTGGATCTTTTCCAGATTCTGCAGGTACAAAGGATAGCTGCCTTTATTTTCTCCCGGGCTGTTACGTAGCCAGCATTCCGAAATGTCGTCCGCTACCTTTTCGGGATCGGCATTTTCTTCCAGCAGGCAAAAATACTGAAACGAGCTGTTGCCCCAATGGGTGAGGGCATGGGGGTTCATCCGCTTGACATAATCCATGGGCAGGATGCCTGAAAAATGCACGAACGACTGATCGGGTATGTCTTCGATCACTGCGCCCACGATGGTGTTGTATTCATTCTCGAAAAGCAGTTCCTTCCCGATGGCGTCCTGATCGCCGAAATACTTCTCGGCTGCCGGGCGGGTCAGGATAACGGTATTGGTTTTATGCAAGGCCGAAACCGGGTCGCCCATATATGCCTGCCAGTCGAACAGGCTGAACAAATTGCTGTCAGCCACCAGAAAAGGCTGATCGGCCAGCTTTTGTTCCTCCGCCCGAACCACCAGTTCATATTTCTTAATGCGCACCAGCTCCTCAATGCCCGGTACTTCCGAGGCCTGATAATCATAAAACACAGCCGGCATGATGGGGTCGTTAAACTCCCGGCCAATGTTCACCTGCCTGTAAATCCTGCCGGATTGGGAATGGTAGCGGTCAAAACCTATTTCCTTGTGAATGAAAAGAAAGATCACCAACACGGTGGCCAGGCCGATGCCCAGCCCCAGGATGTTGATCAGGGTGAAAAAGCGTGAGCGGTTAAAATTTCTCAGTGCTGTTCTTAAATAATTTTTCCACATGGCTTCGGATGTTTTAGTTCACCTCCGTAAAATCAACAAATATACCAATCATCTATATTCTTTTAATATCAAAGCATATAGGACATCGCACAAATCATGAATGCAAATGAAGTGTTTCAAAATGAATCAGTATTTTGTTCGGTGGTGGACAGGGGTGCTTTGTGATTTTAGAAAGTTTATTTCTTAAACTTCGTGTTTTTCAAATCCATCCGTTCATGCAATATCCTGGTGATTTCGACTTCAGTTCCAGACATTTGCCTGTATACCGATTCGGAACAGGTTTGTAATGATTGACCTCCTGTTCCTATCGGTATAACTGAATCTAATAGAAAAATGCTTTGCATTTTTAATAAGATTCAGTATATCATGATAAAAGTAATGTATTGGTCACCAATAAACAAATATAATATTTTTTATCACAACTGTCTGGTTAAACGCCATGAGATTCCCTGCCGGTCGGTAGGCAGGCTCGCTTTACAGAGTACTTCCGGCCTTTCGTCTCAAGCTTTTCTAAATCCGCTCCGTCAATTTCTGCACCAACTTATGCTGGCTCATAAATTCTTTCAAAACGATCCGCAATACCGTATAAGAGGGGATGGCCAGGATCATGCCCGGGATGCCGGCTATGGTCGCGGCCATGATGATCACCAGGAAAATTTCAAGGGGGCGCGCACGCACCACATTTGAATAAATGAACGGCTGATACAAAAAATTGTCGATGGCATTGGCCGAAAGCCACACCACAACAATGCCGATGGTTTGCCAGAAGATGCTGTCGTAAAGTTCCATGCTTAAAGCGGTCGTCATGCTGAAAAGTACCGCCAGGGCGCCACCGATCAGCGGGCCGAGATAGGGGATCACATTCAGCAAACCGCCCAAAAAACCGATCAGCAAAGCATTTTTTACACCGATGATGGTGAGCCCGATGGTGAGCAGGGTCATCATGGTGAGCAACTCGCCCAGCAAGCCGATGAAGTAACGCGACAAAAGCGAACGGGTTTTTTTCGCCACATGCTTTACATTTTCTTCGTAACCACGGGGGGAAAGAACCACCACAATATTAAGCAGCATATGCTCATCCTTTAAAAAGAAAAAGGTGATGAACAGTACCGAGAAAATCCCCATCAGGAAAGAACCCGTGGCGCTAAGTAAATTGGTAAACAAACTGGAAAAAGTGGTGATGGAGATGAAAGACTCCAACTGCATCTTAAGAGATTCCTCTATGGTCTCACCAGGTTTGATGATGTTGATATCGACCAAAAACTGCTCTATGGTGTTGATGGTCCCGCTGAAGTGATGCATCATGTCCTGCACATTGATGGTTGAGATCACCCGTGCCTGGCTGGTGATCAGCGGCACGAAAAACGAGATGAACCCCACCACCAATGCCAGCATAAGCAAAATGGTGAACAATGCACTCACCGGAGGGGGTACGTAAAACCTGCCGATCCTGATCCTGTTCAGGCGTTTCACCAGCGGCCGCCCCATGATCGACAGCACCGCCGCGATGATGACATACAGCACGATATTCCAGAAATACCAGATCATGAACAGCAGCAGGACAATTCCCAGTATGGCCAGGTAAGGACGTAGTTTTTGAAGCATACGACTAATTTTGGATTTTCAGGGCTAAGTTATAAAAGGGATGGATATGATGGGCAAAAATAAAGAGATTCTTGAAAATAAAATGTAGCAGGCCTGAATGATATTTAATCGTTCAAATCCCAGCGAGACTGCACAGGCTAACAAGTTTTTTGCATATCTTCATCCTTTGACCTGACAGCGTCCGCAGGACCTGTCGGCGTCTGTTACCGGAACATTACTTAAACGCTGTCAGGTGCTGCGCACGCTGACAGGTTTGCTCCAAACTCGCCATCTTATGTTTTTTATACATTTTGCGTGCTTTGCTCAAACTTTGCGTTCACTGCGGTTAAAAACTTTGAACCGGCCTTTTATATACTGAATCTTATTAAAAATGCAAAACATTTTTCTGTTAGATTCAGTTATACCGATTGAAGCAAAAGGTCAATCATTGCAAACCTGTTCCGGATCGGTATAAAACAACATTTGGCCCGAAGTTTTGTTAAGTAGATTATGACAAAGATTTCCGGATTCATTGAAAAGCTGAAAAAGCGGTGGGGCATCCACAGCAACTGGCAGGTGGTGGTGATCCTTATCGTTTTCGCCCTTACCGGATTTTCCACCCTTTACGTTGAAGAGCAGATCCTGTTCCTTTTGCCCCTGCCTGAAAAGCAGGACTGGTGGGTCGGGCTGTTAATCTTTATCTTCCTCACCATGCCGTTATACAACCTCATCCTCCTCGTCTGGGGATTTCTCTTCGGTCAGTTCAAATTTTTCTGGAATTTTGAAAAACGGTTCTTTGGAAGGATTTTCGGGATTAGAAGAAAATAAGTGTTTTTGAAAGTCTTAAATTGGCCACCAAGTCACGAAGACTCAAAGTTACACCAAGTTGATATAAGCCTGGAAACTAACCCTTTTTGCCTTTGTGGCAATTTTTAAATTATTATACTTTTGATACAGCCTCAAAAGTCAACCCACCAAAGAAGGGGACTTCAGCTCCGGAACGCGCCGGCATATCAAACAACCATACAAACATACATTCATTCATGCATTCATACATCCATTGATAAAAACATCTCCCTTACAATACGCTTTTCGTCTTTCGTTTTGTGCCACTTACTTTTTGCTCTGCGCTTCATAATAAATAATGCGACTTCTCCGAAGTCGTTAACTGCAGTGGTCATCTGCATCCTATAATAATGTGATCCCTACGGAATCAGGGCCTCTCAAATCCCAATCAAATGTGAGTTATCCTTAACCTGATTCTGAAGATACTCATGCGGTGATTTGCCTTCCATACAATACTTCAATACTTGCAATGACTTTTCAATACGGTAGGTCTCAAAGTTTCGCCCTTTAGGGGCGGGACTTGGGGCGCTACCTTTACGAAAAAGTATTTGCCAAAGAGTAAAGTAGTTTAAAAAAGATTGATCGATAAAATTATGCAACAATGATTTTTCTTTATTCCGCAAAGCCTTTCCCCTTCAGGGGAGACGAGAGAAGGGTGGTCGGGAAAAGGGAGAGAATATTAATACAATTACCTCATAGGAATTGATTAATAAATTAATTGATTCTGAGCCGGGGTGGATATTTGCACGATCGCCCCGGTTATTTTTATATTTTTATCAGTTTGGCTGTTTGAAAAAAGTTGTCCGTTTCAATC
>JAIPBS010000052.1 GCA_021738625.1 Bacteroidales bacterium
TGGCTTTGGCCGCTGTTCTTCCATTCACTTACTAAAGAATACATTTTTTCTTTGTGCTTCGCTCGTGTCATAAGTTTTTGCCCGCTAAGATCGGGGCTAAGCTATAAGCAGGCAAGATGCTCGTGGCCGAAGGGATACCAATGTATTACATGATGTTATTCTGACTAACATCAATGGTAATTATCTACCAGCTGGTAATTTTCTTGGTATTGGTGTAGCACATCATAACGATGAGTTTGTGGTTGGAGGCGCTGTGCACAATGGTACTTTTAAAATCGAAAATGGTCAATGGAGCAATTTTTTATTGGCAGATGGTGGTGATTGCGAAGTATTATGGGATGGTCATAACAAATACTTATATCAGGGAAATTATATTCTGGCGACAAATATTTATCCATTTAATGGGTGTTTCTATTATGACTTTAACTGGCACATTGGAATGGAGTATGAACTTAGTCCAAACAATCCCTATGTTTTTTATACAGGCAGACGAAAAGGGGACGGTGAACCAGGAGCAAAACTCCTTACGTTTGATTGTTCCTCATCTCCATGGGTATGGGATATAAGCTATGCTCCCGGTGATATTAAAAAGATAGGTTCAATCGGTGTAAACTTTAATAATCGAATTTTTATTGCAGATATGGAGGTGTCTTATCATGATAATATGTTTTCCTATTCGGATAATGGTAGTGATTCATGGACTAGCTTATGTAATGCACCCGTTTATGATAATAATGGAAATTACTTTATACTGATTCGGAACAGGTTTGCAATGATTGACCTCCTGCTTCAATCGGTATAACTGAATCTAACAGAAAAATGTTTTGCATTTTTAATAAGATTCAGTATAAAACCCTTAAAGAAGTTATTGGCTGGGGACATGTTGAAGATATTGTTTTTAATCCCGAAGAGCCTGATGAAATGTGGATTTGTAAAAGTGGTGTATGGTCTGAGCAAGGTGTACCTGTGGCGGGAAAGTATCGAGTAATGCATTCAACTGATGGAGGTATGTCTTGGTATGACTATAGTACAGGTCTTTCTGCATTTCCAGTTATGACAATTGAGTACCAAATGGGGTCAAATAAAAGACTTTTCGCTGGAACTGATTGTGGTGTTTTTATAGAGAACCTGGAATGAGTCAATGGGAATGTTTCTCGAACGGTTTACCTATTTCCATTGTTACGGATCTTGACTATGAGCCTTGTAGTGGTTATTTGTACGCGTCTACCTATAGTACCGGGATATTTAAAACACCTGTAACGATGAATAATGGGTATCAGATGATATTGCCTGAAGGAGTATCTATTACATGGGATGGACAAAAGGAAATTGCATGTGATATAATCATTCCCAATAATACAGTATTAACGATTTTTTCCAAGATTCATATGATGAACAATACGAAAATCATTGTAAATCGTGGTGGAAAATTGATTCTGGATGGAGGTACTGTAACAAATACATGCGGAGGTTACTGGCAGGGCATCGAGCTCCACGGCAACACCCAGGAACCACAGGAGCCGCAGTATCAGGGTGTGGTGCAAATACAAAACGGTGGAACCATCTCCAATGCAGAATGCGGTATAAAAACCTTCAAACCCCTCGACCAGGGTGATGACTCGCCGCCCGACCAAATGTTCGCAGGTGGCATTATCTGGGCCAATGATGCAAATTTTGTCAACAACATTACTGCCGTTGAGTTCTTACCTTATGATACCAGGAGCGTAAGTGCATTCACAGAATGTACTTTCGAGACCAATAGCAACGCCCTGACTGAATTTGTTCCAAAAGAGTTCGTCAAGATCACTGGCATAGATGGTGTTGCTGAAAAGGATTTAACATTCAAAAATACAAAAAACAGCGGAATGCCCACTGAGGAGAATGGAAACGGCATTTATGCTACCAATGCGCAACTCTGGATCAACCATGTTTGCATCGACCAGGCAAATCCCTGTCAAACCTATCAGCGCAATATCTTTGACAATCTGCATTATGGAATATATTCCAGGGATATCGGGTACAATAAACTTGTTCAGATCAAGAATTCCGATTTCACCAACAACCTGAAAGGGGTGTATATCGGTGACAATGCAAGCGGTATTGAGGTCCTGTCAAACGACTTCGAGTTGACTTACCCTGCTGGGGATCAATGCTACGGTCTGTATCTTGATTATTGCACCGGCTATCATGTTGAAGACAATGATATGTACTGTAACCAAACGGGCAAGCAAGGGATTGGCATGTATATTAACTTTTCAGGTACGGAAGACAATATGATCTATCGCAATAACCTGACCAACCTGGAATACGGTATCGTAACACTGAATGTGAACCGCAGGCGACAGGAAGGCGGCTTGTGCGTGAAGTGCAACAATTTTACCGGCAATATGAGCGATCTATCGGTTAAACTCAGCAGCGGAGTGACCTCACCGGATCACGGTATTGCTCACCACCAGGGCACCATGGATCCAAGTGACGATGCCCCGGCAGGAAATATATTTTCTGATTTCCCTGAACATGAATGGGACATTTTCAATGAAGGCCAGGATATCAGTTATGTTTATCACAATTTAAACTCAACTGATGAGAAAATAGAACCAACGCTTATTTCACCGAATGTATCTACAGCAGAAAATAGGGATGCTTATTTAAATGAATATGCCTGCCCTTCCATGATAGACCCGGGTGGAACATTAGATGAACAACGCAGCCTGATGGCATCGGCAGACAGCAGTATCGATTCGGTGAATGAGCAGCTTAGCCTTACGGTTGACGGGGGCGACACTGAAGACCTGAACACGGACGTTGTTATGAGCACCCCACCGGAGTCGCTGCAAACAAGGGATCAGTTATTGAATGAATCGCCTTATTTATCCGATACGGTCATGAAATCGGCTATCAACAAGGAAGAAGTATTGCCCAATGCGATGATACGGGATGTTTTGGTTGCCAATCCGCAATCCGCCAAAAACAATGAGGTGCTTTCTGAGTTGGACAATCGTTTCGATCCCATGCCCGTTTACATGATGACCCAGATCATGGATGGGAAGGATTCAATTGGACCAAAGGAAAGAATAGAGGCAGAACGATTCTATTATTTTCAGGAACATGCCAGGGGTTTAAACAAACTGATCAGATTGTTTAAACAAGACAGCCTGATCAACCCAGAGGACAGCCTGGTTACCTTGTACACGGATCACTTCACCCTAAAGAATGGTTACAGGAAAGCATTTGCTTTATTGCGCAAAGGAGATACGGCAAATATGAATGCCACTTTCACTGCGATACAGGATACATTCGATCTTACTGCTGCACAACAGGCAATTCACCTGAACTATCAGCTCATTACAACTATACTGAATCAGCTTAATGAAGATACGCTTATGATATTTAATGTCGATTCCGCTACCATAGCTCAACTGTTGAATATTTCTGCCAATGATGGGGGTATGCCGGGTCAATATGCTACTTCCCTGTTGCTTGCGCTGGGAGAAACCACCTACAGCGAGCCCATATATCTGCCTGCTCAACTGCAATCGGGTGAGATTTATGACGAACAGCTTCCATATGATGCCGTTGAGGAATATTATCTGGAAGTATATCCCAACCCGGCAAACGACTATATTATCATCAAATACAAGTTGCCTGAAGCGGCAAGATCGAAACGCATTATGATAAATGGTTTAAACGGGCAGCAGGTATTTGCAAAACAACTTGACGGTTATGTGAATGAAATAGTGGTTCCGATAAAAGACTTTAACAGCGGTACATATATTGTTTCATTACACTATAATGGAACGGTACAGGAAAGTAAAAAGCTGGCGATAATTCATTAATTTGTAAAAGAAATGGCATGGGGAATAAGATTCCTCATGCCATTATTTCGTAAATTTACATCCATGAAAACGATTCTGACCTTATCAATACTGCTGCTAAGCTGTATAATATCTTCAGGCCAGGGATGGCCAAAGGTGTATGGAACAAATACGGAGGCTTCGAGCAAGGATGTTTTTGAGGTATATGACAAAGGATATCTTATAGTGGGCAACTATGCTCAGAACGGAGTTAATCGGAATGGTTGGTTAATTAAAACAGATATAAACGGAAATATATTATGGAATAAAAAAATAGGTCTGGAGTTGGGTTATCCGATAAGTAAAGTAATCATGGAAGATGATGGTAGTTACTACCTTTTGGGTAATTCATACAAACTGGATTCATGGAGCGATGCCATGATCATAAAGCTGAATAAATGTGGAGAGGAAGAATGGTGCAAGATATTTCATATACCTGATGATCCCGAATATGGTGTGGATATGGTTCAATTGCCTTCGGGTAATTTGATCGCTTATGTTAGTTACTTTGGAACAGACATAAGCAATGAAAGACTGTGGCTGTTTAAATTGAATCCGGATGGAGTTGTGATTTGGCAAAAACTATACGGGCAGCAGTATCCTGAGCTATTTAACGAAGATGCATACGAGATTATCCTGGACAGTGACTATAATATAATAATGTCTGCTAAATGCTTTTATCCTAATCCTGGTGTTCCCCAGTATGGTTATAAAAGACCGTTTTTTCTAAAAATCGACTCATCGGGAAACGAGCTTTGGGAATTGCCCTGGGGGATACAGGAGTACGTTTATGGTGCCGCATTTTGTTCTGCTGAGGATCAGTATGGCAATTATTACGGTGGGGGTAGGCATACCGAAGACGCCGGTGATATTTTCATGGATCATCCCGCCTTGTTTAAATTCAGCAACAATGGCGAGCAGATTTATTACCAGGATATTGTTGACTTTTCGGAATATGGCTCAACAACAACAATCGATTTCTACACTGATACAACATTGATAATGGCTGGGGGTTGGTGTATGACAACTGATTCATGCTATAAAAACTGTTACTTGCTGGACACCCTCGGAAACATCTTAAATGAAAAATTCCTGATAATGTCAGCTTCTACCATCCGGGGAGCAGATATCACCCATGACAAAAAGATCCTGATGACGGGGGGATTTTGCAACCAGTATTACAATTGCAGCATTCATTTCTGGAAACTCAACAGCGATCTGGAAGACGATACCCTTTACACACAAACTTTAACCTACGACAGTCTTTGTCCCGATCCCATTCAATCGGACACCATAGCCTGCAATTGCACGGTAGTCAATATCGAAGAGCAGGCAGACGGGCAACTGGAGCTTCATAATTCCTGGATCTACCCCAACCCGGCCAGGGAAAAATTTAAGATCCATTGCCGGGGCAATGATGATCCTCAGCATGACCATCCGGTTACGGGCATAGAAATATACAACCTGCTGGGGGAAAAAATCAGGTCACTATCCGTACCCAAAGGCCGCGCCATCATTGAGATCGATGCCTCCGGCTGGCAAAGCGGGATGTATGTGGTGGTTTTGATGAAAGAGGGAAGGAAGGTCGATCAGCAGAAGTTGGTTGTAGTGGACTGATTTATGAAAAGACCTTTTCACCAATCATGTTCCGCTCCTTCGGAGCTTTATGTTCTTATCCATCACTATCACAGGGCTGACACCCTGTGCTTATTATCCCGGCCCTTTGGGCCTTTGAAACAGGGTTATAAAGGTATAGGGGTATATGGGTATAGAATGCAGCACGGGTCAGGCATTTCAAATCTCTGCGTGTGCAAGTGATCCCCTCACTCGCTACCGCCGGTAGCTCCAATCAAACGACCTTCCCAAGTGAGCGGATCACTCAGTCGTAAAGACGCTTTTAAGAAACAACATCTATCCAAACCCAAACGCTTTTAAAAGCAGGATAAAGATATACCTCAGCGGCGGAGCCGCGTAATCTTTATAGAAAAGACTTCAACAATAGAACCCGGAGGTGCAGCGCACCGGAATGCTGTTATCTCTGCGTGTGCAAGTTTTTGATTTGGCGTTCAATGGTCTCGTCACAACACCAATATCCGCTCAACAAAAGTGTATTCCCCCGCAACCACCTGCAAAAAACAACAGCCCGGCGGAATATGGGCGGGGAGGGGCAGGTTCATTTCTGTCTGGCCGGCTTCAAATGCAACATCTTTCTGAAAAAGCATACTTCCATCCAAACCCCATAAACTGATTCCTGCCTGAATATCTTCGCTCAGATCAGCCCTGATCCTGATTTTTTCCCTGACGGGATTTTCAATCAATTCAAAATTTCTGAGGCCGGAGGTTTGTTTTACAATACTCACCGATTCGTCGCAAACAGCCATCCAGCCGCTTTGGGTCACACCGGCGTCGCTTTTGAAATAAAGGGTCATCTCCGAACCGCTTGAAGCGACAGAAAGCGGGGAATCGCTGCCCGTATAAAAACCGATCAGGTTTGAGGCGGTATCCGGCCCGTCGAAAACCCAGAGGGTGTCATAACCATCTTCAAGGGCGAATTCGATAAAATTCAAGCGCAGGGCGTCCAGCGTATCATTGCGAAGGTAGATGCAATAGCGCTCATTGTTAAAATAATTTCTGTAGGGTCCGCCGGAGTCGTACAGGGTATCCGAAATCCCGACCGTATTGTGATCACATAGTTTTGTATTGATCAGATCCCACAATTCGATGTAGCCCTCATCATAGCCCAGCGCCCATATGCCGACGCCGTTAACCCCAAGCTGTTTGACCACATCATAGCGTTTCCCGAGTCCATATGCTTCTTCCAGGAAACACTGGTACCACTGACTGCCACTTTCAAAGGCGTAGTAATTGGAAAAGCTCACCGGGTCCCAGTGCCGATAGGGCGATTCATAAATGCCGCTGCTGTTGTTTTTGATGGTGGCATACTGATAGGCCGCTCCGTCGCCGGTGGTGTTGGATGGAATGCTCCCGTCTTGGGTGGGCCATTGCCTGGCATAATATGGCAGCCCGAGCAACAGTTTTTGCCTGTCCATGCCTTGCGAAAAGTAATAGGATAGCGTTTTGGACAGGCAATAATCATAAGCCGCAGTAAAACCGTAAAGCGGTGCAACCGGTCCCGCCTGGCTGCTGCCCGTCCAGTAATAATCGTAACCCATGATCATATAAAGATCGATATACTCGTTCATCAATTCAATATCGAACATCCCGCCCCAGTCGACGGCGGGCATGGCAATGCTGAGCACGCCTTCGGGCATGGCCTGGTGAAATTGTTCGCCCAGCGCAGCCAGGAAAAGCATAAATTCCTCCCCCAGCGAATAAGGCACGGCCTCAAAGTCGATGTTGATGCCTTGCGCCTCCCGGGTTTCAACATAGTAAATCAGGTTGTCGATCAGGTTTTGCTGTGCCTGCGGGCTTTCAAAAAAGACATAATGCCCCGAGAAGAGCGTAACACAAAGGTGCACATCCGTGCCGTTTGCAAAGGCCGAGTCCACCACCGGGGCGGTCAGGAAATCGTGGGTGGTATAAGGATCGCCGGTAAAGGGATCCACTTCGTAGGAAAAGAAACAAAGATCGGAAAGCAGCTCCCAGCGGTAGTTCAGGTAGGCCGAACCCATCCAGTAGGGATGGTAACCGAAGACCCGGTATTGCAGCGCGGATCTTTTTCCGGCTTTGATGTTCAAATCCTTTATGCCGTGCAGGGAATCGAACTGCTCTGTTCGCATGTATCCCAGGCTTTTATAATATTCGGATTCTTCCTGGTGAATCGAGCGAAAATCTGTTTGGCCCACACTCATCAGGGGGATTGCCACAAGGAAAATTAGGAAGGCGTTTCTCATCGGTTTATGATTAGGTCGCTGGTTTTGATCTTGGGAACATGATGTACATCCTTTTCATCCCGGTAGTACCGTATGCTTTCCCCGGCCGGGATATCATCCACCACAACTTGTTCGGCCGGTTCGCCCAGTGCGATCACAAGAGCGATCTTCAGGTTTCCCGGCAGATCGATGATTTCCTTCAGTTTTTCTCTTTTCACCGAACCGATGACACATCCGCCCAGCCCTTTTTCCACCGCGCCAAGCAGGATGCTTTGAGCAGCAATGCCAACGTCATATTCAGGTGGTTTAGGGGAGTTTTCGTCCGTCAGGATCGCAATGTAGGCAGCGGGCCTTTCTCCTTCCGCCGGACCAGGCCAGTCTTTAAGATAACCCGCCCAGGCCAGGGTTTCAAATATCCTGTTGTTGATTTCGCCTTGATTGGACAGATAAAAACGCAAGGGCTGCAGGTTGCTGCCCGAGGGCGACAGGCGGGCCAGTTCGACCAGCTGCTCAAGCGTTTCTCTTTTGATTGTACTTTGCTGTTTAAACCGCCGTATGCTGCGGTTTTTTAAAATCAGATCATGAATCATCGTTATTTCTTTTAAAGGGCCGGATGATCAACCTCAGCGGGCTGTTGTACCGGATGTAGCCAATGAACCAGTTCATCATCACCACCAGTTTGTTCTGAAATCCGACCAGGAACATCAAATGTACAAATAACCAGATATACCAGGCAAAGGTCCCCTGCACTTTTATGGAGGGAAGATCGGCTACCGCCTTGTTCCTTCCGATGGTGGCCAGCACGCCCTTGTTTTTGTATTTGAATCGTTCCCAGGATTTAGCTTCGATGCTTTTGTTCAGATTGGCGCCAACCAGTTTCGCCATTTGTATGGCCACCTGGGCCAGCATGGGATGGCCTTTGGGATTTTCCTCGCTGATCATGGCCGCGGCGTCGCCGATCACAAAAAGGTTGTCGTGGTCTTTCACCTGGCAATATTCGTTCACCCTTACCCGGTTTCCTTTATCGATATTGTCTTTATCGATGCCCCCGGGGAAAGCGCCTTCCACCCCGGCCGTCCAGATGAGATTGTAGGTGGGGATAACCTCATCCTCCCCGATCTCGATCTTGCGTCCGTCATATTCTTCCACCATGGTTTTCAGGCGGATGCGGGCACCCAGTTTCTCGAGGTAGCTGTATGTTTTTTCAGAAGCCTTCTCCGACATCCCGTTGAGCAAACGGTCCAGTCCTTCAAGCAGATAGATATTCAGTTCATCCATGTCCAGGTCGTGGTATTCCCTTCTGAAAACGAATTTCTTCAGTTCGCAAAGTGCTCCTGCCAGCTCCACACCGGTAGGGCCGCCGCCCACGATCACGAAATTCAGCAGTTGCGCCCGCTCATCCTTATCATCGGTCATCAGCGCCCTTTCCAGGTTTTGCAAAAGCAGGCTTCTCAGGTCGAGGCTGTGGGGGATGCTTTTCAGCTCGAGTGAATTCTTTTGAATGCTTTCAATCCCGAAATAGTTGGTGCGGCTGCCGGTGGCGATCACCAGGAAATCATAGTCCAGCTCGCCTTTGTCGGTTTTAACAAGCTGTTCTTCGGGCGATATCTTTTCCACCTCACACAACCTGAAAAACATATCCTTTCCTTTGCTGCTGATATATTTCCTTAAAGGGTAGGCGATCGAGTCGGGTTCCAGCCCGCCCATGGCCACCTGGTAAAGCAGGGGTTGGAAGGTGTGGTAATTGTGCCTGTCGATCAGCACGATCTGGAATTTTTTCTTTTTCAGCTTTTGGATCAAATTGAGACCGCCGAAGCCGCCGCCGATGATCACGACCCGGGGTTTTTCGGTTGCCGGTATGTTGAGTTTCATAAAAACAGTCTTACAGGTTTGTGAACGTACTTACAAAAAAAATGCCCCGACTGAATATCAATCGGGGCATTGTGCCTGTATTACTTATGTTGCGACTGTTACATCAATCCGAAACCAGCTCCATCTCCTCCACCAGATGTCCGGCCCCTGCAAATTTATCCACAATAAAAAGCAGGTAACGGATATCGAGGGTGATGTTGCGGCACTGGTCGGGATCATACATCAGGTCGCTCATGGTGCCTTCCCAGTTCCGGTCGAAGTTGAGGCCTATCAGCTCGCCTTCCGCATTGAAGACCGGGCTGCCTGAATTGCCGCCCGTGGTATGGTTGGTGGCGATAAAACAAACATGCATGCTGCCGTCGGGATCGCCATAGATGCCATAGTCCTTCTCTGCGTAAAGTTCCTTCAGCCTGTCCTCCACAACGTAATCGTAAATATTCGGATCTTCTTTTTCCATGATGCCTTCCAAAGTGGTATAATAGGTATAGTTAACCGCATCCCTGGGATTGTATCCGTCCACATTTCCGTAATGCACCCTGAGTGTGGAGTTGGCGTCGGGGTAAAAACGTTTGTCAGTTTGAAATTCCATCAGCGCCTTCATATAGATCCGCTGCAGGCTGTCGAGCTGATCTCCATACAGCGCCAGGGGCTTTTCCAGTTTTTTTGTGTAAAACGACCTGATGCTGGTTACGATCTCGTAAGCCGGATCTTTTTCAATCTTTTTATACTTGCGTTTTTTGTAGTTATCCAGAAAGTTCAGCAATTCCTCTTCCGAAGCAAACATGGATTTCTTAAACACATAATTCGCATAGGCTTCAAAATCATTATCGAATTTTTTAGCAATAAAGTTGAACACATCGGGTTTGTATTCGCCCGGAAGGGCAATGCTGTATGTTTCCATCAGGTCGGCAAAGATCTCCCGGTCGATGGGCCGGTGATAATCCTTGAAATGGCCTTCCGTTCTGTTTTTCAGATAATCGACCAGTTGCCCGATGCGCTCGTCGGTGGTTTCTTCTTCCATGCTTTCTTCCACCAGCAACCTGAAGTTGCCTGCAAAGTCGACGATCTCGATTCCCAGTGCGCCTTCAAGCAGGTAGGTCATCGACAGCTCGAGCGGGGCCAGGTAACCGTATATCTTTTCAAATTGGGGCAGCAAATTGCCGTAAGCTGTTTTCCTGGCAGGATCATCATTTACCCATTCCTGGAATTCCCTTTGCAGTTGTTCTTTTTTGTCGATGGCGTCCAGCTTTTTTATGCCGCGGTTTTCGCCGCGCATCTTTTTCCAGTAGTTGGATACACCAGCCAGCTTGGAAGCATACTGGATCCTCACCAGGTCGCTTTCTTCCATGTATTGTTTCATAACATCAATACGTTGCTGCCTGAGGTTGATGGTAGCCGGGTTGGTCACCTGCGTAATGTTCTTGATGGCAAATGATGGAAGGTATTCCTGGGTATATCCCGGAAATCCGAAAACAAAAGTGAAATCTCCTTCGACCACTCCTTCCGTGCTCACGGGCACCTGGTATTTGGGCTGATAAGGAACATTGTCCTCAGCATACTCCGCAGGATTGTTGTTTGAATCGGCATAAATCCTGAAAATGGAAAAATCCCCGGTATGCCGGGGCCACATCCAGTTGTCGGTATCCCCTCCGAATTTGCCGATGTTCGAGGGGGGCGCACCCACCAGTCGGACATCCTTATAGGTTTCCGTTAGGATCATATAATACTGGTTGCCATAATAAAACGGTTTGATCACCGCATCGTAATGGGTGTCCTTAACGGCTTCATCTATGATGGCCTGGCTGTTATCCTGAACGATCTTCAGACGGTCGTCTTCGGTCATGTCATCGGCAACGCCTTCCAGCACCTGATCGGTAACCTCTTCCATCCTGACGATAAAAGTCACGATCAGGCCCTTGTTGGGGAGCTCTTCCTCCCGCTCCATGGCCCAGAAACCATTGGTCAGGTAATCGTTTTCGAGGCTGCTGTGTTTTTGGATGGCGCCATATCCGCAATGGTGGTTGGTAAGCAGGAGGCCATCTTCAGAAACCACCACACCGGTGCAGCCCCTTCCGAAACGCACGATGGCGTCTTTCATGCTGCTGTTGTTGATGCTGTATATGTCTTCGGCAGTGATCTTCATGCCCATGCTTTGCATTTCATCTTCGTTGAGCTGCTCAAGCAAAAGGGGGATCCACATGCCCTCGCCGGCAGTGACAGGCCGGAAACCGGAAACAAATATGAAAAGGCTTAAAGCCAGTAAAATCTTTTTCATCATCTTCATTATTATTTCGTTTTGTTAATTTTCGTTCTCAAATATCTAACAGATATCTCACTTCGTTCGATATGACACAAGGTTATTTGGCCTGGGGAGGGGGAAGGCGCGCCTTCCCCCTCCCCAAACCTATTAATTAACACCTTGTCATATCGAGCGAAGCGAGATATCCCTTACAAATATACTTCATCATAAGCTTACTAACCGACCCTATTTCACCGCAATGGTTTCGATCTCCACCAAAACGCCCAGGGGCAGTTTCACCACCTGGTAGGCTGCCCTGGCCGGCGGGTTTTCAGGATAATATTTTGCATAAACTTCGTTCATGGCTGCAAAATTGTCCATGTCGTTTAACAAACAGGTCGATTTCACCACATTCTCAAAACTGTATCCCGCGGCTTTCAAAACGGCCCTGATGTTTTCCATCACCTGTATGGTTTGCTCTTTGATGCCGCCTTCCACGATCTTATTGGTCACCGGATCGAGCGGGATCTGGCCTGAAATGTACAGCGTATCTTTTATTTCGATGGCCTGGCTGTAGGGCCCTACTGCTTTGGGAGCATGTTCTGTATAGATTACTTTTTTCATGATATGATTGTTTTATGAATATGTTTTGCGAAGATACGACTTCCCGGAAAAACCGGGGATAGGCGGTAGGTACTTATTCAATTGAATGAAAAACCTGTCGGCCTGCGAAGGGCCTGGCTGTGTTTAACATAAAGGAAATTGATAATAGAAATTCGATACTGGGGGATACATTTTATTGGCCCGGATTGCAAGCCGATAGCTACTGTTGGTAGTTTGCTAATTCTACAAACGAATCATCTTCACGATTTCGACCGGCATCCCGTTAACACGGAAAACAACATGATACAGGCCGGGCGACAGGCGATGGTTGCTATACTTATACTGATGATGTCCTTTGTCGAAGTTCGTAGTTGATGTGATTTCCGTTAGGTTCCCCTGCTTGTTGTAAACGAAAAATTCAACATCAGAGCTCCTGGGCAAATAAAATGAGAATTCCGAATCCCCCATCGATGGATTAGGCCATATGCCTTCAAAATCAGCTTCTTGTTTATTGGGAGTATGGTTTTGAATTTCTACCGGGTAGTTCTCATCCAGGTAGTGCTCATATTCCGTAAAAGTTTTGGCGGTATCGCTGCTGTGATAGATATAGAGGATGGTATTCACCCCGTCATAATTAGGAATACAGTATTCCATATAAAATGAACCCGGTTCGGTTCCGGAGCTGAAACTGTAAACATGATACCATTCCATAGTATCCGATTCATACCGCAGCTCGAAAGTCTGACCATAATCCGTGCTGTAATGGATATGGTAGTTCATGGGCAGATGCCAGGTGACCAGGTATAGTTCGCCGGGTGAATTTCCCCTGGAAAGAACGGGATAATGACCATAGACCACTGCACCTCCGCTAATGCTATCAAGGGCACATTGTTGCGTGAAACTATATCCATAATTATCGCTATAATAAACCCTGGTCGTAGAATTCGTATAGTTAGGAAATCCAATAACATACAGTTCACCGGCTTCTGTTCCAACTTCAGGATTTGATCCCAGGACTTCATTGCTTATTTCGTAAAAGTTGTCTCCAAAATCCGTTGATAGTTTTAAATAGATTCCTGTTTCTTTATTAATCCAAGGGTGTACAATGTATACATCACCGGCTCCCGATCCTGCAGCATACTGATTTGTATAATTTCCTGCAGGATTCCTTTCTGTCCAGCTATAACCATAATCTTCACTTAAAAACAGACTCCTCTTCCAGCAATTGTAAATAATGCCTGCTGTTGAGTCAGTTAATAAATACCCGAGGAACATATCTTCATTTGAAAAAGGCTCACTCACATAACGGATCGAGAGCGTTTCTCCATAATCTTCCGAGAAAAATATGGCATCATATCTCTCTTCATAATAAACAGGTTCATACCATTTGGAAGCAATATATATCTCACCGGGTCCAAAGCCTCGGGTAAGCCTTTGTTGTGAACTGGATTCAAATGAAATGATGAAAATAAAAATAAGCGGAAGCAGGTTTTTAATTTGTCGTATAAACCGGGTTTTCATTTTACAGAGATTTGGTTTACAAAAAAACCACAATCATTTTTATCAACTTCAGCCTGCCGTTTCGGAAAATGACTTTTGGTTATGGATTAATTCTGATTTTAGGATAAAGGTAACCCAAAAACATATGAAAAATATGTAAGACTGTTTAATTTATAAAGAGTCTAAATAAGATTCAGTATAATAGCAATTCGATATTGGGGGGGAATACATTTTATTGGCCCGGATTGCAAATCCGCGCCAGCTAAGGTGCATTATTCAGAAATTAGCTGAAAGCACTTAAATAATGCAGGTTAGCCCCGACAGAGAAAAGCTCGTACTAAAATATCTCTCCCGCATCAGAAAAAATAATTGCTTACGTTTGTATACGAAAACCTGATATTCATGAGTCGAAAACCCCTGATGCAGAATCTTCTCCTCATCCTTATTGTTGTGGCTGTATTTCCCGCCAATGCACAACAGGACAAACAGGTGGAATTGCTGAACGCCGACCGCCTGCTGGGAAGAAAGATCGACGGGCAACAGGTAAACATCCTGATCGGGAATGTAAAACTCAAACACGACAGTTCTATCTTTTATTGCGACAGCGCCCACCTGATCAGGGCCACCAACAGCTTTAACGCCTTCGACAATGTTTACATCATGGTAAGCGACTCGGTGGATATTTATGCCGACCGCCTGGAATATGACGGCAACACCCGCATCGCAGAGCTGTTCGACAATGTGAAACTGATCGACGCCAACAAAGCCACACTTTATACAGATTACTTGCTTTATGACCGAAACACCAGGATCGCATACTATAACACCGGCGGACGCATCGTGGACAAGGAAAATGAGCTGATCAGCGAGATCGGTTATTATTATACCAGCGATGAAATCTTCCATTTCAAACAGGATGTGGTGCTGACCACCCCGGATTACCTGATGCTGTCGGATACGCTTAAATACCATACCGAAACGGAGATTGCTTACATCACTGGCCCCACAAACATCATCGGTGAGGAAGATTCGGTGTATTGCGAAAGGGGCTGGTACGACACGCAAAACGACATAGCCGACCTGCGCGTCAATGCATTTGTGAAGCATAAAGAACAAACCATAAGCGGCGACAGTCTTTTTTACAACAAAGGAACAGGTTACGGAAGGGCCGAAAACAATGTGGTGATCACCGACAGCCTGCAGGAAGTGATCGTGAAAGGCAACCTGGCCATCCTGAAAGAAGAGGAATACCATGCCTGGATCACCGACAGCACCCTGGCCATTTTTATCGATAACAGGGATTCGCTCTTCCTGCATGCAGATACCATGAAAGTGCTGCTCGATAGCAATAAGCAGGCCGAAACCGTCATCGCCTACAAGCATGTGAAATTTTTCAGGACGGATTTGCAGGGGCTGTGCGATTCGCTGGTCTATCATGTAAAAGATTCATTGATCGCCATGTACAAGGGCCCGGCCCTTTGGTCGGATGAAAATCAACTAACTGCCGATTCCATCAAGATCGCCCTGAACAACCAGGCCATCGACAGTATGGCGCTTTACAACAATTGCTTCATCATTTCCCGCGACGGCGAGAATACCTTCAACCAGATCAAGGGCAAGCAAATGGTAGGATATTTTAAACACAATGAAATCTTTAAGATCACGGTAAGCGGGAATTCCGAATCCATTTATTTTGTGAGGGAAGAAGATAACAATGAACTCATCGGGATCAACATCGCGGTGGCAAGCGATATGCTGATCTACCTGGAAGACCGTAAAATGACCGACATCACTTACATCACCCAGCCCAAAGCTCCGCTTTATCCTGACAAAGATGTGGCGCCACAGGACAGAAGATTAAGGGGATTTAAGTGGCTTGGCTTCAACAGGCCATCTAAAATGCAGGATATTTTTTACTGGAATACCGGGACCTCATTAGAAGACTGAGAACTTCACGAATTTCTTGGGATTCTCTTTCACCTCTTTTAACAGAGCGTCGAGCGACTCCGAGGCTTTCACCAACTGTTCGTACAATTCTTTGTTGTTCACCAGCATACCTGCCGAACCCTCTCCCTGATCGATCTTGTTGATCACATTCGACAGGTTTTCCAGTGAATTCCTTGCCGCTGCGAAGGTAGCCGGGATATCCGCCTTTGCGAGGGAGTCGCTGACCGCCTTCATATTGGCAATGATCTGGTCGATGTTTTTCCTGTTTTTGGTCAGGTTATAGGTGACCTCCTCAATATTGGTGATGACTTTCGACAGGTTGTCGCTTTCGGTCACAACGAAAGTGTCCACCCTGTAAGCCGTATGCTTCAACTGTTCAACAGTCAGGGCAATATTGTCAAGTGTAGAGTATAGCTTCAGGCTGGCGGTATCGTTGAAAAAGGTTTGAACGGTTGTAACCATCGAGTCGATAGACATGATCAGGTTTTCAGCTTTCCTTTTCAGGGGCTCAACCTGCTTGTTCACCTCTTCCTTGAGACCGAGTTCTATAGAGGTTTTCAGGGTGTCGCCGCTTTCGGCCATTACTTCGGAATTACCGATCTTAATCTCGACGGCTTTTGATCCCATCAGGTCGCTGCTGTAAATGCGGGCTGTTGAATTGGCCGGGATTGGGAAATCCGTACTCAGGCTCATTTCCACAATGATATTGCCGCTGTATTCTTGATCAAAATACAAATCCTTGACCTGCCCCACTTTCATTCCGTTTATCTTAACCGGGTTGGATTTCATCAAACCGTCAACCCGATCATAAAGCCCGTAAAACACCCTTTCCTTTTCAAAAACACTGATCCCTTTAAGGAAATTAAAACCCCAGATAAAAATTCCCAGGGCAATGATGAAAGTCAGACCGATAACAAGTTCTCTCGAATATTTCAAAATATCAGATTTTGATTCAACACAAATTTACGATTAATTTTCAGTTTCCCGAAAGTTTTTTGGCTTCGCTGAGCGCAATACGGCGGTCATTCAAAAATACCACCACAAACGCATCTTTGTATCCTCTGCTCCGCAATTCATTTTTATAGGTGTTGGCCTGATCAAAATCAGAATATCTTCCTGCCGTATACTTAAACAATCCGCCATGCTGATACATAAAAACATCATTCAAACCCGAAAACTTTTCAGAATCAATGGACAACTCCGCGGGATGGGTTGTGAATTGAACCCTGTAAACGGGCTTGCTGCCTTCCTTCTCGGCTTGCCCATCAAGCTGCCTGGCTTCAGATTCTTTCTTTGGTGCCGATTTGTAATTCTTTTCCTTTTCCATTTTATATTCCTTAAATGCCCTGTAAATGGCAGATGCAATATAAACCTGCCCGTCTTTGGAACGCAGGAACTGCTCGTCTTTGGCATGGGTCAGATATCCAGTTTCGACCAGTACGCTGGGCATGGTGGTCCTGTATAGCACCAGGAACCCGGCCTGCATCACGCTCCGGTCTTTCAGGCCCACGCGTTCGCGGAACTGATCCTGCACGCGGGAGGCGAAGTCCAGGCTTTGGGTGAGATATTCATTCTGATAAAGATTGAAAATAATATATGCCAGGTCAGAATTGGGATCGAAGCCTTCGTATTCTTCTTCATAATTTTCCTCCTGCAGGATGGATGCATTCTCAAGTTTGGCCACTTCGAGGTTGGCCGCATTTTTATGCAAACCCATCACATAGGTTTCGGTTCCGTAAATCCTTGAAGAACGATTGGCATTGCAGTGAATGCTTATAAAAAGATCGGCATGGTTTTCATTGGCAATTTTTGCACGTTCGTGCAGGGGAATGAGTTTGTCTGTTTTGCGGGTATAGATCACCTTCACATCCGGAAGATATTGTTCGATGTAGGCCCCGGTCTTCAAGGCAATGGAAAGAGCCAGGTCTTTTTCTTTGGAATGCTTGCCAAGCGCTCCCGGATCTTTTCCTCCATGGCCCGCATCGATCACCACCGTCCTCACCAGTCCGTTATCCTGTGCCGTCACTGCCAGGCACAGAGGGAAGATCGCAAGCATCATAACAAATTTTAAATTCCTTCGTTTCACCTTTTGATCGTCTATTTTAGTTAGTTTTGACTTTGCAAATTGGCAAGATATTGGTTTTCATTCATTGATCACATTCACAAAAATAAGGGTTATCAAATCGCTTGCTCAGGTATCAGCATCCAAATTATCAACACGGAAGACGTTAACAACTTCCCTTCTTTTTGTTTTTATCCTTTTTTGCCAATCCATATTTGCCCAGGATACCCTGCCTGAAAACGTTCCCGACACCAATTTATTACACCGCGACACGGCACTTATAAGCCCGTCGGATACCATTCCCGCCGATTCGATCGCCACCGACACCTTAAAAGCTGAAAAGCAATCGGAAGCGGCCATCGAATCTGTTGTTAAAAGCAAGGCCAGGGATTCCATCCGTTTCGACGTCAGAAATAAAAAAATTTTCCTGTACGAAAATGCTGATATAAACTATGAAGACATCAACCTCCAGTCGGCTTATGTTGAACTTGACTTTAAGGAAAGTACGGTTTATGCCCACGGTTTGGAAGACAGCGTTGGAGAACTATACGGCAATCCGGTTTTCTCGGAAAAAGGACAGTCCTATAAATCCAAAACCATGCGCTATAATTACGAAACCAAAAAAGGGATCATTTACAAGGTTTTTACGGAAGATGGAGAGGGTTTTCTTCATGGGGAAAAGATCAAAAAACTTGAAAGCGGCAACATCAATATCCAGTCGGGATCATACACCACATGCAACCTGGAAGAGCATCCGCATTTCGAATTCAAGTATTACAAATCAAAGGTGATCCCCGGGAAAAAGATCGTAACGGGCCCGGCCTACCTGGTAATAGAGGATGTTCCAACACCCCTCTTCATTCCCTTTGGTTTGTTTCCCAATGAAAAAGGCCAACGTTCCGGTATTGTGATCCCGACCTACGGGGAATCGGCCGATCGCGGGTTCTTTTTTGAAGGCGGAGGCTACTACTGGGCCATAAACGATTACCTGGATCTTAAACTGCTCGGGGATATTTATACGCGCGGAAGCTGGGCGATAAAGCCAGGCATGCGGTACCGCAAACGCTATAAATACAACGGAGGCATCAATCTGCAATATGCCGTGAATAAGGTCGGCCAAAAAGGATCGCAAGACTATGCCGAAAGCAAAGACTTCAGAATTGCCTGGAACCACAGCCAGGACCCCAAAGCCAGACCCAATAGCAAATTTTCAGCCAGCGTCAATATCGTATCCAATCAATACAGCCGGTTTAACCCGGCCAGCACCCAGGATCGCTTGTCAAACACATTTCGCTCCAGCATTGCATACCAAACCAACTTCAATCAGAAATATTTTCTGACGATTAATGGAAGCCACAGCCAAAATACAAATACAAAAATCGTTACGATAACTTTACCTGAGGTAACCTTCAACACCAATCAATTTTATCCTTTGGAAAGAAAAAAGCGGGTGGGATCGAAAAAATGGTATGAAAATATCCGCATGAGCTACACCATGAATGCACAAAATACCACTTCTCTACAGGATTCATTGCTTTTCAAACCAGGCTTTCTGAATGAATTCAGCAACGGGATCAAACACAATATACCCATTAGCAGCACGGTGAAAGTATTGAAGCATTTTAACCTGACCAACTCCATTACGCTAACCGACAGGATGTATTTCGAGTCCTACAGGAAAAGATGGGTAAATGATACCATCATCCAGGACGGTGATACCATCGTGGGTTATGTACAAACCGATACCACAAGGAAATTTCACAACATCTTTGATTTTAACTACAGCGCCTCGCTCACCACTACGCTATACGGCATGGTGCAATTCAAAAAAGGCCCCCTGCGGGCCATCCGGCATGTGCTCACGCCAACCGTCAGTTTTACCTATCGCCCCGACTTCGGCAAACCCGAATGGGGTTATTATGACTATTACTACAACGAGAACATCAGCGACAGCGTTCAGTATTCTCTTTTTGAAAATGCAGTTTATGGTGCGCCCCCCTCGGGCCGATCGGGAAGCCTGAATTTCAGCCTGAGCAACAATCTCGAGATCAAAGTGCCATCTAAAAAAGATACCATCACAGGGATGAAAAAAATTGCCCTGATCGACAATTTTACCATACGCGCCAGCTATGATCTGGCACGGGATTCGTTGCGTTGGTCGAAAGTGTCCATGAGTGGAAGGACCCGGTTGTTCAAAGGGCTCAACTTGACATACAACAGCAGCTGGGATCCCTATGTGCTGGATTCTACAGGCACGAAAAGGCTCAACAGATATGAATGGGAGGTCAACAACCGTTTTCTCAGGCTGGACGAAACCCGATGGAACATCGGATTGGACTTTAATCTCAGCTCTGAGGATTTTAAAGCCAAAGAACTCGAATCCGATGAGGGAAGCGAGCAGGAACTTGAAGACATTCAGCAAAACCCGGACGCCTATATCGACTGGACCATCCCCTGGAACCTCAGGGTTAATTACAAGCTGCAATTTGTTAACGCAAACAAATATGTTAATTACCAACTGGAAAAAGAAAAACGACTGGTGCAAACCATCGGCATAAACGGGGACGTAAGCATCACCGACAAGTGGAAAATTCTGTTCAACACCAATTACGATATCGAGGCAGGTGAACTATCCTATACCTCCATTAATATTTTCCGCGACCTGCATTGCTGGGAAATGAGCCTCAACTGGGTTCCGCTGGGCCCATGGAAAAGCTGGAGTTTCTCCATCAATGTTAAATCCTCTATCCTGCAAGACCTTAAGCTGACCAAGAAGAAGGATTTCAGGGATATCTAAGCCGCCTGTCCGCTTTTTTTTCTTTTCAACAACCAGATATCAGCAACAATGGCAGCAAGTAACATTACAACATCCTGATAGACGTTAAATTTGATTGCTGCAAAAGATCCGATAATCGCCCAGATAGAGGGAATGATCAGTAAGTATTTCCTGAAGCTTCGAGTAGTGAGCATCAGCAAACCAAAAGTCAGTATGGTTGTTGGACAAGGTAATCCGAGGGATATTGTCCTCAGCCATGACATCTCCATAAAATACTGAATGATCGGGTAGATCAATATTCCAAAAACAATAAAGAAATAGCCTGTGTAGGCCCTGCCTGTTTTGTCAAAATGAAATGTTATCTTTTTGCCCATTGGTCCCTCCAGTATAAAAAACAACCCCTGAAGGATGAATAAAGAACCAAAAATCCAGGCAGCCGGATTGATCACCGTAAAAAAAGCAAAATGATAGGCGATGCCGACCCAGATCCAAAGCAATCCCAGGAAACCGGAAATCAATTGATCTTTTAAACGAATTTTTGAATGCAACAGAACAACAGCAATAATTCCAAGTAATAAAACCAAAATCTGAATGGGAAAGAAAAAACTGTTGTATTTTTCGACAACACCAATAAATTCTTCTGTAGTAAATGGTACGTCCATGATTTTGAGGTTTTGTTTACACAAGTTTACCAATGTCAAACTGTAAAGTCAAGTAATTATGAATTTATAGTATTAAGTACCAATAATTTATAATGATTATAAATCATAAGTTGACTTTACAAATAAAAAAATACCTCCATAATTTAAAACGGCTCATGATTTGAAATGATTGCTCTCTAAAAAGGGTCAATTAACAGAAAACCCTTACTTTTGGGGGTTCAATTATGATCACATATTGAGATACAAAACATGTTAGAGGAAAGCGGAATGAAAGAACAGGAAAACAAGCCGGGCAACCAATCCTCATATGCCAGGGCCAATTACGAAAAGACCAAAAAATTGGCCGGATACGTCCCCAGAAAAAACTCAACGCAGGAAACATACGACAGGATCGGCTTTATGTCGGGACTGGAGGTGCACCAGCAGCTCAAAACCAAAGAAAAGCTTTTCTGTCACTGTCCGGCAGGAATATACAACGAAAGCGACGATTACGACGCGGAGGTGATCCGTCACATGCGCCCGACACTCAGCGAGCTTGGAGAATATGACGGGACGGCTTTGATGGAATTTAAAACCCGTAAAGAGATCATTTACCGCATCAAAAACGAAACGGCCTGCACCTACGAGGTCGACGATACACCACCATTCCCGCTCAACCGCGAAGCCCTTGGGGTCGCCATCGAGATCAGCCTGCTTTCGAAACTGAATGTGGTAGGCGAAGTACACATCACCCGCAAGCAATACCTCGATGGAAGTATCCCAACCGGCTTCCAGCGAACCGGTATCATCGGGGTGGAAGGCGAACTGCAACTGAAAAACAAAAAAATCAGGCTGATCCAGCTGAGCCTGGAAGAAGACTCCTGCCGCGAGATTTCCGACATCGGACATGTAAGAACTTATAAGACCGACCGGCTCGGTATGCCGCTCATAGAAACCGTCACTTATCCTGATTGCGTGAATCCCGACGAGGTGAAAGAAGCCTGCGATTACATCCGTTTCCTCAACCGCAGCACCGGCAAGGTGAGAACAGGCATGGGCGCCGGCAGGCAGGATGTGAACGTGAGTTGCCGGGGCGGCACCAGGGTGGAGATCAAGGGTGTGGCACATACCAAATGGATCCCCGAACTGACCCATAACGAATGCTTCAGGCAATGGTCATTGTTGCTGATCAGGGATGAACTGAATAAGCGGATCAAAGAGGTTTCGGACTGGAAAATGAAAACGGTGCCACTGAACAACAACAGCTTTGTTTCGGACTATGAACCCATCAAACAGGCCAGGAAACAAAAGCTTTCATTCGTAGCCGTTAATTTGCCTGGATTCGGGGGCATCCTTTCGCATTTCACCCAACCGGGCCAATGCTTTGCCGATGAGATCAGCGACCGGCTCAAAGTGATCGCCTGCATCGAAAAGCCGCATATGACCCATTCGGAAGATTTGGAACAGCTGATCTCCGAAAAAGAATTCGATCAGATCAGAAAACTTTTGGGATCCAAAGAAAATGATGCCCAAATCGTTTTCTGGGGACCGGAAGACGACATCGAAACCGCTATCGAAACCATAGAAGAGCGCTGCCATATGGCTTTTGAGGGCGTGCCCAATGAAACCCGCAAATCTTTTCCCGACGGCACCACCATTTTCGAACGGGTGCTGCCCGGCGCCGACCGCATGTATCCCGATACCGATACGGCCCCCATCCCGCTGGAGGAAGAATACATCGAAAACCTCAGAAAAAGCGTACCCGAATATGTAAGCGAACGCATCCGCAAAATGATCGACTGGGGCATACCGGATGATACCTACACCTACATCCTCCGAAACAACATTTACCCCGTCATCGAAAAGATCGTTGAAGAACTTGATTACGACCCCAAATTCATCGGGACCTTCTTCGGGCAGCGCATGAAATTTGTTGAAGGTCATTACAAACCGGCAGCGCGCTTCAAATACAAGCTGGTTTACAAGCTCTTCGAGTTTCTCAAGAAGAACAACATTGAAAAGGAAATCGCAGTGAATATGCTGCCTCATCTGTATGAACACCCCAAAATGGACTTCGATTCCATACTCGATACCATCGGATTTTCAAAAAACGGGGAAAAGGAACTGACAGCCAAAATTCCTTTTCTTGTTAAGAAATTTGAAGAAACCAAAACCAACGGCGGGAACGAAAACGCCCGCGACTGGATCATGGGCGAGCTACGTAAAAAAGCAATCGGCAACCTGAGCCTGTCAAAACTGAGCCGGGAAGTGGAAAAAAGCATCGGCTGATCAATACTGAGTATAAAGCATTTTAAACCAAGCATAACATGAGTGAAGATTTTTTTCAGGGATATAAAGGAGATGCACTGGACATTTTAAAGAAGTTCAACACCCGTGTGTGGGGCATGGCCGAGGTGGACACCACACGCGGCCGCTTTGTGGGAACCGTATTGCCCAGATCGGAAAACGATGACGACAAACACATCGTGCTGAAAATCCCTACCGGCTATAACGTGGGCCTTGACATCAGAACGATCACCGGGATGAAAGAAACAGGTTATAAAAAAGCCAAATACGCCATCCCTGAAAAGGAATTTCCTTATACCAAAGGATTGCCGGGTGTGAAATTATTTGGTACCGGCGGAACCATAGCTTCCCGCCTTGACTATAGAACGGGCGCCGTGATCCCGGCCTTTTCGCCGGGTGAATTGTACGGAGCCGTTCCCGAACTGGCCGACATCTGCAACCTGACTACCGAAAAAGTATTTGCCGTGTTCAGCGAGAACATGGGTCCCAGGCAATATGTAGCCCTGGCAAAAGCCATTGGAAAAGAAATTGAAAACGGCATCGACGGCATCGTGATCGGCCACGGAACCGATACGCTGCATCATACCGGCGGAGCGCTGACGTTCATGTGCCAGAACCTGCCGGTGCCGGTTGTGCTGGTGGGTTCGCAAAGATCATCCGACCGGCCCAGTTCCGACGCCGCCCTCAACCTAATGCATGCCATGAAAGCCGCAGGGCATTCGGATATCGCTGAAGTGATGGTTTGTATGTTCGGTCCTACCTCGGATGAATACGGATTGCTGCACAAAGGAACGCGGGTGAGAAAGATGCACTCTTCCTACCGCTCCACTTTCAGGACCATAGGCGATACGCCCCTGGCCAGGATCAGCAGGGATTACATCAAGCCCATCCATAAAACATACAACAAGCGCCGCAACGACAGGAAAGTGGACATCTACCCCTATTTCAGCGACGAAGTGACCATGCTTTATTATTATCCTGGCATGAAACCCGATACGCTCGATGCACTGGTGGATGCGGGCTACCGCGGTGTGATCATTGTCGGGACCGGCCTGGGGCACGTGAACAAGGAATTGTACCCGGCCATCGAACGGGCACAGGCCAAAGGGGTTCACATGTATATGACCCTGCAAACCATATGGGGCTATGTGCATATGTTCGTATACGATACCGGCAGGGACATGATGGCCAAGGGTGTTATCCCGGCAGGCAATATGCTTCCCGAAGTTGCCTGGGTTAAGTTAAGCTGGATTTTGGGACAAACCGATGATCCTGAGAAAGTGAAGAAAATGATGCTCACTCCCGTAAACGACGAGATTACCCCACGCGAGCCGTACAATGGATACCTGGTTTACCAGGGCGGAGTGCCGGAAGTAGAGGAGTTTATCAGGAAGGTGCATAAGTAGAATTCGGATGCTGGAAGCTGGATACTGGAAGCTGGATGCTGGATGTTTGGAGGATAACTTGACACTGGATAATATAATACCAGAAGGATGATCAGAGGTTAAAGCCTGATAAAACGTAGAACGCAAAGTCCAGCCCCTCTAGGGGAGGGATTTAGGGAGGGGTGAATCGGAAGAGGCTGAAAGCTGGAACCTGAAATTTGGAATCTGGAATCTGAAATATTCGTGTCCGGTAAAGTTGAAGAGATTCCTCGCTCCGCTCGGAATGACACGGCAATTGTATGATAAAGAGGGGCTGGGGGCAGGAAGGGGGCGTTGGCGCCATCCCGCCCCCCCCCCCCCCCCATCACCTGAAACAAATGTCATTTCCAGCCAAAGCGGGGGATCCC
>JAIPBS010000053.1 GCA_021738625.1 Bacteroidales bacterium
GGTTAAAAGATGAAATATACAATGTAACCCCTAAAAGCGCTATTGGCAAAGCAATTGCCTATACACTCAAATTATGGCCAAGGTTAATACGATACACCCAGGATGGACGCTTCCACATAGACAACAACCTGGTTGAAAATTCTATTCGCCCCGTGGCGCTGGGTAGAAAGAACTATCTCTTTGCTGGTTCCCATGATGCGGCACAAAATGCAGCCATGATTTATTCACTGTTGGCAACGTGTAAGATCAATAAGGTTGAACCCTTCCAGTGGCTAAAGAACACACTGGACACAATACCTGATCACCCGGCCAATCAACTTGACAAACTGCTGCCGCGCGAATAATATCAAAAACTTTAGCTTAAATCAAGATGTAGGTGGCCGAAGGGATACCGCAAAGCGGCCAGACAGAAATACCTTCCGGCTTTTTTCAAAAGCGGTTATGCTCGTGATGTTCCATATCGTTTTGTAATGAAAAACGGGGGCTACATGGATGTCTTGATGTCTGCTTTAGGTATTCGCAACAGCGATGGTGAAATTGTTAAATCTCTGGCGGTGGTGATTGACATTACTGCCAGAAAAAGAACAGAGGAGGCGTTGCAGCAAAGCAAGCGCAGGTATCTTAACCTCATTAATACACTGCCTTATGGGATAGCAGAGATTGATCCCTATGGCAAAATTCTTTTTTTGAACGATGCCTTTTGCAAAATAGTCGGATATGAGAAAGAAGAAATTATCAAAACGAATATCTGGGATCATAGTCTTTCGGCCGAAGAAGCCACAAGGGTTAAAGATTATATTGATTTTGTCCGGAAAGAACGTCCTGAACCCGGACCATTTATATCTCAAAACGTGAAAAAGGATGGGAGCATTATTGATGTGAATGTTGACTGGAATTATTGGTTTGATCAAAATGGCATCCTGAATGGATATATTGGTATTTTAACAGATATAACCAAACAAAAGAAAGATGAAAAGGATTTGATAAACAAGGCTGATCAACTACACTTGCTTGCTGCTCATTTGCAAAAGATCAGAGAAGAAGAGAGAAAAAACATGGCACGTGAAATCCATGATGAATTCGGGCAGGTGCTTTCCGCGCTCAAAATGAACCTGGGGAATATTGAACATGAGTTGAATAAGGAAAACAGGGAAGATATTATGGAGCTTGTCCTTAATGAAATTGACGATTCCAAGTCGATTACCGGGCATGCTATCAAAACAGTGAAGAGGCTGATGACGGAATTGCGTCCCGAGATTCTTGATGTTTCCGGATTGATTCCGGCAGCGCAATGGCTGGTAGAGAATTTTACCGGCAGATATGCCATCGATGCTAAATTTGATTGTAATGTCGAATCATTCAGTCTGGGAAGGGAAGGGAATACTGCTGTTTTCCGATTGGTGCAGGAAGCCTTGAACAATGTCATCAAACACGCCAGGGCCAGCAAAGTCATGGTTAAAATTAACAAAGAAGAAAATTATCTGCACTTGGAAGTGGCAGACAATGGAAAAGGATTTGACAAAAGTGAAATGAATAAGATAAACTCATTCGGTTTGATCGGTATGCAGGAAAGAGTATTGGTTTTGAATGGCGAAATGGAGATTGAAAGTGAAAACAAAATGGGTACCCGGCTTAAAGTCAGGATTCCCATTGATAATTAAATATCTATGATCAAAACGCTTATTGTGGACGACCATTTTCTGATCCGTGAAGGATTGAAAAAAATCCTTAAAACGGAGCCCAATCTGTTGATTGTTGGTGAGCTGCAGAAGGGAAGTGAAGTCCGTAACTTTTTGCTTAAGCAAAGTTGCGACCTGATCATTCTGGATATCAACCTGCCCGACCGGAATGGTATTGATGTGTTGAAGGATATCCAATCCATCAATCCCGATGTTTATGTATTGATGCTAAGTGTTTTTCCTGAAGAGCAATTTGCCTTACGGGCAATAAAAGCCGGTGCTGCCGGATACATAAGCAAAGACCGGGCTTCGGAAGAGCTTATTGTCGCAATACGGAAGGTCATTGCCGGGAACAAATACATTAGTGATGAGTTGGCTGAGAAAATCGCCCTGGATCACATTTGGGAAAATGAAAAAAAACTACATGAAAAGCTTTCTAACCGTGAATTTCAGATTTTGCTTCTTTTGGGAGCCGGTAAAAAAGTCAGAGACATTGCAGATGAATTGTCATTAAGTGTCAATACAGTTAATACATACAGATCGCGCATCTTTGAAAAAATGAATTTTAACTCACTTTCTGATCTGATTCGTTATGTGGTGAATAACAATCTTGTTGGGTAAGAAAATCTCTTCCTTTTTATAACGACATTTCCTTATCGCTTTGTAGCAGAAATGACCACATAAGATTTGTTAAAATTGTTACAGGATAAATTCATTCTTGTTTTTACCTTGCCGGCTAATTGCCAACTAAAAGTGAATCAGGCTGTTTAGCTGTCATCGTCCCTGATAGGTTAAGGATTTGCTTAAACCTGGACAATGGCTTCAACTGGAAATGGAGTGGATATGAATGACGGAAGAGGTAAAGAAGATGTCCGATTAAAAAAACTGGCCAATCTTCTGAATAAGTACGGTAAGGGTGATTTCTCGGAGCGTTTTCAGGCTTCTGCAAAGAATGATCCGATTGATCATTTGGGACAGGCTGTAAATGAAATGGCTGACAAGGTTAAGAATAAGTTGAGCTCAAGTGACAGGGAAATGCAGCATGTTAAAGATGTGGAGGCAAGAATTGATGAGGCCAGGCTGCGATATCAAAAATTGTTCGAGGGATCCCTCGCTCCCATTTTTCTTATCGATCCTTCGGATCATAAAATCGTTGAAGCAAATCATGCGGCTTTCGAGCTAACCGGGTATAAAAAGCAGGAACTGATTGGAGAAAACCTGGCAAAGATCCTTCCTGAAGACAAAAAGGCTTCAGACGAACTCATCAAAAATGCAAAGGACGAGGAGGGATTTGTTCAGCAGGAAACAACTTTGATCTCGCGCAAAGGCCAATCAAGGATCATCAACGCAAATTATTCCAATTTCTTTTATAAAGATAAAGAACTAATACAGATTGTAGGTACTGATATTACAGATCAAAGGCTTGCCGAGGAGGAACGTGAACGGTTGAATACCGAACTGGAAGCAAAGAATATAGAAATGGAATTGCTTCTGTACACAACCAGCCATGATCTTCGCTCACCTTTGGTAAACGTACAGGGGTTCAATAAGGAACTGTTGGCGTCGCTGGAGGATCTTAACATGATTTTGCAGGAGGAGCATGTCCCCGACTCCATTAAGCAAAAGATCGATCCTATCCTCAAAGAGGATATCCCCGAATCCATTGATTTCATCCTCTCGAGTACTTCTAAAATGGACGCCCTACTGCAAGGCCTGCTTTCCCTTTCCCGTTTGGGAAGAGAGATATTTACATTCACCGAGATTGATATGAACAAGCTTGTTACCAATGTGATCGACAACTTTGAGTATCAGGCTCAGGAGGAAAATGTGCAGATCGATTGCTCCGATCTTCCTCCCTGTAAAGGAGATGAGATGCATATCAACCGGGTGTTTTCAAATTTGCTTGGTAATGCATTGAAATATCTGAAGCCGGATCAGAAGGGGCAGATCAGGATATGGGGTGAGAAGGATGGTAAAATGGTACATTACTGTGTTGAGGATAACGGAATCGGAATGGCTGAAAATCAACTGAACAAAATATTCAATCTTTTTCACAAGATCAACCCGGAAAAGCAAGGCATCGGGCTTGGTCTCAATATTGTAAAACAAATTATCGACCGGCACGGAGGTTCAATAAAGGTTGAATCCTTGCCTGGAGCAGGAAGCTGCTTCAGGGTAGTGCTCCCGGCCGCATCATAAAAGATCAAAAATCATGAAAAGAGAAGTTAAAATTGTAATTGCCGAGGATGACAAAGGACATGCTACGCTGATCAAAAAAAACCTGAAGCGCACCGGTGTGATGAATGAGATCATTCATTTTTTGGATGGTAAGGAAACGCTTGAATATCTATTTAACAACAAAGATGGAATCGAAGGCAAAGAAGGCCTTTCCATCCTTTTGCTGCTTGATATTAAGATGCCCAATGTAGATGGTATCGAGGTGCTGCGAGAGGTTAAGTCCGATCCGGTGCTGCGCAAGATCCCGGTGATCATGATCACGACGACCGACGACCCGAGAGAGATAAGCCATTGCCACGAACTGGGGTGCAGCAACTATATCACAAAACCGATTGAATATGAGAAATTCGTAACGGCCATACGGCAATTGGGTTTGTTTTTGATGGTGGTAGAAATTCCGGAAATAAAATAATGTTTCGTATTTATGAAAACCAATTCGATTGAAACAGGAAATGTGGAAAAGAATGAGTGCGCTCCCAAAACCCTGCTGATCGTTGAGGATGATGAAGGCTTAAACCGGCTCATAAGCCGACGGATGAAAAGAGAGGGGTTTAAAACCATTCAGATATTCAGGGGGGATCAGCTGCTGAATGAAATCAATGAAAACAATACAGATCTCTTGCTGTTGATTGATTTTCGCCTGCCTGATATGACCGCAGTTGAATTAATCGATCGGATGCATCATGATAACCTGGATGTGCCTTTCCTGGTGATGACCGGGCAGGGTGACGAAACCACTGCCGTGGAACTGATGAAGCGGGGCGCCCTGGATTATTTGATCAAAGACAATA
Source organism: Bacteroidales bacterium (assembly GCA_021738625.1). GTDB lineage: Bacteria > Bacteroidota > Bacteroidia > Bacteroidales > JAIOZK01 > JAIOZK01. The sequence goes on from JAIPBS010000053.1 coordinate 4,709, forward strand.
ATTTTCTTGAGATACTCCCCAGGAAAATCCATAAGGCCTGCGAGGTGGTTGAACAAAGTCGCAGGATGATCAGGGTTGAAAAAGCGTTGCGCGAAAGCGAGAAAAAGTACAGATTGCTTTACAACAGCATTTGGGATGCCATTCTGGTTACGGATACCAGCCGCAATATAATTGATTGTAACCCGGCATTCTTGAAAATATTTGGCTTTCAGCAGGAAGAAATAACCGGGAGGAAAACATTCGTCATTGATGCTAAACAAGATGAATATGAAGAGATGGGGCGGATGCTGCAGGAAAATTTTGAGAATAAGCCTTTTATTAAGGTAGTTCAATATAAAAAGAAAAATGGTGAGGTTTTTCCTGGCGAAACCGGTTCATTTTATCTGAAAGATGAATCAGGCAAAATTGAAGGGTTTATTGGTTTGATTCGGGATGTTTCGGAACGCATTAAGGCAGAAGAAGAATTAATCATTGCAAAAGAAAAAGCTGAAGAAAACGATAAACTGAAATCTGCATTCCTTGCCAATATGAGCCATGAAGTCAGAACTCCGATGAACGGCATCATGGGTTTTGCAGAATTGCTTAAAGAACCCGGCTTAACAAGGGATGAGCAACTGAATTATATCAGCATCATTGTGAAGAGCGGCGACAGGATGCTGAACACCCTCAATGATATTCTTAATATTTCCAGAATTGAAGTCGGACAGATGGAGGTTGACATTTCGGTTGTCAACATCAATGAACAGATTGATTATTTGCGGGATTTCTTTAATTATGAAATCACACGCAAAGGAATGCACCTATACATACATAAAGACCTTAGCGACGAACAGGCCGATATTTATACGGATAAAGAAAAGCTTTACGGTATATTGATCAATCTTATTAAAAATGCCATTAAATACAGCAACGAAGGGTATATTGATTTTGGATACCGCCTGAAAGATAAACTACTTGAATTCTATGTTAAAGACAGCGGGATCGGCATTGATAAAGAAAAGCTTGAATCCATCTTCGAGCGTTTTGTGCAGGCAGATGTTAGTAATACCAGGGGATATGAAGGAGCCGGATTGGGCTTGTCACTTGCCAGGGCTTATGTTGAATTGCTTGAGGGTAAGATAAATGTTGAATCGGAAAAAGGAAAAGGAACGATTTTCCACGTCAGCCTCCCATACAAATCCGCCATAAAAAACAAGGTGGTGAGCCAGGCAGCTGATATCGGATCCTCCGGAGGTGAGCAAAAGCGGAAGCCTATGACTGTGCTTATTGCTGAAGATGAGGAACCTGCACTGATCTATCTTCAGCAAGTCCTGAAGAGGGATTTTGAAAAAATTCTACATGCCAAAAACGGGGTAGAAGCTTTGGAAATCTGCCGTTCAACCCCCGACATTGATCTGATCCTGATGGATATCAGGATGCCCAAAATGGATGGTCACACAGCCACAAGAAAAATCAGGGAATTTAATAAGGATGTTGCCATAATCGCACAAACAGCGCATGCTTTAGGCGGCGACCGTGAAGAAGCACTGGCAGCGGGTTGTGATGATTATATCTCGAAACCGATTAAAAGGGACAAGCTGATCAAGATGATAAATAAGCATCTGGAAGCTAAGTGTTATCGCACCGGAATGTAACACAGCAAGCCAAATGCGGTCTTTCTAGTGATAAATCTCAAGGTATGTAGCCCGCTCAAACTGCGTATCGGTTTGACAGATAAGTGCCACGTAATCTGCCACTACTCATAAAATTTATCGGTGCCTCATATCGAAGATACCAAGAAACAATAAAGAATAAACTTTACATTAGGCTGTCTTTAGCTACCGGTAGGTTTCGTTCAACAAGGCATCAAACCATATAGCCGCAGACATTTCATTGGACATTGAAGAAGTTGATTGAAAACTTTGTACTTTTATAAAAAGACAATGATAGCGGCTACTGGGTTTATGCCCGAACGTTAGGCGTCAGCATAAGCAAATACCTACTAAGAAGTATTTTTGATTAAACAATATTTTTTGTATTTTTAAGCATGAGGAAATTAAGACTATATTTTGATACATCTGTTTTTGGTGGAATTTTTGATACTGAGTTCCAAAAGGAAACCGAGATGCTTTTTGAAATGGCTAGAAACGATGAAATAATTTGTGTTTATTCTGACCTTAGTGAATTTGAACTTGAAAATGCACCTGATGAAGTAAAAGAGCATTTTTTGACACTTCAGAAAGATCAAACAGAGTTTGTTGAAATTACAGAACAAATCAATCAACTTGCAGAAGAATATATCGCAGAAAAAGTTGTTGGGGAAACCAGCATGGATGATTGCAGGCATATTGCTTGTGCAACAATAAACAAAGTGGATTATCTGGTTAGTTGGAATTTCAAACACATCGTTAATATTTTTAGAATCAGAGGTTATAATGCTGTAAATATTAAAAATGGCTATATGCAATTAGATATTCGTTCACCAAGGGAAATAATAAGCAATGAGTAAAAAAAACAAAAAGGAAAAAGAATTTGATACGGTTAAATTCTTTAGAGAAGTTAAAGAAAGAATAGCAGAGGAAACCAAAGGAATGACCTTTACCGAATTCAAGGAGTATTTAAACCGTAGAAAATTGAAACTTGCAAGATAAGATGCTGAACGCACAAGCAGGATTGGCATAAGTATTTTGACAGCTTTCCAACCCGCCGGGTTTGTTCATTGCCTCTAAAACCTCAAACTATTTCGGTGGCGCCATAAACCCGGGGCCGATGAGGTCTTTCAGATGCTTGTGCAGGATGTCGTCTATCTTTTGCATGTCTTCATCGCTGATGTTCCAGCCCGACACCCCTTTGATGCCGTCTAGTTGTTTGGGGTTGCGCGCCCCCCACAGGGCAATGTTTGCGCCTTTGTCGAGCACCCAGCGCACGGCAAACTGAATAATTTCCTTGCCGTAGTTTTCTTTGGCCATCTTGGTGAGTTCGTCCACCACCTTCAGGTTTTGTTCGAATCGTTCGCCCTGGAATTTGGGATCGTAATTCCTCAGGTCGTCGCCTTTGAACTCCCTGTCCTTGCTCATCTTCCCGGAAAGCATTCCCCGGCAAAGCGAGCTGTAGGCAAGTATGCCCACATCGTTGGCATGGCACCAGGGCAGGACGTTTTTTTCGATATCCCGTTCAAAGATATTGAAGGGCGGCTGGTTGCTGCTGAGTTCGGTCACGTCGTTGAAGATCTCCATTTGCTCAACCGAATAGTTGCTCACGCCTATGGCGCGCACCCTTCCGTATTTCATTTCCTTGTCGAGGGCTTCGGCGGTTTCTTCGATGGGGGTGTTGTGATCGGGCCAGTGTACCTGTATCAGGTCGATGTAGTCGGTTTGCAGGCGGTGCAGCGAATTGTCGATCTCTTCCACAATGCGTTCGCGGCTGGAGTTCCGGAAAGGCTTTTCTTCGCCTTCTTTCCAGTCGAGGCCCAGCTTGGTGGCCAGCACCACTTCTTCGCGTTTGCCGTATTCTTTTAAGGCTTTGCCCACGATCTCCTCGGATTTACCGAAGCCGTAAACTGGTGCTGTGTCGATCAGGTTGACGCCTTTGTCGAGGGCGGTGAGAATGGTTTTGATGCTTTGCTGTTCGTCGGTTCCGCCCCACATCCATCCGCCAATGGCCCATGTGCCGAGCCCGATGCGGGATACGTTTTGTTCAATGTTTTTGAGTTTTGTTGTTTCCATGGTTAAATCTATTTTTGTTTGTCAATCAGGCGGGCAATTACTGTACCAATAATAAACCACAAAGACCACCAAGGACTACACAAAGTAACACAAAGATTTTTTTAATCCAATTCCTGTCAGGGTAGCCAGTCATTGTGATCTGAATTAGATTGCCTGCCGGAAATTAAAGAATCTACTTAATATGCCCGGATTTCAATGATTGCTGGTTGGGAGTGGCCTTGTCTTGTATTGCTTACAAAACAAGCATGGAATTATGGCGCAGGCATTGCGCTAAGCCATTCGCGAGTGAGCCGCTAACTACTTTAATCTGGATATAATGCTGACTGGGGAACGGCTCGAATGGCGGGGATAATTTCATGTGTAGTTTTGTTGCAATGCAAGACGCAGCCTTGATTTTTGGTTCTTTGGATCAAGCCAAAGAACATAATAGCTCATTTTTGATGTAGGCTTGTAAATTTTGCAGCACCTTTATTTCTTCATAATTCCATAATACTATTCAAGCATATTTTCTTTTCTTTGTAAACAAAAAACCTATGAAACCCTGGAAATTTGCAATACCGCTGGCCAACTGGCTATTGAGATTGTCCCTCGCCGCATACCTGATCATCTTCTACTGGGGAGTACTTACGGGCTTTCACCTGGGAACGCTCACCTTTTGGGTGTCGGCTGTTTACATTTTGTTTGCCTTGCTTTTGTTGTTCGGCGGACTGGCTTCCGACCAATCCCTGACGGTGGTTTCCGCCCTGGTGATCTTTCTGCTTTCGCTGTTGATGGTATTCCTCAACCTTGACGGCACCTTTAAGTACGATATTTTCCCCTACCTGTTTTCGGCAGTGGTGGGCTTTTATTTCGTGACCCGGGGAAACAGAAGCTAATCCTGCTTTTCGAATTCCATTTCGGTGAAATCAAAATCGGGATTGGGCACGTCGATCACGAGCTTGTCCACTTTCCCTTTTGAATTCAGGGTGAAGGTGGCCAGCCCTTTCGGCAGACTGGGGAATTCCTTGAATTCCACTGTGTACACATCATAATGGTAGTGTTTCAATTCTCCCTTGAATTTTTGGGCCGGCAGGAATTGCACCATAAGTTCGCCCTCTTCAATAAAAACTTTTGCCTTGCCGTACATCTCATCTTTGTAGGTCCCGGTATAGTCTTCGGGTTCGAGTGAAGGCGTGGTGCCTTCCACCCTGTTTTCCTCCAGTTCCTTTTCACGGGCCTCTTCCTGCCTGTCCATATATTGTTTGATGGGCTGAAGCGCCTGGCTCCAGTCGGTGCTGTCGTCGGTGAGGAAGGCGTCAAGCGTTTGGTACATGGCTGGCAGGATCAGGTATGCGTTTTTATTGGTGAGGAAGATCATCCCCAGCTTTTCTTCCGGCACCAAAGCCATTTGTGAAATGATGCCGTCGTAGCCCCCGCTGTGGTTTAGCACTTTCTTGCCATGATAGTCGAACATGGCCCAACCCAGCCCGTAGGCCTTAAAATGGGTGCTCGGGAAGAAAGCCAGGCTGAAAGGGGACACATCCTGTATGGTGTGTGGTTTCCACAATTCCTGGATCACTTCTTCCGAAAAAATGGTATCATCTTCATAAACGCCTTTGTTCAGGTTAAGTTCCAGCCAGGCGGTCATTTCATCCACGCTGGAGATGATGGCGCCCGCTCCGCCAATATTGTCCCAGTTCAGAAAGTCGATGGCGATGGTCTCTCCTTCAAAAGTGGTATGGGGCGTGGTGACATTGGGCATATCTTGCAGGTCGTCGGTGGAGGTGACGGTTCGGTCCATGTCGAGGGGATCGAAAAAATGTTCTTCCATAAACTCATCCCAGCTCATGCCCGAAACCACTTCGATGATCTCCCCGGCGGTGATAAACATAATATTGGAATATCCGTAATGCTCCCTGAATCCGTAAGCCGGCTCGAGGTGTTTGGCCCGGCGGACCACCTCCTCACGGCTATAGTCTGTTCCGTACCACAGCAGATCCCCGCTGAAGGTCTTCAGCCCGCTGCGGTGCGAAAGTAAATCGCGTATGGTTACGTTGCTGCTCACATAGGGATTGATGACTTCAAACCAGGGGAGGTATTCGCGTACCTTATCGTCCCATGAGATTTCGCCTTCATCCACCAGAATGCCCAATCCGGCAGCGGTAAAGGATTTGGTGATGGAGGCGATGGGGAAGAGGGTGGAGGCATTTACTTTTTCGCCCGTATTGATGTCTTTCAGTCCGTAGCCTTTGGCCAGCAGCACCGAATCGTCTTTAACAATGGCCACCGCCATGCCCGGTACATCCCACTCCTGAACGGCTCTTTCGTAAAATGTGTCCAGTTTGCTGATCTTTTCTTCCAGGTTCTGATCCTGTGCCATTGTTATTATTGAAACCAGCACAAATCCGATCAGCAACAGGAAAGGTATGTTTGGTCTTTTGTTTTTCATGGTTTTAGGTTTTAACTGTTTTTTGGGAATATGCAATGCTCTCCCTGCAGGGCTTTGAACACTGCTTCCATTTGGGCGCTCAAACCGGTATACACCAATAGCAGCATAAAAACCGGTAAGGAGGTTAATAAATGGTTAGAAATCATGAAACAAAGTTAAACGATTTGCTTTATCTGCCGCATTTGTGATTAAAATTTATTCCGGCAGAAAATGCTCCCGCTGAACAAATATCCTGCTGAACAGGTTGGCGTTGGATCCAATAAAAGCATTGTCGCTGTTGATGGAAGAGGTCAGGATGAATTCATCCTCATAACCTGCATGAAAAGCGCTGATGGTAATTGGATCAAATCCTTTTCCCTCCATGGTCAGTTGGTAGTCCGGCCTTTTGCCCGTGGGATTAAAACCATCGGCAAACTCCATTCCTCTAAGGTGCACAATACGATTAATGTATTGAATGGTGTTCAGGCTGTCGGGGGTTTGCCCGTCGAACAGCCACCGGTTGTTCTGTTTTTCAAGAATGAAAGTCTGGTCGTTCGGGTATTCGAAAGTTAGTTTGTTCAGCCGGTCGCGTCTGACTTTCACCAGGGTTTTCTTTCTGTAATCCGATGGTTTCCGGCTGTAGTGATACAAAGCCTCCTGAACCAGGTAAACGTTTTCATCGCCCGGTAGCCTGATATGGGTGGCGGTCACGGGTACGTTCCTTCCCGGACTTCTTGGGTCGGGCAGCGACATGTATTCCATTTTACCGACGATAAAATTTGCCAGGGTTTTATTCCCTTTTTTGGCGATCACCTTTATCCCGGAGGTGTCATCCACATGATATTTGGCCCAGGCTTTCCTGTCGATCGCCGAAGGATAAAGGGCTTTCAGGTCGAGCAGGGTTTCCAGGGTGGTGGTCAGAACCGCCGAATCGGCCAGGTATTTATCATCATCGATCAGCACATACCAGTTGCCGTTGATTTTTTTCAGATGCACCTGTTCGGCTTTGGGCGGCCTTACGATGAGTTCGGTCATCTTTGCCGTATCCACAGCCACAAGTTGCTCCTTGAACGTCCGTTCATTCTCTCCGCCCATTTCGAGCAAAAGATAAACACCTGCCAGTATGGCGAGGATAATGATTAGAGTGAGTATATTGAATTTCTTAAACATAGCCTTCCTCCATTCTTTTGATTCGGATGTTTCTATTATGTTGCGATCTGATTATTCCGTATACAATGATAAGGATAATCGGCAACAAAAAGTTAAGCCATTTCAAAAAGATGATCTTTCCTTCGGATACTTCGTCCAGGTTGCGGCTTACCACGCCCTTGTTGCGCAGATCGATCAGGCCGGTATCGTCCGACAGCCAGTCGATGGAGTTGATCAGAAAGATCAGGTTGCTGGGCACCTGTGCGATTTGCGGGAAAACCCCGTTGGCAATGGCGATCAGCTTCGATTGCCCCTCCCCGAATATCTGCCCGCTCAGCAAAGCGGCCACGGTCAGCTCGGATTTGGGGAAATCGTTTTTGGACCAGGTTTGTTGCAGGTTGAAAAATACCGGCGGCATCCTGGTGGCGGAGCGGGTGGATGAAAAGGCCAGCGGTTCGTAATTGACGCCGCTAGTATCGCCCGTATAGTCGATCGTTGCCGTGAACGGCAGATACATTTGTGCAAGCCCTTTGGTGATGATGTGATCGGGGTAATTGTTGATGATGGGAAAGAAGGGAAATTTTACATCCTGCCTTACGCGCATAATGCCCATTTGCTGTTCCCCGCCGGGTACCGAACCGCAGTTGAAGTCGATCAAGAACTCGGGATTGATGTTGAATCCTTTTTCCATCAGCCAGTCTTCCAGCCCGCAACCCATGGCCACTCCCTGTCCGGTTTGCGGATGTTGTCCCACACGGTTGCTGGCAAAGAAAATGTTTCCTCCCCTTGCCATATAGTCTTCCAGCCGTTGGATATGAGACGGAGGCATGGTGTCCCGGGGCGCCAGGATCACAATGGTTTTGAAGTCTTCCAGAAAGATGGCGCTGTCGCTCAGGTCAAAATTCTTGATCTCATATAGTTCCGAAAGATTTTGTTTGATCGTGTTCAGGTTGTTGATGTTCATTTCGCCATGGCCTGTCAGAAAACCGATGCTGGGTTTGCTGGTGGCCGTGATTTTCTTAATGCTGGTCGAGATGGCATATTCGATGGATGAGCCGGTTGAAATTTGCGGGATGACTTCGGTTCGGGTTCCTTGCTGCACCACAATGCCGGCATAGATGCGCTGGATCCTGATCTGGTTCTGGTCGGAAGCATTGGTTTGCATCGGCCGGATGCCCGCCTGATGGGCCCTTTGCTGCAAGTCCTGGTCGTCGGTCGGATCGATGAATTCGTAATGCAACAAGCCGTCGGAAGCGCTTGCATATTCCACCAGCAGGTCTTTCAGCTGATTTCTGATCTGTAGGATCTCCGGTTCCACATCTTCTGTGAAATATACCGTGACGGTTACCGGGTCATCCAGCTTTTGTAAAATGTTTTCGGTGGCGCGGCTTAAAGTGTACCGTTGATCAGCCGTGAAGTCCAGGCGGAAATTGTAGCGGTTGGCCAAAATGTTGACAAAGATGACGATGATTATGATGATGACCAGTCTGGAATTCAGTGATTTCGTTGTTTTCATCCTTTTAATCCCTTTTGGTTTTCTTAATTAAATTTTCTTTTAGCCAATGTGAGCTCCGTTGCCAGCAGGCCCACAAACACAATGGAGAGGAAATAGATGATGTCTTTTGAATCTATAACCCCCCTTGTGATCGATTCGTAATGCGGCCTGAAACTCAGGTAATACAGGGTGTTCCCGATCCATCCGCTGATGTTCGAGGCCATGATGTAGAAGATCAGCTGGAACAAAATGCCGATCACCAAGGCTACCAGTATGGCAACGATCTGGTTGTTGGAGATGCTGCTCACCCAGATCCCGATGCTGATGTAGGCCGCGCTCATCAGCAAAAGCCCGAGGTAGCCGGTCCACACTTCGTTGTGGTCGATGTCGCCTATGCTAGCCACCGTGATGTAATACGGCAGGGTGAGCAGAAGCGAGATCACGATCAGTATGAATACCGACAGGTATTTGCCCATCACCAGCTGCCAATCGCTCACCGGCTTGGTCATCAGATATTCGATGGTGCCAGAGCGGATTTCCTCGGCAAACGAACGCATGGTGAGTGCCGGTATAAAAAAGAACAGAGTCCAAAAGGCGATTTGAAAAAATACCTGCAGGCTTGCCACCTGAATGTCGAATATGTTCGCATCGGCGGCCAGCCAGGTGAAAAACCCCGTAAATCCTAAAAACAAGACGATCATGACATAAGCCATGAGCGAATCGAAGTAGGATTTCAGTTCTCGCTTTGCAATGATCCGGATTGCTTTCATGATATTTTAAATATTTTGATTTTTCTATTGATGATCTTATTTCAATGTCAGGTGGCGGAAAACATCTTCCAGCTTGGTTTCTATGGGCGACAGTTCGGTGAGTGTCCAGCCCTTTTCAACACACAGCTTAAAAATGTCTCTCCTGGAAGTATGTTCGGGTTTGCTTTGTACTTCAAAGATATTTTTTCCCCGCTCGATAAAATCGACGGTTTCCACGCTGCCGATCTCCTGCAGGGCGGTGAAGATTTCATCGGTCTTTCCGTTTTCTATGGTGGTTTTGATGATCTCCTTGCCCTGTGCCTGTTTCCTGAGTTCAACCGCGCTGCCGTCAGCCACGATCTTTCCTTTGTTGATGATCATGATGCGGTCGCAGGTGGCTTCCACCTCCGCCAGTATGTGGGAGCTGAGGATCACGGTTTTCTCTTTGCCGATCCTTTTGATCAGCTCCCTGATCTCGACGATCTGGTTGGGGTCGAGGCCGCTGGTCGGTTCGTCCAAAATCAGTACGGCCGGATCGTGGATCAGCGCCTGTGCCAATCCAGTGCGCTGCTGGTAGCCTTTCGACAGCTCCCCGATCTTTTTGTGTTTCTCGCCTTCAAGCCCGCAAACCCTGATCATTTCCAATATCCGCTCTTTGATCTTTTCCTTTTCAATCCCCTGTATCCTGGCCACAAATTTCAGATAATCGATCAGGGGGAGATCGTGGTAAAGCGGATTGTTTTCAGGCAAATAACCGATCAGCTTTTTTACCTTTTCAGGTTCCTGCAAAACGGAATGCTTCCCTACCCATATGTTTCCTTTGGTGGGTATGAGGAAAGTGGTAATGGCTTTCATGGTGGTGGTTTTCCCCGCGCCGTTAGGGCCCAGGAAACCCAACACCTCGCCGGTTTTAACCTTGAATGAAATATCGTCTACGGCTTTTTGGGCGCCGTAGGTCTTGGTTAATTGCTCAACAACGATATCCATGATTAAGAAAATTTTTACACAAAAAAATAAAAAATTGAAAAAATTGTAAAGACATTGGTTTTTCTTTTAACAACTTTTAACAAAGCCTTCAGCGCATTGTAGATTATGAAAAATTTCAATCCGTTGAGATTTTGGGCTAGATTAATTGATGATTTTTTTTGCGTTCTGCCTGTTTTTATTTTTTACTTTTTTGGTGTTTTATATATTTTTGGTGTTTTATACCGATCTAGAACAGGTTTGCAATAAATGACCTCCTGTTCCTATCGGTAAGGCTGAATCTAACAGAAAAGTGTTTTGCATTTTTAATAAGATTCTGTATAAACAAGAGGATGAGTAATAATTAAGTATGTTATGAATCATCATTCTGAAATCCGGAATAAACTGGTTGAAAGCGAAAGGCGGTTATCTACACTGATGACGAATCTGCCCGGCATGGCTTACCGTTGCCGGTTCGATAAAAACTGGACCATGGAATTCATCAGCAAAGGATGTCAAAAGCTCACCGGCTACTTTCCTAATGAACTGATGAATAATAATGTTTTGGCTTATCAGGATTTGATTCACGAAGAAGACAGCGATGGTGTTTGGGAACAGGTAAAAAGTAAGGTAAAACAGAATAAGCCTTTTCAAATCAAATACCGCATTATTACGGCCACAGGGGAGGAAAAATGGGTGTGGGAACAGGGAACCGCTGTCAAAGACGAAAATGACGAAATAATGGCATTGGAGGGTTTTATCACCGATATTACCGACATTAAAAAGGCCGAGCAGGAGCTCATCGAAAAGGAAAAGATTGTTCGTGAGCTAAAAGACAAACTGCAGGAGGAGACGGTTTACCTTCAGGAAGAAATCAAGTTGACCAGCAATTTCGAAGAAATTATTACTAAAAGTCCGAAGTTTAGAAAAGTATTGAAGGACATTGAACAGGTAGCCTCTACCGATTCCACCGTTTTAATACAGGGTGAAACCGGTACCGGAAAAGAACTGATTGCCCGCGCCATTCACAACAACAGCAACCGTAGCGGGCGTGCCCTCATTAAGTTGAACTGTGCTGCATTGGCACCCGAATTGATTGAGAGCGAATTGTTTGGTCATGAAAAAGGGGCATTTACCGGCGCTTACAACAAAAAAGCGGGCCGTTTTGAACTGGCCGACAAAGGAACCATTTTTCTCGATGAAATTGGAGAGTTGCCGCTAAACTTGCAGGTTAAACTGTTGCGTGTTTTGCAGGAGGGCGAATTCGAACGGCTGGGCGGAACCAAAACCCTGAAAACCGATGTGCGGGTGATTGCCGCCACCAACAGAAACCTGGAAATAGCGGTTGAGAAAGGCGATTTCCGCGAAGACCTTTATTATCGTCTAAATGTTTTTCCTGTATTTGTACCACCGTTGCGCGAGCGGAAAGAGGACATTCCGCTCCTGATACACTATTTCGTAAAAAAATATGCCGCAAAGACCGGCCGCCAAATCAGGGAAACTTCCGAAAAAGTGCTCAAAAGCCTGACTGAATACAACTGGCCCGGAAATGTGCGCGAACTCGAAAACATTATAGAACGTGCCGTGGTGCTTTGTGCCGGAAGCCGCCTGATTTTCGGAAGCTGGGTGCCGGAAAACAAAATCAATTCAAAATACGAAATTTTGACACTGGAAGAAAACGAACGGAATCACATTATACGGGCGCTTGAAGCCACAAACTGGCGGGTGAGCGGCGAAAAAGGAGCCGCCCGACTACTGGATATCAAAAGAACTACCCTTGAGTCGCGCATGAAGAAACTAGACATTTCCCGGCCGAAATAATTGCTGATATTTCGTCACCTGCCGATATTTCGTCAAAATTCGGTTCTAGCTAACTTTTCTTTATATTTTGCTTTATTTATCCTAACCTATTGAATGCGTGGCTTTTGGCTAGATGTAGGTTTTGTTTTGCCAGGGAATGGCACGTCTGTTGACTTATGAAGTCCTCAAATAATCAAAACAAAAAAATGAAACAGATAAAATGCAGCGATTTTGAAAAGGAGGTTTCCCAGACCGATGAGATGGTGCTGCTGCTGTTTACCAATGACTGGAGTGGTTCTGCGATTATACTGGAGGGGGCTTTGTCTGCACTTCAAAAAAAATGGAGACGGGTATTCCATTGTATAAAAATATCGAATGATGATTGCCGTGAAATCGGGAAAAGATTCAATGTTAAAAACGTACCGACCATCCTGATTTTTGACAGTGGTAAAGTGGTTGAGAAAATCAGTGGAGTCCCATCAAAACAAACCATTGAAAATGTTTTGCAGGATTTAAATGAAAATCAGAAATGTTGAATTAAGAAAGGATCACATGAAGATTAGAACAACTGACCATATCGATTTACATTACAGTACATTCGGCGAAAAAAATAAAACGCCCATAGTTTTGATCCATGGTCTTGGGGCTGATCGGAATATGTGGGATCCTCAAATTGATTCTTTGCCTGAGAACGAAATGTTTTTGATCGTTCCTGACGTGCGTGGACACGGCAGAACGTCAAAGATTGAAACCTTTAGGATTAAAGATTGTGCCAGGGATATCAGCGAGTTACTCAATCATCTTGGCATTTCCCGGGCGATTATAGCCGGTGTGAGCATGGGTGGAGTCATTGCTCAGCAATTCACCTGTGATTTCCCGGATAAAACCGAAAAACTAATTGTAACAGATAGCTTCAGTGAGGTTAAATCATTCTCCGAGAAAATGGGTGGATGGATGCAATGGCTTACAATTAAGATTTCACCCCGACTATTGATAAAATCAATGGAAAAGATTTATAAAGATCCTGAAATGGAAGGAACACTCGATTATTTCCGGGAATCTTTATCGAAAACTGATAACAAGCAAATTCTGAAAGCCAGGGTCGCACTTAACAGATTCAATATTAAAAAGCGACTGAAAGAAATTAAAGCTCCAACCCTGGTACTCGTTGGTGACGGCTTTGGCAAGTTTGCCATCAACATGGCAAAAAAAACAGCAAACAACATTCCTGGCGCAGAGTTCAAAATACTCAAAGGAGGTCTCGATCCTTCCAATATGTTGGTGCATGAGGTTTTCAACAGAGAAATAATTAAATTTATTAGAAACGATGAATCAGAGAAGAATTAATGGAGTAAAAGTTTATGAAATAATAATCACCTGAAACCCATGAAAAAATTAACGATTATGCTGATTGCACTTGGATTAATGGCTTGTTCAAAGACAGAAACACTTTACGAAAATGCAAACAAGGTCCAGAAAGTTTTTTCTGCAGATCAAATCCGGGATTTGCCAAAACCGGTTCAGAAGTATTTCAGGTATGCATTAGCCGAAAACCAGCCTTATGTAAGTACGCTACGACTGAAACATGGCGGCATGTTTCGGTTGTCGCCCGAGAAAGACTGGATGGAAATCAGGGGCAAACAATATTTCACCGTTCATCCACCGGGTTTTGTTTGGGAGGGAAAAACAAAATTGTTTAAAGCCCGCGACAGTTATATTAAGGGGGAAGGAAATTTGTCGGTTTATTTATTTGGTTTGGTTCGGATAGTCAATAAAAGAGGTAAAACCGTCAACCAGGCCGAGTTGCTTCGCTGGCTAGGAGAAAGTGTCTGGATGCCCACCAATTTACTTCCCGGTGAAAACCTTCAATGGTCGGCAATTGACGATATGTCGGCAAAAATCACATTCACATACGATGATATGGATGTGTTTTACAAGGTAACATTCAATAAAACCGGACAAATTATAAAACTGGAAACCGAGCGCTACATGGATGAAAACAAACTTGTTAAATGGATCGGTAAGGTAGAGGATTACCGTGAAGCAAACGGTATGATGATTCCTGCCAAAATTGAAGCAAGCTGGATGCTGGAAGGCGGGTTGGAATATACTTACGCCCGGTTCCATGTTACCGAATTTGAATTCGATAAACCTGAAAAATTCTGATAATTATGAACTATCTCAAAGCACTGGGAATATTGTTTGACCTGGCGGCTATATCATCATTTTTTTGATTTTTTAATTTATGTACTCAAAGCCATGAACAACAGCTTTATAACAAGAGCAGAAACAAAAATTATGAATAGCTCAACATTTAACAGCAAGATTATTAAAAAGTATAAAAACCCTTTGAGTTTCTATATATTGTCCATAGCTGTTCCTTGGTCATTATGGTTTTTCGCAGGATATTTAAGCCATATTGAGCCTTTTACCAAAACCCTGGAATGGGCTGTCGGCATAACAAGTATCACGGGACTTTTATCTCCCGTAATTATTGCTCTTTTTTTTATGTTGCCCGATAAGGAGTTGCGCTCCGATTTTTTGGGTAGGTTTTTCAATTTTAAAAACATAAAGGTCAAATACATTCTCATCACATTCTTGTTGATGCTCATCAGCATTCTTGCCGCACAGGCAATTTCGCTGCTTTTTGGTTATTCTGCCGAACAGTTCTCTTTCCGCGGTTCGTTTACTTTCACCTCATCGCTATTCCCGGTCTGGTTTTTACTGCTGGCAGCCCCTGTCTTCGAAGAGCTCGCATGGCATTCTTACGGAACAGACAGCCTTGTTTCCCGCTTCAACTTATTGAAGGCTTCCCTGATATTTGCACTATACTGGGCTGTGTGGCATTTTCCCTTATCTACCATAAAGGGGTATTACCACAGCAATCTGGTAGAATCGGGCTGGATTTATTCTCTGAATTTCATCGTTAGTATGATTCCATTTGTACTTATAATGAATTGGATATACTACAAAACAAATCGAAATATTTTATTAACCATTGTATTTCATATTACAGCCGTATTCTTTAACGAGATTTTTGCAACTCATCCAATGAGCAAGGTTATTCAAACCGGTTTGCTTTTAATTGTTTCTACTTATATAGTAATTAAAGATAAAGCGTTGTTTTTCAATCGAATTTAACAATATAAAAATCATCATTTAAAATTAGTATTATGAAAAAAGCAGCAATCATTTACAACAGCCGAACAGGAACCACAAAAAAGTATGCCGAACAGATTGGAGATTATCTGAGCAATAAAGGAGTAAAAACAAATGTTTTGCCCATTCAGCAATACGATGATATTAATCTCGATGACATTGATTATCTATTATTGGGTTGCTGGACAAACGGTTTGATGTTCTTTTTGCAGCATCCGGATAAAGCATGGAAGGATTTCGCCGCAAAGTTACCCCACCCGATGAAACAAAAAACTGCGCTGTTCACAACTTATAAATTGCTTACAGGCACGATGTTCAAAAATATGAGCAGACAGCTAAACGGCAGTGTCAAGGCTCCTTTGACTGAATTAAAATCGCGCAATGGAACGCTTTCAAAAAATGATGAAAGGATCTTGGATAATTTTATCAGCTAAAACTATGAATAAAGAAAGATGGATTACCGGCAATTAAACGGGATAATCATTCCCACCAAAATTGAAGCAAGCTGGTTGCCGAAGGGAGGGGAATATTCCTGCGCCTGCTTTCATGTAACTGAATTTGATAAATCTGAAACACTGGTTTAATTGTGATGTAAATATCGATTTTTAATTGCTGAACTCAAAGCCATGAAGAATAGCTTTACCACAAAAAAGTTTCCAGCGGTCCGAAAGGCGTCTGTCGACTTGCTGAACGCAGCCAGCCGCAAAAACATGATTCATGCTTTTGCGGAAGCCGATATTACCGATGTGCGACGGGCCATCCGGAATGTTCGTAAATCCAGCGGAGGTTATCTATCACTTATAGGTTACATTCAGTTTTGCGCGGCAAAAGCAGTCGGAAAGCAGAAGCAAATTCAGGCATACCGCGATTTCAGAAACCGGCTGGTGATTTTCGATGATGTAGATATCAGTACCACCATCGAACGAAAAATCGGAGGAACCAGTGAAGTGTTGCCGACTATCATTCGATGCGCCAACCGTAAATCGATGTTTGAAATTTCTGGAGAAATCAAAGATGCCAAAGAAAGGGAAATTGATGGTTCGGAGGTTTTCAAATCCATTAAAACCTACCTGGCCATACCAGGGTTCATCCGCCGGTTTGCTTTCCGCTTGCTCGATCGTTCTCCCAAACTGATGAAGAAAAAAGCCGGAACCATTATGGTAACATCTGCCAATGCAGGCAGTTCAGGCATGTTGTGGGGTGTTCCGGTTGCCAGTCATACACTGAATATAACCATCGGTGGAATCAAGAAAAAACCGGTGAAAAAAGGTGATTCGATAGAAGAACGGGAATTTCTTTGTCTCACTGTGAGTGTCGATCACGATATTGTTGACGGCGCTCCGGCTGCACGCTTCATCCGGCGCTTCCTCCGGGTAATCGAAACAGAAATTAAAAATTACAAATTATGAAAACAGAAAACAAACTGGGATTTTGGGTTGCACTTTTATCTGCACTTTTTGCGGTTATTTGGTTTGTAACCTTTAACATGCAAGATGTCTTCCAATCTGTTCCCGATTGGAAAAACCTGCAAGCATATGCCAAAACATTTCATATTTCGAGGCTTACTTATATTTACCCGTCGCTGCTACTTGCAATCACTTACCTGATAATGCTGGCAGCCATTCACCGGATTGTCCCGGAAGAAAAAAAGATATGGAGTCTCGCTGCGCTTGCTATCGGAATTATTTATGCTGCAATGGCAAGCATCAATTACAACATTCAGGCAGTAGCAGTTCGCACAAGTCTTGCCACGAATGAAACCGGAGGAATCGAAATGTTTTTGCCAGATAATAATCATTCCATTTTCACTGCACTGGCCAACTCCTACATTTACATGTCGCTCTCCCTTTTCTTGCTTGGATTTGCTTTTAAAACGGGTAAAAAAGAAAAATGGATTCGTTGGTTGCTTTTTGCACAGTTAATTTCAGCAGTCGGACAAACAGCATACAGCATGTTCGATGCATCGGACGCCTTGTTTATTGCATCAAGCATGGTTTGGGTAATCGGTGCACCGGCTGCATTTGTATTGATTGCCCTTTGGTTTAGAAAAAATACTTATAACAGCAATTTTTAAAAACGATAAAATAAATCAGTCATGCAATTCAACACAAAACATAAAATAAAAAAAATGCACCCAGAATCGGGATTCAATTCAAAAGGAAGGAGATTTCGTCATGAATTTTAACAATCAGATTGATCGAATTCTCCGCATTTCAGCAGTGATCACCATCATCGGCATCCTTTTTTCAGGACCGGTGGGCGTATTAATCGTTTCAATGCTTCATCCACAGCCGTTATGGCATGACGCTGAAGTTTTTGCTAATTATTACCATCGGGTACAGACCCTGCCTTTTATTTTCGGATTTTTCATGATGATCGGATTTGTCCTGTTTATTTCCGCAATAATCCGGCTGGCGGATACTGAGATAAAAAAAATATATGGCACAATGGCTGTCATTTATACATCAGCATATGTAGTGACCATCGGATTGAATTATGTCATCCAGGCTGTATACATCCCGGAAATTATTGAAGGGAATACAGAATTGGCCGGATTGCTGACTATGGTAAATCCTTCCTCGTTCAGCTGGATTCTTGAAATGTTTGGTTACGGATTTCTTGGGGCAGCAGGCTGGCTTGTGGCGCCCATATTCGAAGGCAATAACAGAATGAAATCCATCCGGTATCTGCTGATTGTCAATGGTATTATCAGCGTTCTCGGTGCCATTATCACAGCAGTGGATGTTGAATGGGTGCTCAGTACAAGCGGGTTAATCTCATACGTTGTATGGAATCTGTTGATTATCATTGTAATGATTTTAATTTTTCTGGAATTTAAAATAAAAAAGTCATGATAGAAATGAAGCCCATCGGGCAAATCAAAAAAATCGGCAAACAGTTTTTAATTGAAATTAATAAGGAATACCTGCATGGATTAAAAGGGCTGGAAGATTTCAGCCATGCACAAATAGTCTGGTGGGGGCATCTCAGCGATTCAACCGAAAACCGCAAACAGCTGGTTTTAGGTAAGCTGTTTAAAAAAGGCCCCGAACAAAACGGCGTATTCTCCACCCGTGCGCCCATGCGGCCCAACCCGGTTTTAATCAGTACGGTGAAAATTCAGAGAATAGATTCAGAAAAAGGAATTTTCATCCCGTTTATTGATGCAGAAGCGGGAACACCCGTACTGGATATAAAACCTTATCAACCCATGGAGCGCGTAAAAAATGCAACTGCGCCGGAATGGTGCAGCCATTGGCCTCAATGGCAGGAAGAAGCTGCACAATTTAACTGGGCCGATGAAATTAATTTTTAAAGAAACCCAAAAAGAATTGAATTATGAAAGAAGCAAAAACAGCAAAACGAATTCTCCTGTTTTTAATCATTGTAGAATTTTTTAACGGCCTGAGCGGGGTGGCAGGCGGGGTAGGCCTGATAGCCGATCCCACGGCAGCCGCACTGGGAATGAAGCTGGAATGGCTTCAGGGTACGCCCTTTAACAATTACCTGATCCCGGGTATCGTGTTACTTGCTTTCAACGGCTTTGGTAATCTCACAGCCGCTTTCATGAGCATTTTCAGAAACCGATACCGTGCGCATATCGCCTTGTTTTTAGGTTTGATTATGCTAATCTGGATCATTAGCCAGGTGGCATGGATCGGTTATAAAAGCTTTTTGCAGCCGTTGTATTTTACCACAGGGCTGGCTCAGGCAATATTGGGAGCGCTGCTTCTGAAACAGGAGAAAACCAGATTGATAGAGAACAAATAAAACCTAAACTGATTATGAGATTCATTATTACTATGTTTATTTTATTACACGGCTGGGTGCACGTATGGTATTTACTGCTGGCTGGAAATATTGTGAAATACACCCCCGACATGGGCTGGTCTGGCCAATCCTGGTTATTAACAGGATGGTTGGGAGAGAGCTTCCCCAGACAAGTAGCTGTTTTCCTTTATCTTATCGCTGCTGTTTTGTTTACAGCAACCGGTATCGGCTATAATTTGGGAAAAAGCTGGTTTATAAATATGATGCTCATTTCAACAGTCTTTTCATCGCTGTTGATCATTGCCTTTTTTGACGGCAAATTTGAATTACTGGTTCAAAAAGGGCTGGTTGGTCTGATCATAAATATCATCCTGCTGATGTGGGTGGTGGTTGCTAAACCATCCTGATACGCAGGTCTTATTCAAAAAACTGTATCACTTGTAAATGCTTTTAGCAATTTTTATTTACTACTTTTATAGAGGTTAAGTAGATGTGTTCTTTAGGTATTTGTTTTGATTTCGGAAGGGCGGTACTCCAAACCGGAGTTTTTTTTTGACAGCATGTTGAACGAAACCTACCGGTAGCTAAAGACAGCTTATGCTGTTGCTACCGATAGTTTTCGTTACCTTTAGATTCACAATAACATCTAAACTTTAAAATTATGAAAAAAAAGTTTGACCCATGTCGAAAAGGCATGTA
>JAIPBS010000081.1 GCA_021738625.1 Bacteroidales bacterium
GATAAGGACAAATACGAAAAGATACTTTTTAACCTTTTATCCAACGCTTTTAAGTATACTGATAGTGATGGCCGGATTGAGGTTTCAGTAGCTCTTAGCCATTGGCCTTTAGCTTTTAGCTATAACAATAAAAAGCTAACAGCTAATAGCCAAAAGCCAAAAGCTAACCAAAAAACCCATGCCGTAGAAATTATAATCTCAGACACAGGAACTGGAATAGCACAAGAAAAACTCCCCCACATCTTCGACCGCTTTTACCAGGCAGACGACCAGGATGCAAACAGCGGGGAAGGAACAGGCATCGGCCTGGCACTAACCAAAGAACTGGTTGAACTGCATCACGGAACCATCACCGTTGAATCAGAAACCGGAAAAGGAACCACTTTTACCATTGCCCTCCCTTTGGGAAAAGAACATTTTAAATCTGAGGAATTTGCACAGGGCGCAGAGCAGAGGGCACAGATGATAGAGCCCGGGGAACATGATGTAAATATCGATCATCCAGCTAACATCCAGTATCCAGAATCAAGCATCCAGTCCCGATACGCTACGCTATCGGGATCTCCGCTTCGCTCCGACATCCATCAACCTGCAACTGATAATGACAAGCCCCTCCTTCTCCTGGTAGAAGACAACGCCGACATGCGTCATTACATCCGTTCCAACATTTCCGGTGAATTTCGAATTGTTGAGGCAGTGGATGGCGAACAGGGTTATGACTCAGCCATCGAAAAAGTCCCCGACCTGATCATCAGCGATGTGATGATGCCAAAGATGGATGGCATGGAATTGTGCCGGAAACTAAAAACAGATGAGCGCACCAGCCACATACCGCTTATTTTACTTACCGCAAAGGCATCCATGGAAGACAGGCTGGAAGGTCTGGAAACCGGCGCCGATGATTTCCTCACCAAACCCTTTGACCAGCAGGAATTGCTTGTGCGGATCAACAATCTCATCCGGCAGAGAAAGCAGTTGCGGGAAAGCTTTTTACTGAATGCAAAACAACTGGGTTTATCAGAGGTTTTAAACCTGCCCGAAAGCGGATTCAATTCCACCGACCAAAAATTCCTGAACAAAGCGGTTGAGATTGTAAACAGGCATATGGAAGACGAAGCGTTCACCACCGAATCCTTCAGAAAAGCACTTGCCATGAGTAAAGCCCAGTTGCGCCGAAAGCTGAATTCGCTGATGGATCAGTCCCCCAGTGTTTTTATCCGGACCATCAGGCTGAACCGGGCTGCAGAACTATTGAAAAGCAAGGCCGGCACTGTTACTGAGATTGCCTTCCGGGTTGGATTTAACAACCTTTCCTGGTTCACAAAATGCTTCCAGGAACAGTTTGGGGTGCTGCCGTCAGAATACCCTTCCTAAAACCAAATCAAAACTCTGCGCAACTCCGCGAAACCCTGGCGCAACTTTGCGTAACAACTTATTAATAAAACCTTCTGATACATTTCTTTATAAAAAAGAAATTGAAGGCTATTACGCGGAGTTACGCAAAGAACCGCTGAGAACCGCGGAGATAATAATTGATTTTCAGGAATTCTACCACAAAGGGATGGACAAGCGCCATTTATGCCCTGGCAATTTTTATGTTTTTTGCTGTTAACATCATCATAATCCTCCTCTGCGCAACTCTGCGAAACCTCTGCGCAACTTTGCGGAACAACTTATTATTAAAACCTTCTGATTCATTCTTACAAAAAAGGAGAGTGAAGGCTATTACGCGGAGTATTGGCAGCCCCAATAAAAAATCACTCATGCAGGCAAAAAACCCGGTTTTGGATCATAAGTGTTAAAGAATGAATCATAAGTGTTAGCATTTCACCTGCTCCGGTACATAAATTTGTTAAACAGCATCAAAAACCAGAACCCATGAAACCAAAAATTTTACTTACAGTTTTAATGATCGGAATGACCATGGGCGCTTTCGCCCAGAAACCAACAATGACCCTGACCTTCACCGCCGATAGCAATGCCCAGCACCTACCGCTGAACAGCATCCTGATCGAAAACCTGACCCAGGGCGGTGACACCACGCTTTATGCACCTGATACTGTTTTAGTATTAGACTATATCACCGGAATGGAAGAAATCAGCACTTTCAGTGGCAAAGGTTTTTCCCTATCCCAAAACTACCCCAATCCAATGAAAGGCCAAACGACAGTGAGCCTCTGGTTGCCTGAAAGGAACAACATCCTGATCACCATTAGCGATGCAATTGGAAGAGAGGTGGTCAACCAGGAATTTCAGTTGGAACAGGGTAGCCATTCCTTCACTTTTTACCCTGGCAGGGAAAGCCTCTATTTTCTCACTGTCAGTGCAGAAAACCAAACCCGGACGATAAAAATGTTCAATTCTCCAACCGATGCGAATGTTTCAGGATTTTGCAAACTGGAATACAACGGACAGCAGAAAACCGGAACAGGGGTTTATAAATCGGGTAATGCTCTGAATAATTTTGCATTTGACCTGGGTGACATGCTTAAATTCACTTCATTTACTGATCAAGGGGAACGAGTCATTACGAGTTCTCCCACAGATGACCAGACCTATTATTTTCATTATACCGGCGATCCATGTCCCGGCACCCCAACTGTTACCGATATTGACGGCAATGTATATAATACTGTGCAGATAGGCAACCAATGCTGGATGAAGGAAAACCTGAAAACCAAAACATACCAAAATGGCACACTAATTCCTAATGTAACTGATCCATATGAATGGAGAAACCTAACCTCCGGTGCTTATGTTTGGTACGATAATGATATTTCATGGAAAGACAAATATGGCGCATTGTACAACTGGTTTACGACTGTTGACCCCAACGGCCTTTGCCCGGCAGGATGGCATGTGCCAACCCACGACGAATGGACGGTATTGACCGATTATATTGGCGGAACGAGCTCACCTCATGGAAACGAGTTAAAATCCTGCAGGCAGGTGAATTCACCGATGGGCGGGGGTTGCAATACAAGCGAACATCCCAGATGGAATGAACACGAAACGCATTATGGTACAGATGATTACGGATTTTCAGGTCTTCCGGGCGGCTACCGTTTCACCATGGTTGGTTTCAACTACGTTGGCAACTACGGGGGCTGGTGGTCTTCTACGGAGTACTCATCACTCAACGCCTGGTACCTCTACCTGTTTTACAGCTACGGCTTTGTGATCGTGACCGCCAGCCATGAGCGAGTTGGCTTTAGCGTCCGTTGCCTCCGGAATTAGGACGCTTTGAACATTTACCTGCTGGGGGATGCATGGCAATTTCATATTTTCCCGCTGACACCGGTCACAGGTATCAGAAATACCATTTTGGATCATAAGTGTTAAAGAATGAATCATAAGTGTTAGCATTTGACCTGCTCCGGTACATAAATTTGTGATACAACATAAAATCATCAAACTATAAATAAGTTCAGTGTTCCCGGTGGCCTGTCAAATCCAAAACACAGAACACCAAACACCAAACACCGAACACAAAACACCGAACATATAAAAGGAGGTTATCATGAAAAAACATTTTACCCTGATCACAAGCCTGGTGCTGTTGGCAATATTCAGCTCAAGCTTGTTTGCACAACAGTACAAAACACTTTCCGATTTCCCGGAACATGTCAGGAACTCCAAACCATTCAAGCGTTTTGAGTGGAGCTTTCAGCAGCGGGCATTTCCATACGACACCATCCCGCTGCTATATGCCAGCCGAGTGGCCAAAAAAGAGATCAGTAAGATTATGGATAATCGTAAACAGTTTAAAAATGATTATGTATGGAATTCAAAAGGTCCGTCCTTTGTTGACTTTAGCGAACTCCGTCCATGCTGGGACACCGTTAGTGGCAGAATAAGAGCACTTGCCATTCATCCTACCGATCCCCTGACGGTTTACGTCGGGGCCGCTAGTGGTGGTTTATGGAAAACAACTGACGGAGGTGAAACATGGCTGGATATTGGCCATGACTTACCAGCACAAACATTTGGAGCTATCGCTCTCGACCCCAATAACCCTGAAACAGTTTATGCGGGATCAGGCGAACCACTTTCCGCCACCAGTTGGTTGGTTTACTCAGGCTATGGAATGTATAAATCTTCAAATGGGGGATCAACCTGGGAAACTATCAATGCATTCGGCGAATACACAGCTTTTTCCGATATTGTTGTCAGTCCTTATAATTCTAATGTAGTTTTTGCTTCATTATCAAGCGGGCCTTTTAACCTGGGGTATTTCCTGCCAAGCGAAGGATTATGGAAAAGCACGGATGCAGGAAACACATGGGTAAAAACCCTGGATGAATATTTTACATTCGATATTACCCTTCATCCTATAAATCCCAATATCATTTACGCCAGTGTTGGTGGATGGAGCCTGCATTCCGGTTCGGGAATTTATATATCCACTGACCAGGGCGAAACCTGGAACTACAGCAGTGCAGGACTACCTGATCAGAATATCATCGACCGTATACAACTCGATATTTCACAGACGGATCCCAGCATCCTTTATGCCGTGGTTGCTATATGGCATGACACCATCCCAAATGGAGAACAAACCAGGGCATATAAATCAACCAACGGAGGCCAAAGCTGGTTTCAGATATCTGAAGATGTCCCTCTTGGTGGTTTTAACGGGTATAATTGGTATGACCAGGGGTGGTATGATCTGTGCATCGCAGTTGACCCGTTGGACAGCGATCATGTATTTATCGGAAATGTGGAATTACATGAAACAACAGACGGAGAGAATTTTTCAGTTGTCAGGTATCCGAATGGAAGCTCTTTAATCCAGAGCATTGCGCATTGTGATTATCATCAACTCAAGTATGCACCCTCCGATCCTGGTTATTTCTATATGGGTACCGATGGTGGCGTATACCTATCAACCGATAGTTGCAATAGCTCTACCCAAAAAAATGTGGGACTGGCAACTTTGCAATTATACAGGATGGGCTCTCATCCTACCGATCCCGACATCATGATTGGAGGGTTGCAGGATAATGGAACAATACGAACTCTTGATGGGGGTAATAGCTGGGAAGTTGTAATAACGGGTGACGGAATGGAATGCTTTTTTGATTACCAGAATCCTGATGTTGTATATGGGTCCAGGCCATATGGGCAACTAATGAAAAGTTATGATGGTGGTGCAAACTTCTTCAGGGTTAAGCTAATGAATGGTTCCTGGGTTACTCCTTTCATCATTCATCCCAGCGGCCATGATACCCTTTATGCTGCAAACAATAACATGTATAGGTACCCACGTACGCAAGGTAATTATGTGTGGGAACAAATGACAACAAACTTATCTCAGGCACCTATCAATGCCCTGGCACAGAGCAGTGTAAATCCGGATCATATGATTCTGGCAAAATTTGGCTTTCCTGGTTCAAACGATATATCAATGATGATCTCAACAGATGGTGGTTATAATTGGGAAGATGTAACAGATATTGTCCCAGGCGAAACAAGATGGATTTCCAGAGTTTTGTGTGATCCTGTGGATGACAGCACCATGTACATTGTCCGCTGCGGGTACTCTGAAAACAATAAGATCTGGAAAACCACGGACCTGGGTGAAACATGGACCAATATCTCCGGGGATCTGCCGGATATACCGTGCAACACCATGTGGATAAACCCTTATCACCCAAATCAGTATTTTGTAGGTACAGACCTGGGCGTGTATATTTCTGATGACTGGGGTGAGACTTATTACTATGGCGGAGGAGATATGCCCCTTGTCCCTATACAGGATTTTGATTTTGTATATATTGACGGAAAAGGATATCTCCGAGTAGCAACCTACGGAAGAGGCATATATGAAACGATTCTGTTGTATACTGAAACGGATGAATACTATTCCGGGCAAGCCGTTGCCATCAGCAGCTACCCCAATCCGTTTTCGGCTTCGTTGAATATCGAGTATCTGTTGCCGGAGGCTTCCCATACTCGTTTGAGCATTTACAACAAGCTGGGAAAAGAGTTGAAGGTACTTGTAAATGAATTTCAGCCGGCAGGAAACCACAAAGTGACCCTGGATGGCAGTCGTTTACCGGCAGGGGTTTATTTCTGTGTATTAAAAAGCGGTTCCGGCACGCAAAGCAAAAAAATCATCAAACTGTAACAATTGTCTGGAGTACTCATAATAAACTACCCCGCCGCAGAGCAGCGGGGTATTTAATGGAATATTAAAACGCCCCAAGGGGCGGGGAATGAACCCCTTGTCCGCCTCAGGCGGATTCATGAGATCTTATTCAGGATTAAAAAAATTTGAAATGGTTGTAGTGTATGATATGGCATGAATACCTCTCTGCGCAACTCCGCGAAACCTCCGCGCAACTTTGCGTAACAACTTATTAATAAAAACCTTCTGATTCATTTCTTTATAAAAAAGAAATTGAAGGCTATTACGCGGAGTTACGCGGAGAACACGCAAAGAACCGCGGAGATAAAGAGATAATCAAAACTTTTTCATTTGTGGCAAAATAGAGATTGAAGTCAAAAATCCTTCTTTGCGGAACTTTGCGAATCCTTGGCGCAACTTTGCGTAACAACTTATTAATAAAACCTCCTGATTCATTCTAACAAAAAAGAGAGTGAAGGCTATTACGCGGAGTATTGGCAGCCCCAATAAAAAATCAATCATGCAGGCAAAAAACCCGGTTTTGGATCATAAGTGTTAAAGAATGAATCATAAGTGTTAGCATTTCACCTGCCTTGCAACATAAATTTGTGATACAACATAAAATCATCAAACTATAAATAAGTTCAGTGTACCAGGTGTTCTATCAAATCAAAACACCAAACACCGAACACCAAACACTGAACATATAAACGGAGGTTATTATGAAAAAAAATATTACAATCATTATCGTTATTTTTTATACACTCCTAAATCTTCCTTTATTTTCCCAATCCTGCCTGCCGGAGGGTATCGTTTTTGAAACCCAGGCACAGGTGGACAGTTTTCAGATCAATTACCCCGGCTGTACAGAGATCGAGGGAGATGTGACCATAGGTGGAGAAGATTGGAGCAATCCAACTGAAATCTCAAACCTTGAGGGTTTGAATGTGCTTACTTCTATCGGAGGAAATCTTGAGATTTTCTTGAACGATTCCCTGACCAGCCTGCAGGGATTGGAAGGATTGACTTTGGTCGGGGAAAAACTAATGGTTAGCTGGAACACCTCCCTGACGAACCTGACAGGATTGGAGGGAATAAACTCCATCGGGGGTGATCTTGAAATAACCATGAACCAGACCCTGATAAACCTGAGAGGATTAGGCGGTTTGAGATCCATCGGAGGTTCTCTGATTATCGGGTATTGCGGCTTAGGCTCTGGGAATCCTGAATTATTAAGTATATCAGCATTAGAAAATTTAACAACTATTGGGAACGATCTTATAATCGAGTGCAACAATTCACTGACCAACCTTACAGGCATTGAGGGTTTAGATACCATACCGGGAAATCTCTCTATTTGCGGAAATGACGCTCTGTCAGATCTGTCCGGACTTGAAAATCTGGATAGCATTGGAGGGAACCTCAATGTCACAAATAATGATTCCCTAAGCAATTTGTCAGCGCTGGATGGGATAACTTCCATTGGCGGAGATCTTAATATTATATGGAACAGTTCCCTGACCAATCTGATCGGACTGGAGGGGGTAAGCAACATCGAAGGTGAAGCAAGAATTTCGAGTAACTCCTCATTGACAAACCTTACAGGGATGGAAGGTTTGAATTCCATCGGGGGCGATCTTTCCATTTCAAATAATAATGTCCTAACCAACCTGACAGGTTTAGAAGGGTTGGCATCTATTGGAGAAGATTTAATTATTCGATCCAACGATTCTCTGATCAATCTGGTGGGTTTGGATAGTCTTTCGAATGTCGGAGGAAATTTTATTGTAGGAGGGGTCCAATCTGCGGAGAATCAGTCATTGATCAATTTTGATGGAATGAATAGTTTAACTTACATAGGAGGTGACCTTGAAATATATAAAAATAATGCCCTGGCAAGCCTGGATGGTTTACAGGAATTGTATTTTATAGGAGGAAAATTAAAAATAACTCAAAATGGTAAACTGGCAAGCCTGGAAGGCCTGGGGGGACTAAATTCCATAGGAGGGAAATTGGAACTCATGTATAATGACAAACTGGCAAGCCCGGAAGGATTAGGAAATCTTGATTCGATCGGGGGTGGGGTTGAACTAAAGTATAACGATTCTATTACCAGTATGATCGGCCTGGAAAGTCTAACTTATGTCGGGGGAGACTTAATGATAATCAATAATAGTGCCCTGACCAGCTTGTCCGGCCTGGAAGAACTGACTACTATTGATGGAAGTCTTTTGATCGGTGGGCGATATGGAAAACAACCCTTGATCAATATGACAGGTTTGGAAGGATTGACGTCAATCGATGGAAACATTAGTATTATCAACAACGATTCTCTTTCCAGCTTGCAGGGGTTGGATAACTTAGATGCCAATTCTATTGACAGCCTTTATATCTATGAAAACCCAAACTTATCATCCTGTCAGGCGCAATCAATCTGTGACTATTTATCCAGTCCTAACGGGGTGGTTGAAATCTATAATAATGCGCCCGGTTGCAACAGCCCGGGAGAAATGGCCAGCTCCTGTGGTTTTCCAATGCCTTGCCTTCCCTTCGGAAATTACTTTTTTTACCACCAGGCTGAAGTGGATAGTTTTCAGGTTCATTTCCCGGGATGTGCTGACCTGGTAGGATATGTGTACATAAGCGGAAATGATATCACTAACCTGCAGGGATTAAGCACTGTCAACTCAATTGATGGTAGCCTAATGGTTGGAATTTATGATGGAGGAAATCCAATCCTAACTACATTGGCTGGCCTCGATGAACTAACTACCATTGAGGGAGATTTAAGTATAATGGATAATGACTCCCTGTCAAACCTAATTGGTTTGGAGGGATTAACTTCCATAGGGGGAAACGCTTTAATTTGGCATAATGATGTTCTGATCAATCTGATAGGCTTAGAAGGATTGGATTCCATCGTTGGCAGCATAGATATTTCGTATAACCACGCCCTGGTAAGTATGACCGGCCTGGAGGAACTAACTTATGTTGGAGAAGACTTTGAAATAATCCAAAACCCTTCCCTCACCCACCTGACAGGACTGGACGGACTGAGTTCAATCGGAGGAAGTCTTAATATTGGCGGAAATTTCTCCCTTACAGACCTGACCAGCCTCGAGAACTTTACAACAATTGGAGAAAGCCTTGGAATCAATCAGAACATTGCATTAACCAGCCTGGCAGGATTAGAGGGAGTAACTTCCATAGGGGGTGATCTTTCCCTGAAGACTAATAATTCCCTGGCCAGCCTGGCAGGTCTGGAAGAATTGACCTCAGTAGGGGGTACACTTAATATCTCCACCAATAATGACCTTCCTAATCTGGAAGGCCTGGAGGAATTGACTTCCATAGGAGGACTTCATATAGGTGGTAACAGTTCTCTGACAAGCCTGACAGGTCTGGAAGGAGTAAATGCTGTTGAAGGAAGGGTATGGATCTACAGCAATTACTTGTTGATGACCCTCGAGGGTCTGAGTAATATTGAATACATAGGAGGCTGGCTTACAATAAGAAACAATCCTATTCTCGCAGACTTGACGGGCTTAGAAAATGTGAGTTCCATTGGTGGATCTGTTGAGATAGAAAAGAATGAAAATCTGAGCACATTGAACGGATTGAACGGATTGACCAGTATTGGGGGAAGTCTTCTTATTGGAGATTTTAATTATGGAAATCCAGCCTTGATCGATTTGACTGACCTGGAAGGATTGACTTCAATAGGAGGGAATCTCAGTATAATTAGTAACTATGACTTAACCAGCCTGGCAGGTTTAGATAATATTGAGTCCGGCACTATTAATTATCTTCGCATTGAAAGGAATTACTCGCTTTCAACATGTCATGTAGAAAGTATATGCGATTACCTGGCAGCACCTCATGGTTATGTATCAATCAAGCTTAACAAATCCGGTTGCAGTAACGTGCAACAGGTACAAGAGGCCTGCGGGATCTGGCCGGGTGTTGAAGAGGTACCACAGGATAAACAGGAATCTGAAATCATCATTTATCCAAACCCGGCTTATGAACGTGTTCATTTTCAATTATCAGTTTCCGAAAAAAAATGGGTAATAATAAAGATTTATAATACGCATGGCCGAGAGATAGCAACAATTCTGGACAGCAAAATGCCTGCCGGTCAGCATAAAATTGAATTTAACACAGGGTCATTGCCTGCAGGAATTTATTTCTGTGTAATGAAAACTAATACCGGTATGCAAACCCAAAAAATAATCAAACTGTAACAATTGTCTGGAGGACTTATAATAAACTACCCCGCCGCAGAGCAGCGGGGTATTTAATGGAATATTAAAACGCCCCAAGGGGCGGGGAACCTGACTGCCCTGCCTGGCCGGCAGGCAGGCGTCAGGCAAGTTAACCCCTTGTCCGCCTCAGGCGGATTCAAGAGATCTTATTCAGGGTTAAAAAAATTGAAATGGTTGTAGTATATGATACGGCATGAATACCTCTCTGCGCAACTCTGCGAAACCCTGGCGCAACTTTGCGTAACAACTTATTAATAAAAACCTTCTGATTCATTTCTTTATAAAAAAGAAATTGAAGGCTATTACGCGGAGTTACGCAAAGAACCGCTGAGAACCGCGGAGAAAAATAATTGATTTATAGGATTTCTAATACAACGGGATGGACAAGCACCAATTATGCCCTGGCAATTTTTATGTTTATTGCCGTTAACATCATCTTAATACTCCTTTGCGCAACTCTGCGAAACCTCCGCGCAACTTTGCGTAATAACTTATTATTACCCCCTGATTCATTCTTACAAAAAAGAAATTGAAGGCTATTACGCGGAGTTACGCAAAGAACCGCTGAGAACCGCAGAGTATGGGCAGCCAAATAAACGACAATTAAGCAAGCAAAACCCCGGTTTTGGATCATAAGTGTTAAAGAATGAATCATAAGTGTTAGCATTTCACCGCCTCTGGAATATAAATTTGTTAGGATTCACGACTGGTTGTTAAATATATTCAAAGGAGGTTACCATGAAAAAACAAACACTGCTTTTAATCATACTATCAGGATTCGCATTTTTCTCGCAAGCCCAGGATCCGCAATGGCTGAATTACACCAACGGGGATGTCATACATACTGTGGCAGCAGAAGGTGATGTGATTTGGATCGGTACAAACGGGGGGCTTGTTGAATACGACAAAATCACAGGTGATACGAAATTTCATAACAAAGCAAATTCGGGATTGCCTGCCAACAGTGTGGGTTCAATTGCCATTGATGAGAACGGGACAAAGTGGATGGAATGTGCCGGCCTGACATCTTTTGATGGCAGCAACTGGACAACCTACAATACTGTTAATTCCGGATTGCCATCCGCAAGTGTCACCGATATAGCATTAGATGGGAATGGTGCGAAATGGATTTGCACCAAAGAAGGCTTGGCAGTATTTGATGACAGCACCTGGGTAGTTTATAATACATCCAATTCCGGATTGCCTTCTGACCGTATCAGAACAATGGCCATCGAAGAAAATGGAACCAAATGGATTGCAACATACTGGGATGGACTGCTGGCATATGACGGCAACGCATGGATCCTATACAATACTTCCAATTCTCAATTGCCATCTGACCAGGTTACTTCAATCGCCATAGAAGAAAACGGCACGAAGTGGTTTGGTACAAGTAATGGCCTGGCAGCCTTTGACGGCAATAGCTGGACAATTTATGATACGGCTAATTCCCAACTTCCTGCTGACTGGGTCAGGTCGATAGCCATTGATGATACCGGAACAAAATGGATGGGAACATTTATCACTCAACAAGGCCACACCAGTGGATATGGTCTGACAGCTTTTGATGGCAGCACCTGGATCACATATGACGTCAGCAATTCAGGGTTGCCAAATAACCTGGTCAATTCAATTGACACAGATGATGATGGGACAATGTGGATCGGTACCGGGAATATAAGCAATTGCCGGGGTGGCATGGCTTCTTTCGATGGCACAAACTGGACAAGCATAAATACCTCCAATTCTGATTTGCCTGGAAATACGATCCCGAGTTTAGCCATAGAGGATAACAAAGCAAAGTGGATTGGGGTATATGTTGGATATTTTTATGGATATTTTGCTGGTCTGATAAAATTTGATGGCCTAAGCTGGACCATTTACAATGAGGACAACTCCGATCTGCCTAGCAATTATATCAGAGCCCTGGCAGTAGAGGAGAATGGCATGAAGTGGATCGGCACCAATCAAGGACTGGCATCATTTGATGGCATGGACTGGACAATTTATAATGAAAACAATTCCGGCCTGTATGACGATGATATTACTGCCATAGCCATAGAAGAGAATGGATTGAAATGGATTGGAAACGGGGACTACCTGGTAACATTTGATGGCAGCAACTGGAATCTCACTTATTATGGCCAAATGGTTACAGCAATAGCCATAGAAGAAAACGGAACAAAATGGGTCGGAACCTCTGCAGTTGGCCTGCGGTCTTATTATGGAAATAACTGGGTTACATACAACATGAATAATTCGGGTTTGCCTGACAATTATGTCTCTGCAATAGCCATAGAAGAAAACAGCACAAAATGGATTGGAACCACGAATGGACTGGCAACTTTTGATGGCACAAACTGGATGGTATACGATACCTCCAATGGTTTGCCGGATAACCAAATTATGACAATTGCCATAGAAGCGAATGGCACAAAATGGATTGGAACCAAAAACGGCCTGGTAGTTTTTGATGGTGATACTGATACAATTTATAACACCTCAAATTCCGGTTTGCCTCATAACTACATTATTACCATTGATATAGACCAAAACGGCACCAAATGGATCGGAACACTTAACGGATTTGCTGCTTATAATGAAAATGGAATACCTGTTGGGTTTGAAGAATTGACAATTGATAGGCGGCAATTGGAAGTCACCATTTTCCCAAATCCTGCTAAATCAATTGCTTTCCTGGAATATACGTTAAAAAATCCATCATTAGTTTCAGTGAATATATTTGACCTGAACGGAAGAGAGGTCAAAACACTGGTGAATGGGATGAAATTACAGGGTAAACAAAGTGTGTCAATAAATACAACCGGACTCAATCCGGGAATCTATTTCTGCACATTCAAATCCGCTGAAGGAATGCAAACCAAAAAACTGATCAAACTGGAATAACACAGTATTTCAACTTGATCATCATGAAACAAAGAAGCACAAAATGCAACACTTTTTCTTTGTTTCTGAATATTTTTATCCTATTTTTGCTTGAAATTTGAAACATATACTTTTAAATTTCAATGATAAAAATAGAGAGACCTCGTTTGAAAAAGATGATCGAACATGCTATAAAGCGTGCTCCGATAACAGCAATACTTGGACCCAGGCAATGCGGTAAAACAACGATCAGCAGGGATATTGCATCTCAAATTGAGCAAACGACTTTTTTCGACCTGGAGGATCCTGTTGGTTACCAGCAGTTGATATCAGCACCAAAACTGGCACTTGAATCTCTAAAAGGACTCATCATTATAGACGAAATTCAGCGGATGCCTGAATTATTTCCAATGCTCAGGGTGTTGGCTGACCGTTCAGACCATCCGGCAAGGTTTTTAATCCTCGGAAGTGCATCACCTGATCTGATTAAAAAATCATCAGAAACGCTGGCAGGCCGGATTAGCTACATCGACATGACGGGTTTTACTTTGGACGAAATATCAGGAAGTGAGGCAAATAAACTGTGGTTGAGGGGAGGATTTCCAAGATCTTTTTTAGCGTCAGAAGATTCTGATAGTTATGCCTGGAGAAATGATTTCATCAGGACATTCCTGGAAAGGGATATACCACAACTTGGAATATTAATTCCATCTCAGGCCTTACGCAGATTCTGGACTATGCTTGCACATTATCACGGGCAAATTTGGAATGGCTCCGAAATTGGCCGGTCACTGGGTGTTTCTGAACCAACCACCCGAAAGTATCTTGACATTTTAAGCAATGCTTATGTGGTACGCCAACTTCAGCCCTGGCATGAAAACCTTAGAAAGCGTCAGGTTAGAGCTCCAAAGGTTTTTATAAGGGACAGTGGCTTACTGCATAATCTTCTTACTTTACAAGAAAACACCATTCTTTCCCATCCGAAACTGGGAGCTTCATGGGAGGGCTTTGTAATTGAACAGATTATTTCACTCACCGGAAGTCAAAATTATTATTTCTGGTCAACACATGCTGGCGCTGAACTGGACCTGTTGATTTTTATGAAAGGCCGCCGAATTGGGTTTGAAATCAAATATACGGACGCACCAAAAGTTTCCCGTTCGATGCACATTGCTATAAAAGATCTTAAGCTGGATCAGTTGCAGCTTGTGTTTCCGGGAAAAAAATCCTATCCATTGTCTGCACAAATAAATGCCTTATCTATCTCAGAACTGGAGGCTTTCCTGGCTGGCATATCGTAAACACAGCATGTATGTTTCAAAATTCATTTCTTTAAAAAAAGAGATTGAAGGCTATTACGCGGAGTTACGCAAAGAACACGCAAAGGACCGCAGAGTCGGGAATCTACCCCTTTTCAATCCAACTTGCATAAAGTGCCTCATATTCTTATCTTTACCTATGAAAACAAACAAAACCAAATGAAGATAAAGTCAATATTTATTG
The DNA here is from genome assembly GCA_021738625.1 of Bacteroidales bacterium. Taxonomy (GTDB): domain Bacteria; phylum Bacteroidota; class Bacteroidia; order Bacteroidales; family JAIOZK01; genus JAIOZK01. The sequence goes on from JAIPBS010000081.1 coordinate 14,785, forward strand.
TTATCTTTTTCCTGTTTACTTTAACCTCTTCCGGCCAGATCTCCAGGGAAATGGCAGGCATCAATGCCGACAGCCTGATGAATGAATTCCCAGAATTTTCGATCACAGAAAAAATCGATACGCTGAATAAGATTGCCTCAAGTATAGTAAAGGATTACCCGGACAGTTGCTGGAAACTTGCAGAATGGACACTTAGAATGTCTGATAGCCTGGATTATCAAAAAGGACTGGCAGATGGGTATAAGAATTTGGGAAATAGTTACCTGGCAGCAGATAGTCTTTCTCATGCAATTACTAACTACCTTATTGCAGAACGGATTTATGATCAGTTGGAACCCTCATTGGAGTTTGCCTATGTATGCAGAATCCTTGTAAGTATAAATTTTTTCAATGGAAGGTCAAAACAGGCTATTAAATATGGCTTGAAAGAGATTGATATCCTGAAACAAACGAATAATTTCAGTAAATTATGTTTTCCATATCAAAGAATTGCCTGGATTTATTATAGGCTAGATGAACCGGACTCATCTTTATATTATAATGAGATTGCAATGTCTTACGCTGATTCATTTCAGGTTAGTTATTGCTACAATATATTTGGTTTATTAAATAAAGATCAGTTTGAAAGATCTTCCGATACCGCCTTTTTAAACAAATCCATTGATTTATTTTTCGATGGATTAAGCTCCCCGGGAATAAATGATCACATGAAAGCCTCGATGCATTTAAACCTGTTCTTTGTTTACAAAAATTATGGAAATAAAGATATGGACAACCTGGCCTTGTATCATTTAAACCAGGTGATTCCAAATGCTGAAAAAAGCAAAGATGCTTTCTATAATATTCCATGGAGTTACTTATTGAGAGGCAGGGTACTTGAAAAACAGGAAAAATACGACAGTGCCATTTTTTTATATAAACAAAGTCTGTCAATGATTGACTCAATACTATCAGATTTTGCATTGAATGATTATTCAACTATTTTAGAGGGAATGCAAAACAGAGATTTCCTGAAAAGGAGGAAATCAGAATCCTTTTACTATCTATATAATATTTACAATAAACTCGATGATTATTCTAAGGCACTGGATTATTACATCCGGTTTAAAAAAGCTGAGGAAGACATATATCTCGAAGAAATTAAGAGCCTGATTGCCGTACTTGAAGCCGAGTCAGAAAATGAAAAAACACAGAATCAGATATCATTACTGGCCAGGGAAAACGAGCTGAAAGACCTGAAGATCAACCGGTCGAAGATTTTAACCTATGGACTTGGCGGCTTGCTGTTGACCTTGCTCCTTGTAACAATTCTTTTTATAAGACAAAGAAGGATAAGGACAGCGTTTAAAGAACAAAAGCTACAGCACGACCTCGAAATAAAAGAGGTAGAATCGAACAAACTCAAAGAGCTCGACAAAATGAAATCCCGCTTTTTTGCCAATATCTCCCATGAGTTCCGCACACCATTGACCCTGATCCTCGGCCCGCTTGATAAAATTAAAACCAGGATCAGCGATAAAGAATCAGCAACCGATCTGAACATCATGCAACGAAACGCCCGGCGGCTTCAAAACCTGATCAACCAGTTGCTGAACCTGTCCAAGCTTGAATCGGGAAAAATGAAGCTGAGCGTAAAGGAAGAAGATATCGTTTCTCTAAGCAAAGAATACGTGCAGTCATTTGAGTCGCTGGCAAAGAAAAAGAATATCACACTTGAATTTAAAGCCACCGAAGAAAACATCCCGGTTTATCTGGATAAAGACAAATACGAAAAGATACTCTACAACCTGATCTCGAATGCGTTTAAGTTTACGGGCGAGGGTGGGCACGTTACAATTAAAGTAGCTAACAAGAATGGAAAGGATGACAGAGAGACACAGGGACAAATTAAAAATGTCTCTTTGTCTCCCCGTCACTTCGTCACTCTCTCCGTCTCCGACACCGGCCGCGGCATCCCGCCCGGGAAGCTCCCGCGCATCTTCGACCGCTTCTACCAGGCAGACGACCAGGATGCAAACAGCGGGGAAGGAACAGGCATCGGCCTGGCTTTAACCAAAGAGCTGGTTGAGCTGCATCACGGAACCATCACCGTTGAATCGGAACCGGAACAAAGAACCACTTTTACCATTGTCCTTCCTTTGGGAAAAGAACATTTCACACCTGAGGAATTTGCACAGGGCAGAGAGCGCAGGGTAAAGGGCACAGGGCTTAGGGCTAAGAGCACAGAGCCCGAGGAACATGATGTAAATATCGATCATCCAGTATCCAGAATCCAGTCCCGATACGCTGCGCTATCGGGATCTCCGCTTCGCTCCGACATCCAGTATCCAGCATCAAGCATCCAGCAACCTGCAACAGATAACGATAAGCCAATGATTCTGCTGGTAGAGGACAACGCTGACATGCGCAATTACATTCGTTCAAGCATGTCAGGTGAGTTTTGCCTCATAGAAGCTGAAGACGGAGAGCAGGGTTTTGAGAAAGCCATCGAGAAAGTCCCCGACCTGATCATCAGCGATGTGATGATGCCCAAAATGGATGGGGTGGAATTGTGCCGGAAACTGAAAACCGATGAGCGCACCAGCCACATTCCGGTTATTCTGCTAACGGCCAAAGCATCGCTGGAAGACCGCCTGGAAGGACTGGAAACCGGAGCCGATGATTTTATTACCAAACCTTTTGACCACCAGGAGTTACTAATCCGGACCAAAAATCTTATCGCCCAGCGAAAAAAACTGCAGGAAAGGTTTACAAAAAAGGCCAGGCAGCAGGGCCTTTCATATGTATTAAACTTCTCAGAAAATGAATTGAACTCCACCGATCAAAAATTCCTGAAAAGGGCTTTGCAAATTGTCGAATCGCATTTAAGCGATGAAAATTTTACCACAGATTCATTCCGGCAGGAACTGGCTTTGAGCAACACCCAATTATACCGTAAGATTAAATCTCTGGTTGGCACCTCAGCTTCCGGGTTTATCCGTTCGGTCAGGTTACATCACGCTGCTGAGTTATTAAAAAGAAATGCCGGCAGTGTAACGGAAATTGCTTTCCGGGTGGGATTTAACAACCTTTCTTATTTCACAAAATGCTTCCGGGAGCAGTTTGGGGTGTTGCCTTCAGAATACAGTGCCTGATTTATTTTATTTCCCTTCAAAAATTTCAGCCGTTAAATTCCAGGGCAATTTTTAGTGTTTTGGAATATGTGTGTTAAAGAATGGAATATAAGTGTTAGCATTTCACCTGCTCCGGTACATAAATTTGTGATACAACATAAAATCATCAAACTATAAATAAGTTCAGTGTACCAGGTGTTCTGTCAAATCAAAACACCAAACACCGAACACCAAACACCGAACATATAAAAGGAGGTTATTATGAAAAAAATCATTACCCTTATTGTCGCGTTAAGCATTTCACTCCTGACGGTTCATAAAGCAGGAGGGCAGGACACCATTTATGTCCCGCAAGACCATCAATCCATCCAGGCAGCCATAGATGCCGCTGTGGATGGAAATGTAGTTTTGGTTGATACCGGAACCTATCTCGAGAACATCAGCTTCAATGGTAAAGCGATTACCCTGGCCAGCAAATACATCTGGAGCCAGGACGAGTTTTACAGGGACCACACGGTCATTGACGGGAGCAATGCACCGGATCCGGATTCGGCCACCACAGTATTGTTTATTTCCGGGGAAGATTCAACATCCGTGCTTACCGGGTTCACGATTACCGGTGGAGCCGGCACACGGGATATAATTGCCGGTACGGAATATTTTGATGGCGGAGGTATTAAAATCCTGAACTCCGGTGCAAAGATCTGTGATAACCTGATCATGAATAACAACTTATATAATGATGACACACAGATTACCGGGGTTACAGGTGGGGGCATCTCGGTTCTCTTATCAGACCCTCAACAGCATGTGATCATAGAAAACAATATCATCCGTAACAATACCGCTATAGCAGATCAGGGTAGAGCACTAGGTGGTGGTTTGGTCTGTGGTAGGGAAGTCCAGGCTTGGGTCAGAATAGAGAATAATATCATCAGGGAGAATCATGTCCAAAGCAATGATGAGTATGCTGTTGGTGGCGGTATCTATGTCGAATCCGTGAATGCACATGTCAGCGGAAATACCCTGGAAAAGAATTCCTGTGTGACAATGGTAGCATCTTTTGCCCTTGGTGGAGGGCTCTGCTTTTATGCTAATACGAACCCACAATATTATACATTTGAAGTGTTCGACAACGTGCTCGATTCCAATTCAGTGAAGGGGTGGTATGCATATGGTGCCGGTATAAGGGCCAATGGAGGAAAGATCCAGATTGAAGACAACCTCTTTGTAAAAAATGTAATTGTTGACACCCCGAATTATAACAGGGGAGCGGCCATTACCCTGTACTGGCTTGAAGAGCCTGGTGTCATCAGGAACAACCAGTTTATGAACAATTCGAATGTAGATGGGGAGGGGGGTGCCATTTATGTAAACTCCCAGACATTTCAAAATCTTGAAATCGAGGGGAACCTCTTTGAAGGCAATGATGCCAAAATTGGGGGGGCTGCGTGGTCCGAAAACAGCAACGTGGAATTTTACAACAACGTTTTTACCAATAACACCGCCTCCTCAAGCGGCGGTGCATTATATCTGGCAGGAGATGTGAACAATCCAATTAAAAACCCTTATGAGGTTACCAACAACTCCTTCTTCGACAACGATGCGGCAAATTATGGCGGTGCCATCTACAGTTCTTTCGGGGACCCGCTTGTGATCAACAGTATATTCTGCTCAGATTCTGCTGCTAATGGTGAAGAGATACGAAATCTGGCAGGTACGCTTGAGCTCTCTTACTGCGACATTGACACCAACCACATTTATGGTGATTTTACGGCAGGAGATGGTATCATTTCTGAGAATCCCATGTTTGATACCCTGGGTTATACGTGCCAGCTCCAGGACGGGTCGCCATGCATTGATGCCGGCACGCCGGACACAACAGAACTCGGCCTTCCTCCCTAGGATAAGATGGGTAATTATCGATTATGGGATGGCGACCTGGACGGGGATACCATTATCGATATGGGGGCGTATGAATTCGGTGCACCGTTTTTACCGGTTGGGGTGGAGGAGAAGCCGCCTGAGAGCGGTCTGGTGGCCATTCTGGTATATCCCAACCCGGTCAGCCGGTCCTCGGTTATCAGTTATCACCTTCCTGAAAGCGGGCACGTTATGATTGATATCTATGATATGAGCGGCAGAAAAGTCGCCACCCTTGTTGACGGACACAGGGCAAAAGACCACCATATGTTTACCTGGGATGTTTCCGGTATGCCCAATGGGTTGTATTTCTGCAGGTTGACATCCAGAAATCAAGCCTCTACCGTTAAGATGATCATCAATCACTGAATAAATTCAAACCAGTTATGAGACGATTTATAATCCTGATCCTGCTTGCTGCAGGAATAACCGGATATACGCAAAATGCAGAAAAAGAATATTACGTCCGGATTTCGCAGTTAAATGGCGAGGTTGAATTGAAACTACAAGCTATTGGTGTTAATCTGCAGCATCATGATTTCCTCCCTGAAGGATTGGCTGTGGTGGATAAGCCTAAAATGGCAGAAATAGCGCGGGCAGGCATTCCATATGAAATTGTATGCGAATACCGGAGCGGAGGGGTAGACCCTGAATATCATACTTACGGTGAGTTGTGGCCCTGGCTCGATTCCATAGCAGCGGCAAACCCAACCCTTACCCGGCTCGATACTTTGGGCTACAGTCAATTCTCCGGTCTTCCCATCCCCATCCTTAAGATTTCAGATCATCCGGATATTGAAGAAGACGAGCCTGCAATCAATTACGATGGTGTTCATCATGCCAGGGAACCTCTGGGACAGGAGACCTGTCTTCTGATCATTGAACACCTCCTGAACAACTATACGAGGGATGAACAGGTGCAGTTTTGGGTTGATAATATCGAATTTTACTTCATACCCTGCCTCAATCCGGAAGGGTACAAATATATTACGAATGAAAACCTGGAATATCCCTATTGGAGAAAAAACCAGCGTGACAACAATGAAAATGACGTTTTCGATCCGGCAATGGATGGAGTGGACCTGAACAGGAATTACAACTCCTTCTGGGATGGGGGTGATCCGTCGATGGCCAGCTGGGTTTACAGGGGGCCCGAACCCTTTTCTGAGGCTGAAACACAATTGAAGAGAGACCATTTCCTGGACCAGAAACCTGTGCTTTCTCTCTCCTACCATACTTATGGGGAGGTTACTGTTTATCCATTGACCCTTGGGTTTTTCTATTCACCCGACAGGTTCCTGCTTGCTGAAATCGCCTCAGAGGTGGGTTCACGTATTGAGAAGATCGGTGGCGGCACCTATTTGGCAGTCAGTGGCGATTGCTCTGTCGGCCAGAGTCCCTGCTGGTCGTACCGTGTGACAGGGACTTTTGAAATCCTGATTGAGGAGGCTACGGTGTTTATTCCACCCGGGCCTGAAATGCTTACGGTAGCAGAAAACAATTTGAGCGGGGCACTATATATCCCTGAAAGGGTATTTGGCCCCGGGGTGGTTGGCCATGTAACATGTGCTTCCACAAACAATCCCCTTGCTGCCACATATAAAGTTCTGGAGATATACGATACGATCATCACACCCAGGACCGCCGGCTCACAATATGGACGGTATCACAGACTACTGCAGCCCGGAACCTACACTTTTGAGTTTTCGATGGATGGGTATGAAACACAAACCATTGAAGATGTGGAGGTGGGGGAAGATACACTCACAGTACTGGATGTTCAGATGATGCCTTTCGTTGGCGTGGAAGAGCTGCAGGTTGCAGATTGTGGGTTAGATATTTGGATTCATCCAAACCCTTTACATGAAGTTGTAAAACTGACCTACAAACTGACAAAAGCAGGATTCACAGAGATTGGGATCTATGACATAACAGGTAGGAGGATTGCTGTCCTTGTGAGCGAAACACGGTACAAAGGTGAGCACGAACTGATCTGGAATCAAATGGAAACCCCACCTGGTCTCTATTTTCTCAACTTAAGGGCAAATGGACAATCGGTCACTGAAAAACTCATTGTCAGGTAAAATGTTTATATAGTGAAGCCCAGGCAGGGATTTAACACCAAAATGATTGCACGAAATGCTTCCAGGGACACTTTGGTGTGCTTCCATCCGAATACCCTTCCTGAAAACATTCATCTACATTTTCTCGACCTAACACTCCTCTGCGCAACTCTGCGAAACCTTGGCGAAAAACTTTGCGTAACAACTTATTATTAAACCTCCTGGTTCATTCTAACAAAAAAAGATTGAAGGCTATTACGCGGAGTTACGCAAAGAACACGCAAAGGACGGTAGAGTCGGGGAATCTACCCCTTTTCAATCCAACTTGCATAAAGTGCCTCATATTCTTATCTTTACCTGTGAAAACAAACAAAACCAAATGAAGATAAAGTCAATATTTATTGTTATCTTTTTCCTGTTTACTTTAACCTCTTCCGGCCAGATCTCACGGGAAATGGCAAGCATCAATGCCGACAGCCTGAATCAACTGCTGCCTGAGTTGGAGGGCACCGAAAAAGTTGATGCCCTGAATAAAATGGCCTTCAGGCTTTGCTATAAATTCCCTGATAGTTGCATTTCAATGGCCAGTCAAAGCATTCGGTTATCTGAATCAATAGATTACAAAAAAGGAGAGGCCACAGGACACTTCAACATGGGCAACGGTTATTTTTTTCTGGACAGCCTTAAAAATTCAGTGGCGAACTATTTAACTGCACTCAGGATTTTCGAAAGTATTGATGTATGCATAGAAATGGGCTACACCCTTGAAATACTTTCGCTTTTAAACTTCAGGGCCGGAAAACTGGAAAAAGCAATACAACAAATAAAAAGAGAAATCCAAATCGCACATGAACTGTCTGAGCATCATTGTAAGGCTTTAGCTTTGAATTCAGCAAGCCTTTACTTTACCAATTCAAATAAATTTGATTCAGCGAATATCTGCCTGGATAAGGCACTGGAGATTCTCCAAAAATATCCTGATACCACATATCTCGCCAGTGTTTACCACAATAAAGCTTACAATACGGGCCGAAAAGTCCGGCTTGCTTATTTGTATCCGGAGGAAAATAAAGAAATAATTCGCAATTATTATAAGAAAGCCATTTACTGGCTGTTAAAAGCAACCGATCTGGAAAAAACATATAATTTCAAGAGCAAAAATGAGTATGCCGGTTACTTATCCATATATCATAACCTGACCTATTATTATCTAAATTTAAGGACACACGATGACACCGTATCCGCCCTTAAATACCTGTATAAAGTAAAAAGCATGACGGATACTTTTTCAATTAATAATTTTATGAAACTGCATGTGACCAATCGTTTAGGAGATTTAAAGACTGGTACAGGAGATTACCGGGCTGCAATTAAAATATATAAAGAGGGGATAAAAAAAGCCGAAGAGGCGAGATTAAACTTTAACATTAAAGAATATGATGGGATAGAACCGTTTAAGACTATTATAAAAAATGAATATTACTATACACAAGTTTTAGGTTGGGTTTATCGAAAAATATATCTCGCTTATAGAGCGCTTGGTGATTACAAAAATGCCCATGAATATTATATTTTGTGGCAGAAAGCCAAAGAAAGGCTTTTCCTGGAGGACAGCAGAAAAATGATCACCATGCTCGAGGCAGAGTGGGAGAATGAGAAAACCGAGAACCGGATTTCCCTGCTCGCAAAAGAAAACGAGTTGAAAGATTTGCGGATCAACCGGTCGAAGATTTTAACCTATGGACTTGGTGGCTTGCTAGTGATATCAGGCCTTGTTGCGATGCTTATGATAAGACAGCGCAGGATCAGGATGGCGCTGAAGGAGCAGAAACTTCAGCATGACCTTGATTTGAAAAAACTGGAATCCGACAAACTGAAAGAGCTCGACAAAATGAAATCCCGCTTCTTTGCCAATATCTCCCATGAATTCCGCACACCGCTGACCCTGATCCTCGGCCCACTTGATAAGTTTAAAACCAGGGTCAGCGATAAAGAATCAGCAACCGATCTGAACATCATGCAACGAAACGCCCGGCGGCTTCAAAACCTGATCAACCAGTTGCTGAACATCTCGAAGCTTGAATCGGGAAAAATGAAGCTGAGCGTAAAGGAAGAAGATATCGTTTCTCTAAGCAAAGAATATGTGCAGTCGTTTGAGTCGCTGGCAAAGAAAAAGAATATCACACTTGAATTTAAAGCTACCGAAGAAAACATCCCGGTTTATCTGGATAAGGACAAATACGAAAAGATACTTTTTAACCTTTTATCCAACGCTTTTAAGTATACTGATAGTGATGGCCGGATTGAGGTTTCAGTAGCTCTTAGCCATTGGCCTTTAGCT
>JAIPBS010000010.1 GCA_021738625.1 Bacteroidales bacterium
AATTAAAGATTACAAAAAGGCTATTGTAAAATCTGAGAACATACTTAAAGAATATCTAAAAAGAAAAAAAGATGAGTAAAGTAATAAAAGCTAACAAATTAATTGAAGAACGATTCGGTAAAAAAGGTTCTACTGAACGCGATAAATTTAGGGAAGAAGCATTTGCATATTATTTTGGCGAAATTATTAAAAACCGGAGAAAGGAACTTAAATTGAGCCAGGAAAGTCTTGCAAAACTAATTGGTAAAAAAAGACCTTATATTTCCAGAATAGAAAATGGAGAAGATATCAGATTATCAAATTTTGCACTGATAGCAAATGCCTTAAACCTGAATATTCGGATTTCGGCAGATTAAAGCACGGAAGCACAACACACGGTAAATGCCATTTGGCAGGACATGCAAGACGATTCATGGTTTCGTTTAACCAAGTTGATTGCAGATAAAAAAGGATGAAATTCATAAAAATGCCAAACGGCACTGACCACGGGAACGTTGTGCAATATATAAAATGGGCTTGGTGACAAAACTTGATAATCGCAAAAAAGATTGTAAATTTGTTTAAAACAATAAGCTATGAGCAACATTGAAATGACAGCCATTTTTGAACCATGCAAGGAAGGTGGTTTTATTGCTTATATAGAAGAAATTCCGGGTATCAATAGTCAAGGGGAAACAATTGACGAAGCCAAAGAAAATCTTACTGAAGCAATTAATCTCATGTTTGAAGAGAGGAGATCAAGCTTGAGAAAGAGCAAAAACCAAAGAGTAAAAAAGTTAATTACCCAAACCCTTACTTTCAGCTTATAGTGAAACGAAAAAAACTCACCAAATATCTTGAAAAAAATAATTGTCATATTGTTAGAGAAGGTAGCAAGCATTCTCTTTATAAGAATACAAATACTGGTGAATTGTCAACAGTTTCCAGGCATTCTGATATCAAAGAAAACTTATGCCGAAAAATATGCAAAGACCTTGGAATTCCCGATATTTTGAAAAAATAAATACGTTGCACTATAACTAAGCATCTGGCCTGTTTGCAAAACATAGGCTGGATGCTGTGTTGACACTTGCCCCCCCCCCGTTTTTTCGGAACACAAACAAGAAACAAGGAACAACGAATTACAACAAATTACCATGAATTACCATGAATTACCATGAATTACAACCAAATCCCCTCCTTGATCAAAACCACCTCCCCCAAAGACCTAAGCGGCAGTCACTTCCCTGCAAGCAACCCGCTGCTCTCCAACTTCTCCATTTCCGTTATCTTTGCCTAAAACTATTGCTATGCAAGCCGATTTTTCGAAGAAGATCGCCGGCGAGATGAAGCTGGCAAACAAACAGGTATCCAACACCCTGAACCTGCTGGCGGAAGGGGCCACCATTCCCTTTATCGCCAGGTACCGCAAAGAGCTTACCGACAGCCTCGACGAGGTGGCCATCACCTCCATACGCGACAGGCATCAGCAACTGACCGAACTTGAAAAACGCAAAGAAAGCATCCTGAAGTCAATCGAAGAACAGGATAAACTGACCGATGAACTGAAGCAACAGATCGGGCAGGCCGCGACCATGACGGAACTGGAGGATATTTATCTCCCTTACAAGCCCAAAAGGAAAACCCGCGCCACCATCGCCCGCTCGCGCGGACTGGAGCCCCTGGCCAAAATGATCATGGCGCAAAAACCTTTCGATCCGGAAGCAAAGGCAGCTGAGTTTATCGATCCCGAAAAGGAGGTGGGATCCGCTGAGGACGCCCTGGCAGGCGCCCGCGACATCATCGCCGAATGGGTGAATGAAAATCAGTATGCCCGCAAACGGATGCGCTATCTTTTCAAGAGAAACGCCCTGATCACCTCTAGGGTGATCGCCGGCAAAGAAGCGGAAGGGGAGAAGTACACGGATTATTTTAGCTGGGAGGAACAACTGCACAGGTCGCCTTCGCACCGCATCCTGGCCATGTTTCGCGGGGAGAAGGAAGGCGTTTTGCGCATCAGGGTGCAGATCGATCAGGACGAAGCCCTGGATGTGCTTGAAGAGATCTTCATTAAATCGGACAATGAAACCACGGAACATGTTGAAATGGCCATCAAGGATGCGTATCAACGCCTGCTCGCTCCCGCCATGGAAAACGAATTCAGGGCGCTGACCAAGGAACGGGCCGATGAAGAAGCCATCCGCGTGTTTGTGGCCAACCTCAGGCAATTGATGATGGCTCCGCCGTTGGGACAGAGAAACGTGCTGGCCATCGACCCGGGCTTTCGCACCGGCTGCAAGCTGGTTTGCCTCGACCGGCAGGGCAACCTGCGGCACAATGAAACCATCTACCCGCACCCCCCGCAAAAGGAAACCAAACAGGCCATACAAAAGATCAACAGCCTGGTGGACGCCTACAACATCGAAGCCATTGCCATTGGCAACGGCACAGGAGGCAGGGAAACCGAAGCTTTGATTCGCAGGATGAAATTTAAAAAGGATGTGATGGCGGTGATGGTGAACGAAAGCGGCGCATCGGTTTATTCGGCTTCAAAGACCGCCCGGGAGGAGTTCCCGCAATATGACGTTACGGTGAGGGGCGCCGTTTCGATAGGCAGGCGACTGATGGACCCGCTGGCCGAAATGGTGAAGATCGATCCCAAATCCATCGGAGTGGGGCAGTACCAGCATGACGTAAACCAGGCCGAACTGCAGAAAAGCCTTGAAGAAACCGTGGTGAGCAGCGTCAACCAGGTGGGCGTGGAAATGAATACCGCCAGCAAAGAGCTGCTGACCCACGTTTCCGGGCTGGGGCCTGTGCTGGCCAAAAATATCCTTGAATACAGAAAAGAGAACGGTCCTTTTAAATCCAGGAAGCAACTGATGAAAGTGCCGCGCTTTGGCGGGAAAGCCTTCGAACAGGCGGCCGGGTTTTTGCGCATCCACAATGCGGATAACCCGCTCGACAGCAGTGCGGTGCATCCCGAGAGTTACGGGGTGGTGGAGAAGATGGCCAAAAAGATGAATACCACCATCGAGGGTTTGATCAAAAACAAAACGCTCCGAAAAGAAATCGAGCTGAAGGATTTCATCACCGGAAAAACCGGTATGCCCACCCTGCTCGACATCATGGAGGAACTCGACAAGCCGGGCCGTGACCCCCGGGAGAAATTCGATCAGTTTGAATTCGATAAAAATGTGAACCGGATGGAGGATGTGAAGGAAGGCATGGTGTTGCCGGGCATTGTCACCAACATCACCGCCTTCGGGGCTTTCGTGGACATTGGCGTGCACCAGGACGGGTTGATCCACATCAGCCAGATGGCCGACCGTTTTGTGAAAGATCCGAACGAGATCGTGAAGATCAACGAAAAGGTGATGGTGAAGGTAATGGATGTTGATATTGACAGAAAACGCATACAGCTTTCCCTGAAAGATGTGGAATAGTGATTTGAAATAAGATTTTTTACTACTGTTCGGTTAAACGCAACGGGATTCCTCGCTTCGCTCGGAATCTCCCCAAATTTCCCCGGACAGTAGTGAAAATTTTTAAGTATCAAAAATGGGTTTGGGACACCCAAATGATGAAAAAATGGGTGTTGAATATCAGTTTTTTAAGAGGCCATTATCAGAATGTGACGAATAAAGGAGCAGTTAGAAAAGTCCCCTTTAGGGGATTTAGGGGTCATAAGGCTTTTGGGAGTGGACGAACCATAAGAGAAGTAAAATAATTTTTGCAGCAATTGGCCGTTTCTTAACATAACAATACTGGATACGGGATGAAAAAAATTCTTCTTTTCATTTTTCTGATGTCGGGCCTGGCCATTGCTCCATCGCTCAAAGCCCAGGTGATCAGGGGCGCCGTGGTTGGAGGTTTTAACCTCACACAGGTGGATGGAGATGAAGTTTACGGATACAACCAGATCGGTTTCAATGTGGGCGCCTCGGCCATCATCCCGCTGGGAGAGCATTGGTCGGTGAGTCTGGAGAACTCCTTTACACAAAAAGGTTCATACCAAAGTCAGCAGTATTCCGATTCGCTTTTTACGGGTGAATACCGCCTGCGGCTCAATTATGTGCAGGTGCCTTTGTTGATCCATTACAACGACCAGGACCGGCTGACATTCGGAGCGGGCGCTTCCTGGGGAAGGCTGGTCGGGACCAAAGAGGTAGAACACAGCGGCTTGCAGCCTCCATATTCCGACTCCATTCCATTCGACAAGGATGATTTTTGTGTGATTGCTGATCTCCGGTTCAGACTTTATCAGCGTTTGCATTTTAACTTCAGATATTCCTATTCGCTCACGCCCATTCGTGAACGGCAGTTCACACAGCTCAACGGCGAAACCTTCATGCGCAAGCAATACAACAATGTGATCAGCGTCCGTTTGATCTGGATATTCAATGAGGTGTTGAAAACAAAAAATCCCGAAGACCAATAATGAAAAAAACCGCAGCATACTGGATCGACGGCCTCGGACTGGAAAAGCATCCCGAAGGCGGATATTTTAAAGAGATTTACCGTTCGGATGAAGAGCACCATCAATCGGTCTTGCCCGAACGCTACGGCGGAAACCGGAATTTCGGAACCGCCATTTACTTTCTGTTGGACCGGGATGATTTTTCGGCCTTCCACCGTTTGAACAGCGATGAAGCCTGGCACCTGTACGATGGCGGGCCATTGTTGATCCATATGATCGATCCCGAAGGAAATCATTCTACATCAAAACTGGGCCTCGATCTTGAAAAGAACGAATCACCTTTTGCGATCATGCCCCGGGGCTGCTGGTTTGCCGCCGAACTGATCGACAAATCAAATTACGCCCTGCTGGGTTGCACGGTTGCGCCGGGTTTTCATTTTGATGATTTTGTACTGGCCGAAAGCAAAGAACTCATCCGGCAGTTTCCGCAGCATAAGGAGCTGATAAGCAGGTTGACACGAAAGTAGTAGCGTTATTGGAACCGCAAACGATCGATAAAAATTGACTAAATATCACTTGATATGATTGACGAATTCTTGAAACTGAATAAAGAGGATTATCTCCGTTTTTTGCAATGCATGACCCAAAATAACTAAATTAATAAACAAGGAATCATTTTTCGTATCATCCAAGCAGGTAAGCAATCCACCCGTATGATTTTTGACGCCCAAGTGTTCCATTTTTACAAGGGCTATTCATGCCAGGCCGATCATCAGGATAACTAACTGCTTTTGGGGAATGGCCTTGTGCTGAATTGCTTAGAAAACAAGCCCGGAATTTTGGCGGAGGCCTGGGTAAGCAATTCGCGAGTGAGCCGATTAATACTATAATCTTAGTGAAAAAGTCAGCTGGCGAACGGCTCGAATTGCGCGGAAAAATTCCGGGTGTAGTTTTCTTGCAATTCAGGACGCAGCCTTGATTTTTGTAACTTTTTATCAAGAAAAAGTTAAAACATAAATCCATAAGCGAACCGGCCATCATATAACCAGCGATGATTTTTCCTTTAGGAGGTCAGCGGATGTGTGATGGGAAGTAATGATTCTCATGGCGGCCACAAGTCATGGGATGACTAATGTTTTTTAATCTAATAATGATGTTCTTTGTCTTAATACAAAGAACCAAAGATCAAGAACAAACGAATGCTTCAACCCACGGGACTGTGAATACTTATCTCTGATTTTAAGGATGAAATAAAACGCACAGGACGTTAACTTTGATTTTATTACCTTCACAGTCCCCTGCCACCGCCGGCCCGCCGTTTGTTCGGGCCAGCGCACCGTTCTATCAAGCATGTATCCTGGGAAATATCACTTGGGTACTAAACAAAGAGGATTATATCAAACAAATGATCTCAGGTAAACATATTGGTATTCCAAATCAAAATGGAATACACGATAAACCTCACAAAGCGAAAAAGTGAAAAGATAAGATATTTGTTTCTGGAATAACCGATGCCACCCATCAGCATGGCAATGGCGGAAAAAGGCAGGGGCGTGAGGGAGGCCACCACAATGAGAAAGCCCCCATATCTTCTGAGATAAGTCACATATTTTTCAAGGAAATGGGTATAAATATATTTGAATACCCTGGTGTTTTCCAAAACACGTCCGATGTAAAAACCGGTCACCCCGGCAATGTAGGATAGGACGGCAAACATCCCGATGGAGATGCTGTACATTACAATGTCTTCTTTTTGCGCGCTAAGCAACATAAACAGCTCCGGGGGGATGATCCCGAAAACCACTTCGGAAGTCATGAAGACTGCAAAAACCCAGAAAGGTTCGTCATAAATAGGTTCCAGGAAGGCCTCGAAATGCACCTCGTCGATCAGGCTGGTGACGAAAATAAATACCGTAACGATAACGATCAGCCAAAGCAGTCCCCTGCTGAGATTTTTTACTAAGAACCTGGTTTTATCATTCATTGACATGGTGGCTGCATTTTGATCGGGTTATGCAAAACAACTGCTGTACCAATAATGTTTAAGAATTATTCCGCCGCAGCTTTTTGCCTGCTTTCCGCGGCTTTTAAAAAATAGAGGCCAACAGGCAGGGCCAGTGGATTGGAATGGTCCATGCGCTCGGGATGCCATTGCACCCCCATAAATAAGGATTTTCCTTCAGGGTTCTTCCATTCTATGGCTTCGATCAGTCCGTCTTCCGCATGAGCCGTTGCCCGCAGGTTGTCTGCCAACCGGTCGATCGCCTGGTGATGATTGGTGTTCACAAAGCCCATACCCGCTCCTGTTGTTTGGAAAAGCTTGGAGCTTGAGTCGATCATCACCTGATGGTAGCAATTTTCCCGCTCTTTGCAGCGATGGAACAATTTGCTGTCGGTATCCGTGGGAATATCCTGGTATAGGCTGCCACCCTGAGAAATATTAATGATCTGCTCGCCACGGCAAATGCCCAGGACAGGGATCGCCAGCTCAATTGCTTTCTCAATGGCTGCCATTTCAAGCGTATCCCTTCTCAAATCGACCGAACCCAGTCGTGAGCTATCTGCTTCCTGCCCATACCATTGTGGGTGTATATCCGGCCCGCCACTAAGCAACAAACCGTCGCAGGTGGACAACAATTGTAAGGCCGAATCGATTTGAAGTTCATAGAGATTGAATATTACCAGCGTGCTGTCATGCACTTTCAGCCAACGGGCATATTGGGCATAATGGTCTCCAGGCCCGGATTTGCTGACGGCAATGCGCAAGGGCACATGTTCTTCCTCCTGAAGACATGCTGTGAAAACCAGGGAAAAAATTGTTAAAAGGGCAAAAAGAAATGTGGGTGCTTTTTTCATGTTCTGATCAAAATACATTTAACATCCAAAAGTATGTTTAAATGCCCAATTAAACAATTCCGCCCGAAAAATTAATGAATTATTATCCAGATTGGAAATCTGTGCTGAGATTTTTCTTGCCACTAAAGTACCCCCCTTAATCCCCCCAAATGGGGGGAAACTTGCCTTGATTAAGCTGTAGTGTAGGATTGAAGGGGTTTTAGTTTTGGCAGTTTTTTATGTTTTAGAAGAATACAGGTTCAAATCATACCATCATACAATCATGCAATCATGCAATCATGCAATCATCATGTGATCTTATGTGCCTTATGTGGTTCAAAAAACAACGGCTATAAATAAAAATCCGCCGTCAGCGCCATATATTCTTCGGTATATGTGTTATCGGAATTGTGGATAAGGAGTTCGGAGGCAGTTTCAGGCAAAGCAGTCTTTTGAATTTTAAGGATGATGCGGTTGAAGGCTTTATTGCTTTTTGGAAATACCCGTATTGATTTTGTTATGAAAAGATTATGAATGAAGGCTGTTTCCCTGAAACGCTTTGACGTATTTGCCGGAAGGATCACCCAGAAGGCGCCCTCTTTTTTCAGAAGCTTTTCAATGCCTGCCAGCAGTTCGGCATGGGTCAGCTGTTTGCTGTGTTTAGAAAGATGGTATCTTGGATTGGCCGGTTTAAGGCTGTTCTCGAAAAAAGGGGGGTTGCTCAGGATCAGCTCATATTGTTTTTCGCTTTCACGTGCGAGTTGTTGCAATGATTGCTGCCGGATTTCAATACGATTTTCCCATTTTGACCTCCTCACATTTTCGACGGCCTGATTGCAGGATTCCGGATCAATGTCGATGGCTTCGATTTGAAGGTGTTGAAAACGCTGGGCCATCATCAGGCTGATCAGCCCGCAGCCGGTGCCGATCTCCAGCATATCTCTTGATTCACCCTTGCCCTCCGCCAGCGCTCCCAGCAAAACCGCATCCGTTCCGACTTTCATGCTGCTGTTCGAATCCTCCACCTCGAATTGTTTGAAACGGAAAGCCATAAACGGAAGATTAAAGGTACAATTCGAGCAATCCTTCGGGGGTGCTGACCAGTATTTCTTTTTTGTCGCGATCCACTTTTTGAATGATCTCATCATTGATGGGGACCAGCACGATTTTGCCCTTGTGATCCACCTGGAAAACGCTTTGCTGCGGCAGTTCCAGTACCTCTTTCACCGGCCCCAGCCGGCCGTGTTTTTTGTCGATCACCTCAAATCCCTTCACCTCATGGAAATAAAACTGATTTCCTTTGAGTTCGGGTAGCAATTCGTTTGGCAGATAAAGATCAGATCCAATCAGCAACTCGGCAATGTCGGGATCGGGCGCTTCGTCCAGTGTGATGGTTTTATTGCTTTTTTCAAAATCGGCCTGTTCCAGAAAAAATGGGATGAGGGTGTGGTTGATCTCCACAAAAACCGCATCGATGCCCGAATAGCGAGTCGGGTCGTCGGCCTCGATCATCACCGAAAAAACCCCGGGCCGGTTGTGCTGCTTCAGTATCCTGCCCAAATAAAAACAATTTGATTTGTCCATCATGTCCTTATCATTGCTCTTGCGAATTTACAAAAAAGGCCGGTGTTTTTGCACCGGCCTTTCTTATCTGTGTTGAACGAATTTTATTCAGCCTTCTTGTCGTCTTTCTTCTCTTCTTCTTTGGGCTCTTCTTTCTTTTCTTCCTTTTTCTCTTCGGCTTTAGGCTCTTCTTTTTTCTCCTCAGCTTTAGGCTCTTCCTTCTTCTCTTCTTTGGCCTCCGCCTTTGGTTCTTCCTTTTTTTCCTCAGCCTTTTCTTCTTTCTTCTCCTCTTTTGCTTCAGCTTTTGGCTCTTCCTTCTTTTCCTCTTTCACTTCTTCCTTTTTCTCTTCCTTAGCCCTGGCTTCAGGTTCCTCTTTCTTTTCCGCTTCTTTGGCTTCCGCTTTGGGTTCTTCTTTCTCACCTTCCTCTTTTACTTCCGCTTCAGGCTCTTTCTTTTTATCTTCCGCTTTCACTTCTGCCTTCGGCTCTTCTTTTGCTTCTTCGGCCGGGGCTTCTGCTTTTTCCTCTTCTTTAGCGCCTTCTGCTTCCTGAGCGGCTTTTACCTGCTCCTCAACCTGTTTGGCCCTTATTTTGGCGATCTCGGCTGCCCGTTCCTCATTGATCTTCTTCTCGGCTTCGAGTTGTTTCTTTCGGGAGTCACGGGATTTTTCTTCGCTTTCTTTGCGTTTCGTCTGGATCTTTTCTTCCTTTTCCTGCAGCCAGGCCTGGAATTTGGCTTCGGCCTGTTCTTCTGTAAAGGCGCCTTTTTGCACGCCTTTCAGCAGGTGGTTTTTGTAGAGCACGCCCTTAAACGACAGGATCGACCTGACCGTTTCCGTGGGGCGGGCACCCTTTCTCAGCCAATCCAATGCGCGGTCGAAATCAATGATGATCTCGGCCGGTTCTGTAATGGCGTTGTAGATTCCGATTCTTTCAATAAATCTTCCGTCACGTGGTGCACGACCATCCGCAATAACGATGTGATAAAAGGGCCTTCCCTTTTTACCACGCCTTTGTAACCTGATTGTTGCTGGCATTTTTCAATTGTTTTGTTCCTAATTCGTTTACTGCTCTTTCTTCTGCGGCAGACTAGCTGCCCTTTTTAATTTCGGGGTGCAAATATCGGATTATTTTTTGAGATAAAAAAGAAAAAGTATTTCTATTTGAGTGGATTGGGGTTTGAAAGATGAAAGTGGAAGGTTGAAATTTGAAATTTGGGCGTTACTAAAGATTGTCATAGCATGAAAGATGAATCCGGAAAATATCTTAGCGTGAGTGGTTATTCGTAAATAAAATAATTGATTGCCATGAAATACAATCAATTACCATGAATTGCAACAAATTACCATGAATTACAACAAATTACCATGAATTAAAGCCGGATTCAAACATACATCCAAACAATTAATTATGTTGGAGAAAAATTCCGTTGTTTTCTCTTTTCAAAACTTATCAACATCCCCTTCTTTTTCCCTCTTTTTGGTTAATTTTACAACACCTGAAAGAATTTTCTTAACTTTTGAAAATCATTGATTTAGATGCCTGAATTCACACATTTGCACGTACATACCCAATACTCCATTCTGGACGGGGCGGCCCGCATACCCGACCTGATCGACAAGGCCAAAGAAAGCGGCATGAAGGCCCTGGCCATCACCGATCACGGCAATATGTACGGGGTGCTGAAGTTTTGCGATACGGCAGTGAGCAAAGGCATCAAACCTATCATAGGCTGCGAGATTTATGTTACCAAAGACCGCCACCTCAAGCGTGGCAAACAAGACAGAAGCAGCCATCACCTTATCCTGCTGGCCAAAAACCTGAACGGTTACCGAAACCTGTCAAGGCTTTCGTCACTGGGCTATCTGGAAGGCTTTTACTACAATCCGCGCATCGACAAGGAATTGCTACGCAAATACAGCGAAGGGCTGATCGCTTCTTCGGCCTGCATCGGCGGCGAGTTGCCTTCCACCATCCTGAACAAGGGAGAGGAAGAAGGGGAGAAGGTGTTACAGGAATACATCAACATCTTCGGGGATGATTTTTACATCGAGCTGATGGACCACGGTTTGCCGGAACAAAAAAAGGTGAACCCCATCCTGGTGAAGCTGGCGCGCAAATACAACCGCAAGTTCATTGCCACCAACGATGTGCATTATATCAACAAGGAGGATTACGACGCCCACCGTATCCTGATCTGCCTGAACACCGGCAAAGACATCGATGATGATTCCTCCATGGAATACACCGGTTTTGAATACCTGCGCAGCCCGGAGGAAATGGCGGAAATTTTTTCAGAATACCCGGAAGCACTGGAAAACACACAGGAGATCGTGGACAAGATCGAGGATTTCGACATCAAATCCAAAATCATTCTTCCAGTATTTCCTTTGCCTGAAGGATTCGAAACCGAAGACGATTACCTGCGCCATCTGACCTACGAAGGGGCCAAAAAATTCTATCACGACATCACGGACGAAATACGCGAGCGCCTCGACTTTGAGCTGAAGGTGATCAAAGACATGGGCTTTCCAGGCTATTTCCTCATTGTGCAGGACTTTATCGCTGCTGCCCGCGAAATGGACGTGATCGTGGGGCCGGGAAGGGGATCTGCGGCCGGCTCGGCCGTAGCCTATTGCACCGGCATCACAAACATCGACCCCATCAAATACAATTTGTTGTTCGAGCGTTTCCTGAATCCCGAACGCGTATCCATGCCCGATATCGACATCGACTTCGACGACGAGGGCCGTGAAAAGGTGCTGGATTATGTGATGGATAAATACGGTAATGACAAGGTGGCCCAGATCGTGACCTTCGGCACCATGGCCGCCCGCCTGGCTATCCGCGATGTGGGTCGCGTGGTGAAGCTGCCCCTGCCCGATACCGACCGCATTGCCAAGCTGGTGCCCGAGCGGGCAGGGACTACGCTCCGTCAGGCTTATAAAGAAGTTCCCGAGCTGAACGAGATCAAGAAGAAAGGCCAGCCCATGGCACGCAAAACCCTCAGCTATGCAGAAATCCTGGAAGGCTCGGCCCGGCATACGGGAACCCATGCCTGCGGGGTGATCATAGGCCCCGACAATCTGATCAACTATGTGCCGCTCAGCACGGCCAAAGACTCCAGGCTGCCCGTTACCCAATATGAAGGCAAGCTGGTTGAGTCGGTGGGCATGCTGAAAATGGACTTCCTCGGACTGAAGACGCTTTCCATCATCAAAGACGCCATCGAGAACATCAAACAAAGCAAGGGGGTTGAGATCGAGTTGGAAACCCTGCCTTTGGAAGATGAAAAGACTTTCAAACTATACCAAACGGGTGATACCATTGGTACCTTCCAGTTTGAGTCGGAAGGTATGCGGGCCTATCTGAAAGAACTGAAGCCCTCCAACCTGGAGGACCTCATCGCCATGAACGCCCTGTACCGCCCGGGCCCCATGAGTTTTATCCCAACCTACATCAACAGGAAACACGGCAAGGAGAAAGTGGAATACCCACATCCCTGGCTGGAAGATATCCTCCAGAATACCTATGGGATCATGGTTTACCAGGAACAGATCATGAAAACTGCCCAGATCATCGGGGGCTTTACCCTGGGACAGGCCGATCTGCTCAGGCGGGCCATGGGAAAGAAAAAGATGGAGGAGATGATGAAGCAGAAGGCAGACTTCCTGGAGGGGGCGCAAAAGAAAGGGGTGGATAAAAAGAAAGCTGAAGAGATATTCGGAGTCATGCAGCGCTTTGCCGAGTATGGTTTCAATCGCTCACATTCCGCTGCCTATTCGGTGATCGCTTATTACACCGCCTACCTCAAAGCCAATTATCCCGCCGAGTATATGGCTTCCGTACTCACCCACAACCTGAACGACATCAAGAAGATCACTTTCTTTATAGACGAATGCAAAAGGCATGGCATAGCAGTGCTCGGCCCGGATGTGAACGAAAGTGAGTTCAACTTCAGGGTGAACCGGGAAGGTGGTATCCGTTTCGGGATGGCGGCTATTAAAGGCGTTGGCGAGAATGCCGTGAAAGCCATCATAGAGGAAAGAGAAGAAAACGGACTTTATAAAAACGTGTTTGACTTTGCCAAACGCATCAACCTGCGTTCGGTGAACAGGAGATGTTTTGAAGCGCTGGCCATGGCAGGCGCATTCGATAATTTCGAGGGTGCTCACCGCGCTCAATACTTTCACAGGGAAAGCACCGACGACAGCATTTTCCTGGAGAAAGTGATCAAACATGCAGCCACTTATCAGGAAAAACAGAACTCCTCACAGGTTTCCTTGTTCGGAGGAGAGATGGAGGAAAGCATACCCGACATCCGGCTGCCGGTTTGCGATCCCTGGTCGAAAATTCAGCAACTGAAGAATGAACGCGAGGTTACCGGATTTTATATTTCCGGACATCCGCTGGACGATTACCGGATTGAGATGCAGAATTTTTGTACCCATACGATTGGCGATTTGCAGGAAAACCTGTTGCGCCACCGCAACAAGAATGTTGTGTTTGCCGGCATGGTCACCCTGTCGGAGCATCGCACAACCAAACATGGAAAGCCCTTTGGCCGTTTGGCGATTGAAGATTTCACCGACAGCATTTCCCTGGTCTTATTCGGGGAAGATTACCTGAAGCTGAAACATTTTTTGGTGGATGGTTCACACCTGCTGGTGAAGGCCAGGGTCAGTTCGCGCTACAACAACCCCGATCAGTGGGAAGTGAAAGTCAGCAGCATGAGCCTCTTGCACGATGCCATTGAAAAACTGACCAGGGAGATCGTACTGAAGATCGATCAGGCCAATATTGATGATGAATTCATCCCAATACTGAAAGGACTGATCAAAAAGTCATCCGGGAAATGCCCGCTTAGGTTCAGGCTAATGGATGGGGAAGAAGGCACGTCGATCGAAATGAAGCCCCGCAATGCCGGAGTGGATCCGGTCGTGTTTCTGAAATCACTGAACGGTATGAGTCAGATCGAATTTAAGTTGAATTGATGTCATTTTGTCAAGAACAGTTTATGGCAATATTTTTGAGAGACAAGGGAGAAAAATTGTATTTTTGAAAAGAATGTTAAACCAAAAAGAATAATCATGGCTCAAGAATTAACAGATGCAAATTTCGACGAAAAAGTATTGCAATCAGATAAACCCGTAATCGTGGATTTCTGGGCGGAATGGTGCGGTCCCTGCCGCATGGTCGGCCCCATCGTGGAAGAGATTGGGAAAGAGTACGAAGGCAAGGCAATGGTTGGTAAAGTGGATGTGGACAACAACCCTGAGGTAGCCGCCAAGTTCGGCATCCGAAACATCCCAACCATCCTTTTCTTCAAAGGCGGCAAAGTGGTTGACAAACAGGTTGGCGCGGTGCCCAAGCAGGTGCTGGTTTCCAAGCTGGAAGCCCAGATGTAAGCATCCCAAAATGGGGTGAAACGGATTGTGTTCTCTTCCGGTGTTCACCCCTTTTTTACAATTCATAATAACGCCCCTGGCCCTGGCGTTTATTTCCTTGTAATCCAAAGTATATATGGCATATTCCATCGACAGGAACAGACTGCAACAATTCGGTTCGCTTGAATTCCTCGCCCGGCAGGTGGTGGAAGGGTTCATTACGGGTTTGCACAAAAGCCCTTTTCACGGCTTTTCGGTGGAGTTTGCCGAACACCGTCTTTACAATACAGGCGAAAGCATCAAGCACATCGACTGGAAGCTATATGGAAGGACCGACCGGTTGTATGTAAAACGATACGAGGAGGAAACCAATCTTCGCTGTCAGTTGGTGATCGATCATTCTTCCTCCATGTATTTTCCACAGAAAAAGGAACCTTCCATAGACGATCCCAATAAGATCACCTTTTCGGTTTATGCCGCTGCTGCATTGATGTATATGATGCGTAAACAGCGTGATGCGGTGGGGCTGCAGGTTTTTTCGGATCATATCGAATCAGCTACCCCCGTGCGTTCCACACCTGTTCACCACAAAAACTTATATGGTGAGCTGGAAAAACTATTGGAACCTATCCCGGCTAAAGAAAAACGTCGCACCATGACCACCGATGCCCTGCATCTGATCGCGGAGAAAATTCACAAGCGCTCACTGGTGGTGATCTTCAGCGATATGTTCGAAAGCAGCCATAATCCCGAAAAGCTGTTTTCTGCCCTGCAACATTTAAAACACAACAAGCATGAGGTGGTTCTCTTCCATGTAACCGATAAGGAAAAGGAAGAGGAATTTATGTACGGCAACCGTCCGCACCGCATCATCGACATGGAAAGCGGGGAGGAGCTGAAATTGAATCCTTCGGAAGTGCGCGAAAAATACGTGGAAGCGGTTTCATCATTCAAGAAAGAGCTGAAGCTTCGCTGTGCACAGTATCACATCGACTTTGTGGAAGCCGACATCAACAAGGGATTTGAGCAAATCTTGTTGCCTTACCTGGTGAAGAGAAGTAAGCTGTATTGATCCGTTTATTTTTAACCTTAGCTATCCTCCCAAAACCCTTTTCTGAGATTTTCGTACATTAGATTTGTAACTAACATCTAATCTCATGTACAGATTTTCAATTTTTATTTTACTCATCGCTCTGGCACTTGTTTCATGTAACAACGATCAATCAGCAGATGGGGATGGCAATAACACCAAAGATAAACAGATAAAAGAGGTCAGCATCGACCTGGATCAAATACGCGAGCGCGGAAAACTCGTCGCTCTGAGCAGCTACAGCTCAACCAGTTATTTTTTATATCGCGGGAAAACAATGGGCTATGAATATGAGCTGCTAAAGCGCCTGGCCGAAGACCTGGACCTTGAGTTGGAGATTAGGATCGCACACGATATGGACAGCATCATCCGTATGCTTAAAGAAGGGGAAGGCGACATCATTTCGCACGGCCTTACCGTTACCAAAGAAAGAAAGGAAAGAGTGGCCTTCACAAATTATCATACCAAAACCCACCAGGTGCTGGTACAGCGCAAGCCGGAGAATTGGCGTCAGATGATGCTGCACAACATCGAAAAGCAGTTGATCCGGGATCCCCTGGAACTGATCGGCAAGGAAGTGCACGTGCGTGAAAAATCTTCTTATTATCAGCGCTTACTCAACCTGGAAGATGAGATCGGTGGTGATATTGATATAGTGACAGTTGAGGGCGACCGCACCACCGAAGAGCTGATAAAAATGGTGGCCGACGGGGAGATCGATTACACCATTGCCGACCAGAACATCGCTGCCATCAATGCCACATACCTGCCCATCCTGGATGTGGAAACCGCGGTGAGCTTTAACCAGCGCATTGCCTGGGCGGTGCGTAATTCATCGCCCGAATTGCTGGACGCTGTTAACAACTGGATCGGCCGCATGAAAAAGGATGCAGTTTATTATGTGATCTACAACAAATACTTCAAAAACAAAAAGGCCTTCAAGAAACGAGCTGAAAGCGAATACTTTTCGATTGCCGGCGACAAAATATCACCTTATGATGAGATCATTATGCAACAAGCCGATTCGATCGGCTGGGACTGGCGTCTGCTGGCTTCCATGATCTACCAGGAATCGGGCTTCGATCCCCATGCAGAATCATGGGCCGGAGCCAAAGGTCTGATGCAGATGATGCCTGCCACGGCCAGGCACTTCGGCCTGAAAGATCCGTATGATCCGGCCCAAAGCATAGAGGCAGGGGTGGCATACCTGGAACGTTTGATGGAAAGATATGATGAAATGAAGGATAGCGTGGAGCAAACCAAATTTGTGTTGGCTTCCTACAATGTGGGACCGAGCCATGTGCAGGACGCTATGCGGCTGGCTGAGAAATACGGAAAGGACCCTCTCAGATGGGACGGGCATGTGGCTGAATACATCCTGCTGAAATCAAAACCGGAATACTATACGGATGAGGTTGTGAAATACGGCTATTGCCGTGGCACCGAGCCATTTAATTATGTAAAAGAGATCTTTGAAAGATTCCATACCTATAAGGAATTTATCGAATCGCCCGGCGTAAAGGCAAACCTATAACCTGATCCTGAGCTGCAGCCTGATATCTGTTTTATGATTTCCCTTGATCAGGTCTTTGCCCGAACCGGTTTCTTCCAGGTTGGTGTATTGCAGGCGGGCCAGTTTTAGCCAGAAACTGATGTTCTTCGCCAATTTGTAATTGAACAGGATGTATGAGCGGATGCCTCTTTCGTAAAATGCCGGAATGGAAAAGGCATAAAGCAGATCGTTTTCATAAACATAGATGCGCGAATTGTATGAATCGGTATCGAACAGGGCATAGCGAAAATAAACCCGGAGTCGTTTAGCCGGTCCCATATAAACAATGTCCTGATAGATCAGATATCCGCGGCTGGATTCATTATCCATCTTCCAGTATGAATATTCAATTCTGTTACGCAAAGTAAGCAAAGGGTTCAGGCGATACTCAATATGATAGCGAAGGCTGTTTTTCTGATAAGGAAGAATTTCATGCATATAGGCTTCCGCTGAACCGTTCTCAGATTTTTCCTTATATCGAAAACGGGCGTACATACTGATGTGGTCGTTTGGAATGTAATCCGCCTGAAAGTGATAATCCCGGCCTTGTGATGGTGCGTCCGTTCTGGATCTAAGCCATGGAAACTCGAACAGGTCGCAATAGGCGGAGAGCGAGAACGATTTGCTTAATTGCGTTTGTATTCCAACGTAAATGCCGGTCTCGTTCATGTTCCGGCTGTTTTCCCCGAAGGCGTTGCAAAATAGATTCTGATAATTTTTATCGTAATCCCTGTAAAGAACAGCCAGGTTAACCCGTGATTGAACATTGAACAGGGCGCCCAGTAGAATTGCTTTGGCATTGTTGCCGCTATATGATATTTCCCCGAAGAAATTCACTTCACGCATCAGCCAGTTGAAATCCATTCCGGCAACTGCTGATTCTTTTCCTCTGAAATAATATTTGTTGTAGAGCTTCTCATTGGGATTAATCTCCGCTGCAAATGAGGATTTGAAAGCCGTTGCACCTATATGGAATCTGCGACTGTTGAAGGAGATGTTTCCACCGAAAACCTTATTGCCCAGCACATTTCTATCTGTCAACTCATTCACTGTCCGGTGATAACCGGTTGATTGCAAAGAGCTGACTTCAGCAATTTCAGCCAGGATGCTGTCATATACCGTAATATTTGCATCTCTTTTCAAAGAAGAATAAAATGCTGTTATATCAAGTTTTCCAAGTTGAAATGTTCCTGCGGCGCCTCTTAAAAATCCGCTTTCGTTGGATGAATGATTGGCTTTTAGGCCATAACCGTATTTCTTGATGTTGATGGCGGATGGGGATTTTCCAAAACCAAGGCCGGTCCACAGGGTAAGGCCCTGACCGAATCCGAGTTGATAGTCGCCGATTACCAGGGAGCGGATGTTGTAGATGCTTTCCAACTGCATATAGCCTGAATAAAAATCGAAAACAGGACTGGCTTTATGATTAATCAATTGCTGGATGGTATCGGGAAGCGTATGGATAAAGATCACTTCACCAGGATCTTTTTCGGCCAGAAAACCTGCTTTGATCCGGTCCTGGAAGTTCAATTTGTATCTCAGGTAAAACTTATCCGGACTGCCGCAATAGTATTTGCCGGGCTCTCTTTGCCAGATGGAATCATCTTTTTTAAAGCCCTCTTTTTCTTCAAGCAGCCTGGTATATCTCAACAGGATTTCATGATGCGGATATTTGAAAATACCTGCCAGCTTTTCTTTTTCCGGCGCCTTGATTTTCTTCGCTGTGATAAACGGGGCAATAGTTTGAAGGGTTCTTTTGTCAAATCCTTTAACAGCAAGCAATTCATAGATAGAAAGCAAAGGACCATATTCCGAAATATAGAGATATAGATTGTTGATCTGGAAATCATTCAGAAGATAAAGATTGGAAAGGATTTTGACCCTGTCCGAGTTGATGTTAAGGGGATACTCTTGCAAATTTCTTAGCTCAAAAGCGATCTCTGAAAAGTCAATCTCCTCTTCTTCCGCATATTCAGCAATAAACTCGATGGCGCGATGGATAGCATTAGGCTCCTGTGCTTTCAGATTGTTGGATATGAAAAGCAGCAGGCCGGCGAATATGATGGTCTTCCACTTCATATCAAAATGCATATTGAACCGAAACTGTTGGCGAGAACCCCAGAACCTGGTGACAAAGCGATGCCAGGTTGATGGAGAAGTTTTGCAGCTTCATACCGAAACCCATGGCCCAGGAAGCGGGCTTGGTAGCTATCCCGCCCCTCAGGTAAAACTTTTCTTTGAAATTGTACTCCAGGCCGGTTTTCAGGTTTAAGGGATGGTCGATATACTTTTCGGCTTCAACCGATGCAATCAGCTCATCACTGAATGAATATACCAGTCCGGTCTGGTAGATCAGTTCGATGCGTTCATCTTGGAAATCGCTGAGCCTGGCCCGGACGGGGTTGAACACATGCGCCCCGATCCTGATCTTTTCGCTTATCTCAGCCTGCATGCCAATCTCAAAAGTGTAAACATCCTTTGAGCCATATTCACCGCCAAGCGAGATATTCAGGTAATCCAGCTGAATTCCCAAAGAGATATTTGACCACAATTTTTTTGCGTAGGCTATGCCGACTTTGCTTTCTCGGAAAATGGAATACCCAAATTGACTGAGGCTAATCCCGAAAGTTCCGGGCTTTGCGGGAATTATCACGGCAAAAGATTTAAATCCCAATTCTTCAACTAAAAATCTGTTTTCATAAGCTGCTCCAAAGCATAGCTTTTCCGTCGCGGTCATTCCTGCCTGATTGTGATGCACCGACCAGGCATCCTGCAATGCAACGGTTGCGCCAGCAAGTCCGGCGCTTCTTCCGTCGGTTTGTGATATGCCTGGGATGTAACTTATGCATGGAAGCATGCACAATAAAAGCAGTTTTGAGATAAATGTCCTCATGGATTATAGGGATTTATTAATATATCCCCGGATCGGTGAAAAAGTTCCTTATTTGGTTCCGGAAGTTTTACGTAAGGACAGAAAGGGCAACAGCACCAACAAAAGGGCGATGAGCAACATACTGCTGCCGGCCAGACCAAATGCATTGTTGATGCCGAAATTGTGGCTCAGCGGCCTGATGAGGATTGGGGAGAGAAATTGCCCCAGGTAAACTGCGGTGGAGAGGTTGCTGATCAGTCGGCCCCTTACTTTTAATGGAGCGAGGGTGGCGATCCAGTAATTGGAGTTGGGCATCAGCATACCCATCCCGACGCCCTGGACGATCAGACCAAGCAGGTAAAGCATGTAGTTTTGTACAAAACAAATAATGATGAACCCGGCGCCCAGAAATACAAAAGTGAAAACATAAATGTTTTGAAAAGAAAAATTGTTTTTTACCCAGGAATAATTCAATGCCACCATGCCGCTCACCAGCATGCTGATGCTGATGGAAATTCCGATCATGGTATTGTTGATGTTATCAAGCTTTTCAAGCACAAAGGGCATTTGGGTCGGGATCATGAAAAAGAAAATAAAACCCAGAAAAGCAATAAGATAGATCAGTGCTATGTTTTTTAGATCAAGTTTCGATCTGACCTCCGGTGGAATACTCAATGGCTTGTCTTCCTTTTCGATGCCGGGTTCATAAATATAAAGTGCGATCAGAAGCAGTAAAAATATTGCCAGGCCATAGATGGCAAAAGGCAAGCGCCAGTGGATATCTGCCAGCAGGCCGCCTACTGTAAGGAAAACCACCCCGCCAAATGACATAAAGCCGCCTTGCAGTCCCATGAATTTTCTGCGCTCCCTGCCTTCGAAATAATCGGCGATGAGGGTGGTGGAAGTGGTCATGATGCCGGCCACGGCAATCCCGAGCATAGCCCGCCCGGCCAGGATCCAGTATATATTGCCAAGGTAAAGTCCGGAAGTTCCGCTAACGACATATAAAATAGTGCTGTAGATCAGCAATTTCTTTCTTCCTATCGAGTCGATGATCAATCCTGCAAAAGGGGCGAGCAATGCAATGGAAAGGGCTGGTAAGGTTACATTCAACTTGATGATCAGCTCGGCATTGTGGATGTACGCAAAAACCTTACTCATTTGAGGCAGGGAAGGAGCGATGGTGGCCCCTGCCATGATGGTCATGCTGCTGGCAAACAGCAGGGTGAACTTAATAATTATGAGGTTCTTTTTACCGGGCACTACCAAGATTATTTTATTTTTGCCGCCAAACAAAAATCATAAAAATAAATGGATTTATCACCTGCATTATCTAATAATGATGTTCTTTTTCTTGACACCTTCCATCGCAAACTGATTGGCTATTACATCGGCTTTTTTTATGGCGTAAATTGTAGCTGAGAAACCAGTTAATTATAAGGAATGAAAACCGGTTGGTTTCATAAAGGAAGATCCGGGCCGATTTATAACCAAACCAAATGCCCGGATTTTCTATTTCCGAAATATTTATGCATCTATATTGGCATACTTTGCATTCTGTTCGATGAATGCTCTGCGGGGCGGTACTTCATCACCCATCAGCATGGAGAATACGCGATCGGCTTCGCTGCCGCTCTCAATGCTCACCTGCCTCAAGGTTCTGAACTCGGGGTTCATGGTTGTGTCCCAAAGTTGCTCTGAGTTCATCTCACCCAATCCTTTATAACGCTGTATATGCACTCCTGATTCGGAACCGTTGCCCGTGAGTTCCTTCACAACGGCGGCACGTTCTTCTTCCGTCCAGCAATACCTTTCTGTTTTTCCTTTCCTGATCAGGTAAAAAGGTGGAGTGGCGATGTAAACGTAACCCCTTTCGATCAGTTCGAGCATATGCCTGAAAAAGAATGTCAGGATAAGGGTGGCGATGTGGCTGCCGTCCACGTCGGCGTCCGTCATAATGATGATCTTATGATATCTGAGCTTGTCAAGATTAAGCGCTTTGGAATCTTCTTCCGTTCCGATGGATATGCCGAGCGCAGTAAAAATATTTTTGATCTCTTCATTTTCAAAGATCTTATGCGGCATGGCTTTTTCCACATTCAGGATTTTTCCTCTCAATGGCAATATGGCCTGGAATTTTCTTTCTCGGCCCTGTTTGGCGGTCCCACCGGCAGAATCACCCTCAACAAGGAAAATTTCTGCTTTTTCCGGATCCCGTTCAGAGCAATCCGCCAGTTTGCCGGGCAGTCCGGTATTTGATAAAACGTTTTTGCGTTGAACCAGTTCCCTTGCCTTGCGCGCTGCATGCCTTGCGGTAGCAGCCAGAATCACCTTGTTGACGATGGTTTTGGCTTCTTTTGGATTTTCTTCCAGATAGTTGGTTAGCGATTCGCTCACGATCTGATCAACAGCTCCCATTACTTCGGAGTTGCCGAGCTTGGTTTTGGTTTGCCCCTCGAACTGGGGTTCCATTACCTTGACTGAAATAATGGCCGTCAATCCTTCCCTGAAGTCATCTCCGTTGATATCAAATTTTAGTTTGGACAGCATGCCTGATTTTTCAGCATAGCTCTTTAAAGTCCTTGTCAGGCCTCTTCTGAACCCGGATAAATGGGTTCCGCCTTCATGGGTATTGATATTATTTACATAGCTGTGCAGATTTTCTGCAAAGGAGGTGTTGTATTGCAAAGCAATTTCAACCGGAATGCTGTTTTTATCGCCTTCGATTGAAATGGGCTCGGGCATTAAGGTTTCGCGGGTGGCATCCAGATAATTGATAAAATCCTTCAGGCCTTCTGCTGAATAGAAGGAATCGCTCATATAACTTCCGTCATCGTCAGTTTCTTGCTCATTGATGATGCTGAGCCTTATGCCTTTGTTCAGGTAAGCAAGTTCGTTGAGCCTGGAAGCCAAAATGCTGTAATCAAAAGATGTAACCATGAAAATACTTTTGTCGGGGTGAAAGTTGACCTCGGTACCCGACTTGGTAGTTTCGCCGATAATCCTCACATCGGCCACCGGTTTTCCCATCCTGTATTCCTGGAACCAAATCTTACCTTCCCGATACACGGTGACCGAAAGTTTTTCAGAAAGGGCGTTCACACAAGATACGCCCACACCGTGCAATCCTCCGGAAACTTTATAGGAGCCTTTATCAAACTTACCACCGGCATGCAAAACGGTCATCACTACTTCCAGGGCCGAACGGTTTTCCTTTTCATGCAGACCGGTTGGAATGCCCCGGCCGTTGTCTTTTACGGTGATGCTGTTGTCTTTATGTATAATGACTTCAATTTCATCGCAATAACCTACCAGGGCTTCATCAATCGAATTGTCAACAACTTCATGCACAAGGTGATGCAATCCCCTGCTGCCAACGTCTCCGATATACATGGCCGGACGTTTGCGAACCGCCTCCAGACCCTCCAGAACCTGTATGTTGTTGGCACTGTATTGCCCGCTTGCCAAAATCTTTTCTTCGTCAGTCATAATCAGTCAATTAGGTGTAAAATTTATAGGCTGTAAAGATACGAATTTTTTCCATGCAAAATCACAGAAAACCTTTGTAAATAAGGCTTTTTATCAACAAAATACTGTTGAACATTCCGGCTTAGAATGAATAGGTTACTCCAGCTATGAAATTGAGCTTCTGAACCGGATAATTGTACCATCTCTGATAGGCATTTCCGGTGATGTTGTTCAGGTCGGCAAAGAATGACAAATTTTTGTTGAACCTGAATTCGAATCCCAGGCTGATATCGAGCCAGGGATCGATTTCCTTTGTTTCATAAGCATTATCCGACCTGACATAGGCATATTGTTTGCCGACATTTTTAATAAATCCTTTGATGATAAAACGTTCGGCCAGGATATAGTTTCCTTCCAGGTTCAGAATAAAATCCGGGCTGTACCATGCCTGTTCGAGCGAATCGGTTGAGTAACTGTTGAATTGCGCCCTTAGCAAAAGCTTAAGCTTTTCGGCATAATGATAACCCAGCTCGATCCTGGCGTTGGTGATGTTTACTTCATCATAAACAACTTCAAATTTGTTGTTGAGGCCGCTCAGGGAGTCGGTGATGAAAAAGGGCGTATTTTCGACGGTCTTGTTTCCGATTCGCACCGAGAAATCAAATCCGCTGCCAATGTTGCCCCATATCCCGCCGTATAGCTCCAGTTTGTTCTTCATGTATTTCAGAGGGACAATCGACTGAATGTATGGATTTCTATCCGTTAGATAACGGTAGCCCGCTTTTTCGATACCACCTGAAAAACCGGCAAAAGCCTGCAGGTAATTCGGCACCACAAATACCTTGGCTTCGATATCGGGAAAAATATCGAAGCTACCCGTGCTGTCCATTCCGAAGGTAGTGGTAAAGCCGGCTTTTACCTGGTATTGTCCGAAGTTCATGTTCAGGCTGGGATTCAGCCTGGCAATTCCGTTGTTTTCTTTATCAATGGTATCTTTGGTAAAAAAGTAGTCGATGCCTGCATCCAGTCTGGCCATGGATATCTGATCATTAAAAAGTTCAAAGCCTTTGTGCATGCCAAGGTCAAAAGCAACCGATGTTTCTGAAGTCTTGTCGATCTTGCTGAAATGATAGGATTCCAGGTCCATGGAATAACCGAACTTTTCTTCTTTCGAGATGTTGCTGAACAACCTGAATTTCCCGCCTATGGTTTCATATTTCTGTTTGATGTCATCCTCGGC
The DNA here is from genome assembly GCA_021738625.1 of Bacteroidales bacterium. Taxonomy (GTDB): domain Bacteria; phylum Bacteroidota; class Bacteroidia; order Bacteroidales; family JAIOZK01; genus JAIOZK01. Next base: position 24,407 of record JAIPBS010000010.1, read on the forward strand.
AGGAAGAGGAATGGAATCGGGGAACAGATCGGGCTGATAACCGTAATAATGGACCACCTTGCGGTTGTAATAGACGTTTCCTGCCAGGGTGCTTTTATCAAAAAAATGTTTTCCGAAAATGCTTGCGTGGTTATCGCTGTATGCACTGTTTGCATAATCTTTAATTTGTCCGGAGGAAGAAAGATGCTTTAGCCGCAATCCAAACTGATTGTCTTCATTTCTCATGGAATTGATGAAAAAGTCGAAATAAGGGGTGGAATAATTTCCGTATCCCAGTTTTACATAATTTCTGTAAAGTTTTGAAAGTGGTTCGCCGACGACCCGGGCGGGTTTGATGGTTTCCAGCCCGATGCTTGTGTTCATTTGCACGGGATTGATGCCGTAAGAAAGCTCGGGGAGTTCAAAAGGTTCATCCGATTCAATCTGTGGATTGAAATTGATCTTATAGGCATCCAGGATGGTTGGATCGAGCGAGCCGATGATACGGATGGTAGTATCCTGTCTGCCTCGGCCTTGCTGTGCTGTGGTCATTTCCGCCAATAGCAGAATGGCCGGCAATGTGCAAATGATGAATAAGGTTGATTTTCTTAATGATCCCATAACCATGATTTTTAAAATTCCTTGCTTTCTTCAATTCTGATTTCGTTTTCTGTGGTATCGGCCTGTTGCTTTTTTTCTTTCTCCTTTTCAACTATGTTGATCTGTTGTAGCTTTTGCCTGGCAACTTCACTCAATTCGGGCCCCTTGTAGTTTTCGATGATACTTTGCAGGGTTTGTCTGGCCTGGAATATGTTGTCCATACCGACATAAACATCCGCCAGCAAAATATAACTTTTTGCAAGCCAGTAGTCGTAGGAAGAATAGTTGTCGATCAGTTCGTATATTGCTTCTTCCGCTTTCTGGTAATGCTTTTGTTTGTATTGGATCTCAGCTTGATAATACTTGGCCTCGGCCCCGGTTTGGTTATCTGCCAGGTTGCTGGTGATGATGAACTCAGCTTTGGCTTCTTCCAGATTGCCTTGTTCGTAATATGATTTCCCCAAAATAAAATGTGCTTCCATGCTCTGTGCAGTTGAGAGTTTTTTATTGTGCAATAGATTTTGGGCGGCTTCAATTGCTTCGGTGTAATTGTTGATGTTGAAACTGCTTTTCATCTGGCCTTCCAGTGCATAATTCAGATTTGTATTGTTTTGCGCTTTTTCTTCCAGCCCTTTGTAATAGGTGTATGCTTCCTGGTACAATCCAAGCTGGTAGCTCAAGCGCGCTGCATTCAGAAATGCATTTTCATGGAATGTGGATGCAGGTTGTTCAATCACATATTTGTAATCCTGCAAAGCAGCGATCACCGAATCCCGGCGCAATTCACAATCTGCCTTATAATAATGTGCGTTAAGGGCAAAGGCTCCATTTGGATATTGATTCAGGTATTTTCTGAAAGCGGGAAGAGCATCTTCACAATCATTCTGCATATACTGGTTTTCAGCTGCCATGTACATTAGTGAATCCTGCTCGGTTGTTGTGATACGGGCATCGGGGATGCCTTTGGTATATTCAAAGTAATCATCCACTTTGTTCAGGTCGATATAAATAACCTTCAAGCTGGCTAGTGCATCCCGCGATTCATGAGTGTTCGGGTATTTTTCCGCAACTTCCTTTAAGGCTCTGATGGCTTGATCATACTGGTTGTTGTTGTAATAGATCAATCCGATTTTGAGCATGGCTTTACGCGCAAGATTGCTTTGTGGATATTGTCTGGTAAGCTTGTCGAAGTAAACGAGTGCATTTCGGCTGTCGTCCAGGTTTTGCTCTGTAAGGCCGAGTTCAAACAAAGCATTGTCCACATAGGGTGATCCCCTGTGGTGTTTTAGCAATCTGTTCAACGTTTCGATCTTTTCTTTGAACTCGCCCAGTGCTCCCTGTGCTATGCCTTTCTGGAAAAGGCCATAATCGATGTCGGCCTGGCCGAGTTGCAGGGCCTGGTCGTAATAATCAATGGCTGTTGTATATCTTTTGTTGATGAAGTAACAGTCGCCCAACCGCAGCAAGGCGTCGTTTTGCAGGTTGATGTTTTGTCTGTCTGTATCGATAAACTTTTTAAAATAATTGGCGGCGTCTGAAAAATCATCCCGCTTAAAATAGGTATAGCCCAGATTATAATATACCCTTGAATAAAAGGATATCTTTGTGGCATGTGGAGAGCGCAGGAACTCATTGAAATACTTCAGGGCGCCCCAGTATTTGCCCAGTCGATAGAAAGATTCGCCAATCCAGTAATTGGCTTTGACTGTGATCTTCTCGTCATAATCGTATTTGGTAGCCCGCTTAAACAAGTCAATGGCGTCGTAATACAAGCCGTTGTTATATAATTCCATGGCCCGGTAAAAGGTAATTTTCTGATAGGCCTTTTCCAGTTCGGTGCTTCTGCTTTTTATCTTTTCAATCGACTCCAGCGCGGCCTTGTAGTTATGGGTTGACAGGAAAAGCTGTACCAGCAGGTTGTAGGATTCTTCTATGCGCTCCGAGTTTGGATATTCATTGATGTATTTCTCAAGGGATTTGATGGATTCGTTATAGGGATCACGGGCTACTTCAAGGCTCAGTTGTGCATAATTAAAAAGTGCGTTTTCTTTAATGTCTTCATTATAATCAAGCTTGTAAGCCGACAGGAAAGCGTTGCTGGCATATTCTTTTTGGCCGGTTTCCAGATAGCAATCAGCCAGGTGGTAGTAGGCATTTTGTGAAAGCGAATCCTTTTCATTGATCACGTTTTGAAAATACTGTATGGCCTGTTCATAATGGTCGTTCATGTAATAAGTGTAGGCGACCTGGTAATTGTCTTCCCGGCTCATGCCATAACGCGACGAAGCCAGGTAGATTTCGAGAAACTCCAGGGCTGTTTCATAATCGCCCAACCTGTAATAAGCATCGCCAATCAATCGTGCAATTTCAGCTTTTCTCTTACTCGTAGCCTGTTCCAGTAATTGCGGGCCCTTTTCAATGATGAGTTCATAATTTCCTTCATGATAATAAATATGGATCAGATAATAGGGAATGATCTGCCCGAAAGTTTTATCATCTTCCAGTCCTGCAAATTCTTCCTTTGCCACGCCATAATCATTGTTTTCATATGCAATGTGACCGTAATAGTAGCTGGCTGCGGAAGCATATTTGTTCGGGATATCCTTGATGGAAGCAAAAAGCATTCTGGCCTTGTCGGTATTCCCGTTTTGCAGATGTCCGAAACCGGTTTTGAAATTGTATTCGATGCGTTCGTTGGCGGAAAGGGAGTTGAGCTCCACATGATTGAAGGCCTCCAGGGCGTCCCTGTAATCTTTTTCCCTGAAATGATAACGGCCAAGCTGGAAGTAGGCCCTTTCGATTTTGGCGCTGCTGGGATTGTTTTTAATGAATTCTTTCAGCAGGTATTCAGCGTTTTCGTTAAAAAGTTCATAAGCGCAAATGGCCCGGTAGTATTCGGCATTGATGTTTATTTTTGTGTTTTTCCTTGTTTCCTCCATCACCTGCCGGAACATTTTTTGGGCGTTGGCATATTTTTCCTTGTTGAACAACTCTATTCCCAGGCGATAGGTTTGGTCAGGATCATCATGAATGGCGGTGCGCTGTGATAACAACGTGTGGCTAACAAGTAAAAACAATACGGATAAAAGTCCGCTGAAAATCGCTGATTTTTTCATAAATCTTCTGCTTTGGCCAATAAAAGTATGAATTCCTTGAATAATACCTGTCAATCTTTTGGTTATGTTTTTAAACATTTAACAGATAACGGATACTGAACCCATATATTTTGGAATTGACCAATACCGATTTATGAAAATGAGCGTATGATCGGGGCTATTTATGTTGGTAAAAGGCAAACGGATCTGCAAATGCTTAAAGAATCTCTTCAAAGCTTTAAGTTGGGTGAAATCTATTTTCCTCATATTATTTCAAACCATCATTACAAACACATTTGAACTACTATTCAAAAATGCTGAGGAAAAGAATATCGAATTGCATATCAAGGTGGGGATGAGGTAACGGCCTGGGCCGATGAAAATATGATCAATACGGTGTTTCGAAACCTGGTTTCAAATGCCAATAAATATACCAACGCGGGCGGAACGATCAAAGTGGATGCAAAACAGCTTAAGGGAGATGTTGAAGTGGATGTGGCGGACGAAGGTATTGGCATAAGTAAAGAAAACATTTCCAGGCTATTTCGGGTCGATAGCAGCCTCAGCACCAAAGGTAGCCGGGATGAAGAAGGCACCGGCCTCGGGCTGATCCTTTGCAAGGAATTTATTGAGCGCAAACAAGGGCAAATTGGTGTAGAAAGTGAGGAAGGAAAGGAAGGAAAGGAAGGAAAGGAAGCCGGTTTTATTTTACCCTGCCAAAAAACGCATCCAATCCCTAAAAGACTATAACGATAAAATTCTTCTTGAAAAGACATAAAAAAACCTCCCTTTTTCAGGGAGGATTTTGACTTCGGCAGCATCATAAGCGGGATTCTGTCTCACATTTTTATGTGATTCCTGTCATTTATCTTGGCCCGGCATCGCTGCCGGGCTCCATCGGCCAACCCCTCAGGATCGGGCGGGCAGCCCTTATTCCCCCCGAAAGGGGAAGCCCTGATATATTTGGCCTTTCAACCCATGAGGTTTACCTGCACGACGTGTCGCCACACCGAGCCGTGAGCTCTTACCTCGCGTTTTCACCTTTACCCGCCGGGGCAAATCCCCGAAAAGGCAGTCTGTTTTCTGTGGCACTTGCTGTCCTTCATGTTCAGACATGAAGACCTTCCCGTTAGGAAGCATGGCGCCCTGTGTTGTCCCGACTTTCCTCCATTCCGTTTTAAACGAAACAGCGACAGGATCAACTGCCAAAAGTGTTGCAAAGATAATAAAAATCAGTCACTTGACCTAAAATGATTTAAACGCAATTTTTTGCTTTGTTGTTTCGTTGATCTTTTCTGTGTACTTTTGAAAGAAAGCAAGACTTAAATGGTATTACTTGGATTTTTCGGAGGATATGAGATATTGATCATCGCTGCGGTGGTGCTGCTGCTGTTCGGAGGCAAAAAGGTTCCTGAGCTTATGCGGGGCATGGGTAAAGGAATACGCGAGTTTAAGGATGCCACCAGCATGGATGAGGTCAAAAAGGAAGTGGACGGTATTCGATCCGAAATGCATGATGCCTCTTCTGAGATTCATAAAACGGACAATCAAAGTAATAAATCAAGTCGACCGAAACCTAAGTGATCCTCATTTCTCCTCCTGAACATTCCACCTCTTAATCTTGTTTGAAGCTTTAAATCTGTACTTTTGTCTCAAATATATTGAATGAGAGATTTAAGCGTAGGAGACGAGCGAAAGAGAATTCTTTACTTCGCCCTGCCCATGTTGATCGGTAATGTATTTCAATTGATGTACAATGTGGTCGACCGTTGGGTGGTGGGACAGTATGTCGGCAAGCAGGCACTGGCGGCTGTCGGAGCTTCTTTCCCAATCATTTTTGTGATGATCTCTTTCTTTATTGGTATTGCCATGGGTTTTACCATTGCCATTTCCCAGTATTTCGGTTCAAAAAATATTGAGAAGGTCCGAAGGACGATCGATACACTCTATATCATGATGTTTTTTGCCTCCGTACTCATCAGCATTGTGGGCATCTTTTTCAGCGAACAGATCTTTCAGCTGATCAACCTTCCCGTGGAGGTAAGGCCGGAGGCCAATACCTATTTCAAAATATATATGGCCGGGGTTTTGCTTTTCTTCGGATTCAGCGGCACAAGTGCAATACTCCGCGGACTGGGCGACTCCAAGACCCCGCTTTATTTTATGGTCCTGGCCACCGTAGCTAATGTTGCCTTCGATATTCTGTTCGTGCTTGGTTTCGGAATGGGCGTTGAAGGCGTGGCATTGGCCACCATCATTTCGCAGGGCGGGGCTTTTGTTACCGCTATCTTTTACCTGAACCGGACCCATGAAGTCATCAATCTTTCGTGGCGTAAAATGATATTCGATATGGATGTCTTCAGGAAAAGTGTGAAGATCGGGGCGCCCATCGGAGGGCAGCATCTATTTGTTTCGCTGGGTATGAGTGTGATGTTTGTGCTGGTAAACCCCTTTGGCACGGATGCCGTCGCCGCCTATACAACCGTGTTTACCATAAGTTCGTTCGTGAGCATGCCGGCCATGAATTTCACCAATGCCCTGAGCACATTTGTCGGGCAGAACCTGGGAGCCAATAAACCCCAGCGGGTGCACAGGGGTTTGATGGAAACTTTTAAAATGGTTTCCGTCCTGGTGGTTGTGATCACAGCCATTGCCATTATTTTCAGAAGGGAGCTGGTAGGGATCTTCACAGATGATCAAAATGTTATAAATATCGGAGCGGAATATCTTTCTATTGTGGGTTGGTTTTTTGTGGCCTTCTCAAGCATGTTTGTGATTGGGGGAGTGATGCGTGGGGCGGGGGATACCCTGGTTCCCATGATCATTACCTTCATTTCGCTATGGGTGGTCAGGATACCGGCCTGTTACCTGCTTTCTCTTGAATACGGCGTAACCGGTATCTGGTGGGGCATCCCGATCGCCTGGTTAGTTGGATTGGTGCTTTCCTTCTTATACTACCTCACCGGGCGCTGGAAAAAGAAAGCCATCGTTAAACACGATCAGGCCTGATCACTTGATTTTTTTGGTGTCGGTATGAACTGTGGAGATCATTCGTTTTTTCTGCGTCCTGAAAACGCCTTCCTTTACCGTTCTCACATCTTCAATTGAGTAGAATGCATGCGGGTTGAATTCATTGATGGCCGGGATCAACTGTTTCAGGTCTTTGCGGTTGAGTACCGAGAAAATAACATTGACTTTGCCCATGCTGCCTTCCGCATCTATTTTGGTCACGCCAAATCCCTGCTCTTTCATATAGTTCAAGAGGACTTTGGTGTCATATTTCGGTATGATGCGGATGATCACCTTGCCTATCGAAAGTTTTTCTTCTACGATCATTCCAATGTAGTTCCCGGCGGCGAATCCAGCGCCATATGCAACATAACTGATCACATTGTCAACATGCTTGATGATCTGGGTTACAGCCAGCAGCCAGATGATCACCTCAAAAAACCCCAGCAGAGGTGCATAAAACTTAAATCCTTTGGATAGAAAGATCAGCCTAACGGTACCGATGGTTTGATCGGCAATCCTCGATAAAAAGATTAGAAAAGGCAAAACAACCCATGCGAATATTTCGCTGTCGGTGTTGAACAGTTCCATAGTTGAAAAATTTTAAGCGTGCAAAAGTAGTGCAAATGCAATTCCAAAGATTAAAAGGGAGATGATTATTTCCGAAATTTTCAGAAATAAGTGTATTGATATTTCAATACATAACTCCTGTTGATGCCTTGACCGTGGAAATCGATGAACACTTTTGATTCGGTAAGGTTGCCGTCTTCGTCAAACGAGCGCTCCAGGCGGTGGTTGAGCTGGTCCTGTCTGTTGTATTCTTCCTGTTTTATCAGATTGCCGTTATCATCATGTTCCATATTGGTGGTAATAACATCGTAAGGTGTTTTCTGAACGGCTTCGGTGATCTCCCCTTTTGGGTTATGCCTGAAACCGGCTTTTTCAAGGACGTTCCCTTCCTGGTCGAGTTTGATGGTTTCGATGCGGTTCCCATCCTGGTTGTAGCTGTGCCTGAGTGCATATTGTTCGAAAGCTTCCTGGTCGTCGACGGCTTCCTCAATGAGATTGCCGTTCTCATTATATTTTTTAATGCTCTTGTAGATCAGCTCGTTGTTTTCATCAAATACCTCCGTCATGGCCGGTTTGTCGCCTTCGTACTTGAAATATTCCGCTCTTTCAACCACATCTTCCTCATCTTTATGGATTTTTTTCATCAGCTGACCCTGCCCGTTGTAAACGTAAGAGATCACATCCCTCGATCCGTCGAGGTAATGTTTGTATTCCTGCTGCAGTTTGCCATTCTCATCATAAGCATATGATTTTTGTTCGGTTACCTCCCCGTTCTCATCATAAAAAACCTCTTCTTTCAGCCAGCCTTTTTCGTCGTAGCTGTTTTCAACCTTTTCTTCAATGCGGTTATTTTCGCCGTAAGTGATGTCAAGGGTGATGTTGCCCTGTTCGTTATATTCGGTGTATTTGTATTTATGCTCAACGAAATCCGCTTCCTGCGCACTGATGTCTTTCAAAATAAGATCATCTCGTGTGATTTCAACTGATTTTACTTTTTTCGTCATATGGATAAAAACTCTAAATTTGTTGTACGATTTTTAAGAATTTCCTGTTTTATTTAAGCATACAGCCGATGCCCACCCTTGATGGATGCCTGTCGGTTTGCAATATTATAAAATGAAAATCAGAGTCCGATGAAAAAGTTAAAATTTGTTTGCATGATCACATTGATTGCCATGACATCTCAATTGGCCAACAGCCAGGATATCCCCAAATATCCGGATACGAAAAAAGTTGATACCGTTGATGTTTACTACGGTGTTGAAGTGCCCGATCCCTATCGCTGGCTGGAAGACGACCGCTCGAAAGAGACCCAAGCCTGGGTGAAAGACCAGAATAAAGTGACGGATAAATATCTTGATCAGATAAAGTTCAGAGATGAGCTGAATGAGCGACTCACTGAGGTATGGAACTATCCCAAATACGGTGTTCCCTTTAGAAAGGGCGGCTATATTTTCTTTTTTAAAAACGACGGATTGCAAGACCAGAGCGTTTTGTACATACAGGAAGACCTGGATGCAGAAGCTGAAGTTTTGCTTGATCCCAATACCTTCTCAGAAGATGGCACCGTGGCCCTGTCGCAGATCAGCGTGTCAAATGACGGGAAGTACCTGGGGTATTCCATTGCCCGCGGCGGTTCCGACTGGAATGAGATTTATGTGATGGACATCCAAAGCAGGGAACTGTTTGACGACCACATCAAATGGGTGAAATTTTCAGACATCTCCTGGAAAGGCGATGGCTTTTATTACAGCGCCTATGGTGCGCCTGATAAAGGGGAGGAGCTGACCGAGAGAAACGAATTTCACAAGATCTATTATCATAAGCTTGGAACCGACCAAAGCGAAGACCGGCTGATTTTCGAGGACAAAGAAAATCCCCTGCGCAATTTTTATGCACAGGTTACCGAAGATGAGCGCTTTATGTTTGTATATGAAAGTCAAAGCTCCAGTGGCAATGCCCTGTATTTTAAAAAGCTTGACGGACAGAACGATTTTGTCCAAATCATCGAAGGCTTTGAAAAGCAGTACAGCGTGCTGACCAACCTGGATGACAGGATTTTTGTCAGGACAAATTACAATGCACCACGCTACAAGCTCATGGAATTTCATGCCGACAAGCCCAGGCTGGAATACTGGGAGGTGGTGCTTCCCGAAAAAGACGAAGTATTGCAGGCCGTGGAGATCATGGATGGAAAAATCATCGCCGAATACATGAAGGACGCCTACAGCCAGGCTTTTGTTTACGACGGACAGGGGAACTTTCTTCACGAAATGAAACTGCCCGGCATCGGAACGCTTTACAGCATGAACGGCGAGAAAGACAAAAGCACCGGCTTTTTCGGTTTCACATCATTTACCTATCCTTCAACCGCTTTCATTTATGATGTTGAAAAGAATGAAAGTAAGGTGTACAGGAAGCCCGAAATTAAAGGCATTAACCCTGATGAGTATGTGACCGAGCAGATTTTCTTCAAGAGTAAGGACGGAACAAAAGTGCCCATGTTCCTGGTGCACAAAGAAGGCATAAAGCTGGACGGGAACAATCCCGTGCTGCTTTATGGCTATGGTGGCTTCAATATCAGTCTGACCCCGAGTTTCAGCCTGACCCGTCTGATGTTTATCGAACAGGGCGGCATTTATGCACAGGTGAATTTGCGGGGCGGAGGCGAATATGGTGAAGAATGGCATCAGGCCGGTACAAAGATGAACAAACAAAACGTGTTTAACGATTTTATCGCAGCTACCGAAACCCTGATCGATAAAAAATTTACCAACCCTTCAAAGATCGCCATCATGGGTGGTTCCAACGGTGGATTGCTGGTGGGCGCGGTGATGACCCAGCGTCCCGAGCTGTTTGCCGTGGCCATACCCCAGGTGGGTGTGATGGACATGTTGCGCTATCATTTGTTTACCATCGGATGGGCATGGGCCGGCGACTACGGCACTAGCGAGGAAAGCGAGGAGATGTTCAGATATATCTTCGGATATTCTCCCATACACAATATCGAAAGGGGAGGGAATTATCCTGCTACCCTCGTAACAACGGCCGATCACGACGACCGGGTGGTACCCGCCCATTCCTTTAAGTTTATTGCAACGCTGCAGGAAAAGGGGGGTGACAACAACCCCTATCTGATCATGATCGAAACCAAAGCCGGTCATGGCAGCGGCAAACCCACTTCCAAGGTTATAGAGGAATATGCCAATATTTATTCCTTTATCATGTACAATCTGGGGATGAAGCCGGAATTCTTAGAAATTCAGTAGTCATTCGGTAGCTGGATTGCGATGATGGTGTATGTTGTGAAGAACAGACTCGGGAGATAACAGAGGTTTGAAAACTGCAGTTTCTTGTATCCGGTTGTCCTGCCAATTGATTGGCTCTTTTGCGTCGTTTCAATAGATTCTGGACATCAGAGGTGATAATTCTTAACACGTTTTTTAACTGGATCGCCATTGCCTTATTGCAGCGGATGGTACCCTTCAAATCAAAAAACAGCCAGGCTTCTGATTGTATACCAAGCTGATTACTGATCACTGGCATACTGGCCACCAATCAAATTTCTCATCACTTTAATGAATTGTTGTATTCCGGGTTTCATGCGGACTCCGGGGCGAATATTCATCTAAAACCAAAAAAAACAATTCAGAAATTGGTTTTTTAATAATGTTGCCTATATTTGGGTTCTTTTTTATGGAGCCGAAAAACTGAAAATAGAGTTGTGATTTCCTACTTAATCATCTAATGTTAACGTAAGCGAACATTATGAAAAGAGAAGTTTACACACCCAGGCGGAGCTACAGCGAACGCTACAACCTTACACGTCACCCCCGGAGGATCAGAAGTTCAGATGTAATTGAAGGTGTCTTTAATGACATTGATTATTACGACTGTCCCGATCCTTCACTGGTTGCGGCTAAAGCAAAAATCAACGGTTTGGAATGCATTGTACTTGGACAAGAGAAGAAGCGCGAAGGCAAAGAAAGCAAAGCAACAGGTATGATCACTGCAAAAGGTTACGCTTATGCCTTGAAGGTGTTGGAAGAAGCCGAAGCAAATCAGATGCCTGTGGTTTCGTTTATCGACACCTTCGGGGGCGATTCCTCCATGGAGTCGGAACTGGGTGGGCAATCCTTCCTGATCTCCGATTGCATCAGTAAGTTTTGCAGCATAAAAACGCCAACCATTTCATTCGTTATCGGTGAAGGAGGTAGCGGCGGGGCCCTGGCCATGCAGGTGACGGATAAAGGTTTTATGCTTGAAAATGCCCTGTATTCGGTTATTGCACCGGAAAGCTGCAGCCGCATTATTTTCCATAAACGGCTGGTCGGGGGTGAGGAAATAGAAGATACTATTCCTGATGCACTTGAAATGCTCAGGCCGGGAGCCGAGCATATTCTGCAGATCGGAATGATCGATGAAATCCTTCCTGAACCTGAAGACGGCGCTCATACAGATTATGAGCGTACCATCAAAACATTAAAAGAAAAACTTATAGAAGGGCTTGAAGAATGGGTTAAATTTCGAAAAAGCGGAGGCGGAAGAATCAAGAAATCAATGCTTGCACGCATTCTAAAAGACCGCAGAAGAAAGGTACTCAATTACGGTGAATTTGTGGATACCCTCGACGAACTGGCAAAACGCAAAACCCGCAGGAATCACCCCGAAAATGTCAAGATGATCGATATTGAGCGGGAAGACTTCCACAATCTTTTCCAGATTAAAGCCCATCTTGAACACGAGGGTATAGAAGATACCGAATTGTATGACTGTGAAAAAGAATGGGATCCGGATAAAAACCTGTTCCGCGTGGCCGGGGGCTGCGGATTTGTTTCCTATCATGATTACATCGATAATTATTATGCCTGTCCAAAATGCGGCAAGGGAGAATATCTGTGCGTGGATGAGCAAATCGAAAAAATTTGCGATCCGGATACTTTCATGGAAATTGAAGGCGATCTGACCATCGATAAGATGATCAACAACGATCGTTATAATTTCGGGCGCTATAAGGCCACCCTGGAAAAGTTACGTCAGAAATCATTTTCGAAGGAAGGGCTGGTCACAGGCAACGCCAAGCTCAACGGCAAAGATATTGTACTGGTGATCTCCGACCTGAAATTTATCGGCGGTTCGTTCGGAGCGGTTTACGGCGAGCGTTTCAGGCGGGCAGTCCAATACGCGGTAAAACACAATTACCCCCTGATCTCCGTGTGCTCCTCGGGAGGTGCCCGCATGAATGAAGGCCCCATGTCATTGGCGCAGATGGCCAAAATGAATATGGCACTGCTTGACCTCAAGCGAAAAGGGTTGTTGTATATATCGGTTATTACCGGCCCGACAACCGGAGGGGCCTACGCCAGTTACGTGACCCAGGGCGATGTGATCGTCGGTGAGAAAGGCGCCCTGGTGGAATTCGCCGGCCCGAGGGTTGTGATGGGCGCCGGTTTTGATGTGGACCGTGAAATCGTTTGCACGGACAACCTTTATGCAAACGGTAAGATCCATGACCTGGTCAACAGGAAAGACCTTAAGGATTCACTGTCTTATCACGTAAATCTGTTTTATGCCATGAAGTTCCCGGAAAACAGGGAAAAGCTGGGCCGGGTGGTCGATTTCAACAGTTAGTTCAAGGATCCCTCCTCACATTTTTTACTATCGTAAAAAAAATGTTCGTCGGGATGACAGGGTTTTTTTATAGAAAAGGGTGCGGGAAGCGGGCAACACCCCGCTTCCCGCACCCTTATTTTACCCTTAGTCGAATGTCATTCCGATCGCAGGGCTTGAGCGAAGCGAAAGCCCGGAGAGAGGAATCCCCTGGCTTTTTATTGGATGTTTGGCAGGAGTGAATCCGATCAATTGCCCACTGCGGTTGCATTGATCAACCGGACTTCCAGTTGATCGGTTCACATGCGGGGGTAAGAAGTGCGGAGCGCTTCGTTTAATGTAGCAAAGAGAAAGACGGGATGATCACCGCACCATTAGTGGTGTTGATTTATTTAAACTGCGAGTCACTGCATATAATCAAAAGGCACGGATTGCAAATCCGCGCCAGCCGGGTTCGACAAGCGCACCAAATTTCAACTTTCAAATTTCCAATTTCGAATACCCAGGTGGAAAACATCAGGCGATGGCGCAACTAAATTTCAAATTTCTGCTGGCTGGCCTGGATTTTGTCCACCCCCGAACATCTCCTGTCTCAGTTGCGGACATTTTTTTAGAGGAATCCGGCTTCATTCTAAATTCTAAATATCTGATCACATGCTATTTATATAGATTGGTACGATCTGTGAATTCAATAATCGACCCGGTCGCTAACCCGGTTAAAATATGATTGGAACCAATAAGCGAAATATATGATCTGCGCTCATATCAAAACCGCTCTTAGAAGCTTTTTAAAGAACAAGGGATACGTTGTGATCAATATCCTGGGATTGGCCATTGGGATGGCCATGTTTTTCCTGATCGCCCTATATGTAAAGGATGAAATCACAGCGGATAAATTCCACAAAAACCTAGAAAATATTTACCGGATCGAAACCGACCGTTTCGCCAACACACCCATGCGAATGAAAAAACTGATGGGAGAGGAAATCCCGGAGGTCGAGAAGGTCTGCCGCATGAGCTACGGGCAGTCCAGTGGATTGTTCGAACTGGGAGAGAAAAGTTTACCTTTTGATGACATGTTGCTGGCCGACCCGAATTTCTTCGAGATATTCAGTTTTGAATTGTTGCGGGGCGATCCGGCTACCGTGCTCAGTAATCCCTATTCACTCGTGATTTCGGAGTCGGAATCGGAGAGAATTTTTGGTGCGGAGGATCCAATAGGGAAAACTTTGCTGCGTGATCAGAAAACCACATTCCAAATCACGGGCGTTATGAAAGACATTCCTCCCAATTCCTCTATTTTTGCAGGTTTGGTGGGAAATCTGGAAGTCTTCCCGGAGCTCAACGGCCATCCCGGTTACCTGGAAGATTACAACGACTGGAGCCACATCACTTTTCTGTTGCTGTCGGATAATCACAAAATCGAGGCCGTCAGCCAAAAGATCAGCAAACATCTGAACGATGAAGTTCATGCGATGATGGGCCGGGATGATTTTACGATCAATTGGTTGCTGAGGCCCATGGAAGAGGTTTATTTGAAAGAGGGCAAGCGATTTGATTTTCTCAGGCATGGTTCACTTAGTTATATTTACATTTATTCGGCTGTGGGCCTGTTTATCCTCTTTATTGCCGTCGTCAATTTTATAAATCTGGCCACTGCAACCGCATCGCGCAGGAGCCGAGAGATCGGTCTTAAAAAAGTGATCGGGGCCGGCCGGCCTGCACTCATCAGGCAGTTCCTCACCGAGTCGGTGCTGATCAGCCTGCTGGCCCTGCTGATCGCAGTTTTTTTATTTGAATTGCTAGTGCCCGTATTCAACCGTTCCATTTTGGCCGAACTGTCGTCATCCGCTTTGTTCAACCCGGGGGTGATGATTGTTGCCGTATTATTTTCAATCCTGATCGGTATTTTGGCCGGACTATACCCTGCATTTTATCTCAGCCGGCAACAACCCGCCAGCATTCTTAAAGGCGAGAAAACAAGCGGCCGGAAGGGGATTGGTTTGCGCAGGGCCCTGATCGTTTTCCAGTTCACCATTTCGGTGATCCTTATTGTGGCCTCCCTGGTGATATACAGACAAATGCGTTTTGCGAGAAATTACGATCTGGGATTCAACAAGGATCAGGTGCTTTATTTTTATAAAAAAGGAGGTGTTTCGGATAAGTTTGAAGAATTTAAAGCCGAACTTAAATCCATACCCGAAGTGCAGCATGTGGGGGCTTCTTCCCATATACCGGGCTATGCCGGCATGAGCTGGGGCAGAAAAGTGGATACGGTAGACCGTCGTTTTGCCGCCATTACCTGCAACCCGGAATTCCTGGACGTTCTGGAACTTGAGTTGGTGGACGGAAGAAATTTTTATGAAGGCTCGGAGATGGATATCCATAAATCTTATATCGTGAACGAAACCTTAGTGAAGGAGTTCGGCCTGAAACAGCCCGTGGGGACCTCACTGGCCGATGGCTCCATAATCGGGGTGGTAAAGGATTTTTCTTTTGTTTCGATACGCAACCGGATCGGTCCGCTGGCATTGGCCTATGTTCCGAGCTGGAACAATGCCATAACTGTCAGGATATCTCCCCAAAACGTACCTTCCACCATCGATCAGATTGAAAAGACCTGGGAAAGCTTTGCCTCCGGTTTTCCTTTCGATTACGGTTTTGTTGACCAGGCATATGACCGGCTGTACCGTACCGAGGAACGTCTGGCCCGTTTGTTCGGGTATTTCTCGGCACTTGCAGTTTTTATTGCCGGCATGGGCCTGGCCGGACTGGCTTTGTTCTCTGCCCGTCAGCGGACCCGGGAGATCGGCGTGCGTAAGGTGTTCGGCGCCAATCGCCTGTCGGTTGTGGGAACCATGCTGCGTGAATTTGCCATTTGGGTGGCTCTGGCCAATGTGATCGCCTGGCCGGTAGCCTTTCTGCTGATGAATGACTGGCTGGAACGTTTTGCCTATCATATCTTTCCGCAGTTGTGGATGTTTTTGCTGGCGGCGGTGCTGGCCTTTCTGGTTGCTTTCGTCACGGTGAGCTGGCATGCCTTCCGCGCTGCCAGCGCCAATCCCGTGGATTCGCTGAGGTATGAGTGATAGGTTGGATGTATGGATGTATGATTGTTTGGTTGCAGGATGAAGTTAGCCGTAATTTATGGTAATTGATGGTAATTCATTGTAGCTCTGCGCCAGCCGGGTTCGACAAGCGCACCAAATTTCAACTTTCAAATTTCTTAGTTATCGTCCGTACTTTCCCAATGCCTGTCAACCAGGTAGATCAACCCGGTGAGCAAGGTGGTACCCATTTGCAATTCCCTGAAACTTACCTCGCTGAAGGTGTCTGACATGCAGTGATGGTAGTTGTAATATCTCTGCCTGACTGTATTCAGGCCTGCCAGCGGAATGCCGAATTCCTTCAGCGGGTTGATATCGACACCCCCGTAGCCTTTCTTCAGAAAGCCGCCTCCATAGGGTTCCAGCAATGATTTAAACTGCTGCATCTCAGCAATGAAATCCGGATCGGCGCTGAAGGTGATCCCAATGGGCATGAAAGCTCCGGCGTCGGATTCGATGGCTAGCAGGTGATCGATACCATTTTCTTTGGTGTATTTCGCATAGGCCGCCCCGCCGCTCTGATACAACTCTTCATCCATAAACATCACCGCCCGTATGGTGCGTTTGTTTTGTATTTTCAGCTCGTTGAAAATCCTCAGCACATCCATGGCCTGCACGCAGCCTGCGCCGTCGTCATGCGCACCCTCGGTGTTAAACCAGGCGTCGATATGTCCGCCGACAAGAATGATTTCTTCCGGTTTTTCCTTACCACGGATATCGACGATCAGGTTGTATGTTGTTAACGCCGTATCGGTGGCCTGCACATTGATGTTCAGCATGAGCCCGGGAACTTTTTTGAGTTCGCTGCTCAGATAATCGGCATCCATGGTACTGACAGCCACGGCCGGTATCCTGTTCTCGCGCATGGCACAGCTTCCTGTGTGTGGGATGTCGTTCAGGTTGTATGTCATGGAACGTACGATTACCCCGGCCGCCCCGTATTCGGCCGCCTTCACCGGTCCCCAATACCGTTGGTCCACGGCATCCCCGTATGCGGCAAAGGGATTGATGAAGGTGGGCTTCATCGGCCGGTTGAAAAACACGATCCGCCCTCCGATCTTTTCCCTGCCAAGCCTTTCAATATCCTCCACCTGCGTCAACTCGATCACTTCCGCTGTAATGCCTTCCTTAGGTGTGGAGGCGGAAGGCCCCAGTGCATCGATTGTCAGCGCGTATTCACTGCCGTCATCATAAACAATACCGGCATCGGACGATTCATGGATCCAGGCGGGCGTAATATATTGTTGTAAGAAAACCGTATCCGCGCCCATCTGTTCAGCGTAATCCCTCATATAATCAACAGCAATATATGAGTTCGGGCTGCCGAGCAAACGCCCCGGGGCCTGCTTGCATAGGAATTCAAGATTGTGGTATGCCTCCCGGTTGGTGATGGCATTTTCGAATATTTTTCGGAGCTGCACCGAATCGGGGTTTTGTGCCCTGATGCTGGTCGAGATGCTAAACAGCAATACTACGCTTACGATATATCTGATCATATTTTTCGATTTTGATCCGGCAAATTTAACCCGAATAATCCATAAAATAATATGTTGTTGCGTTGAATTGTTATGATTGAATTCGTTTTAATCTCCTGTTGCGTCTTACACTTCCTGTTGATATGAGGATCACCCCTGCAATGGTGAACAGACCTCCTATGATCTGGTAATCGTAAGGCAGGGTGTTAAAGTAAATGTATGCCCCAAGCAAAACAAACAGGCTTCTGGAACTTCTTACGATCGAGGCTTTCCCGGCCCCGATGTACTTCAGGGCAAGATATGAAGTAAAAACGGTCAGGAAGGGGCCGAGCAATGAACCTATGCTTATGTTGACCGCGGCAGAAACCGGGATGACAAAAGATTCGCAATAGATACACATCATAATAAATGAAAACAATAACAGAAAAGTCGACCGGCTGATGGAAAGCACCACCGGATCGACCACCATAATATTTTTTTTGGCAATGATGGCAGCCGAACTGAATAAAACGGCTGATATGATGATGTATTCCGTACCGTGGGTGAATAACTTGCCCATCTCCGTGTTGCCCTTGTAGCTGATGATGAACGCGCCAGCCAGGGTGAGCGCTATGCCTGCAATTTCGTATTTGCCGAATTGTTCCCTCAGGATAATAATCCCCAGCAAGGTGACAAAAAAGGGATTGAAGTTTGCCAGAAAGGAAACAATAGCGGGATTTTCCACCACCTGAATGGCAGTGAAGAAAAAGGTCGTACCACCCACTTCCAGCAGCCCGATCACTATAAGTGCCCAGATGGTTTGCTTTTGTAGTTTTCTGATGGTTCTTACTTTTCTTCCTTTGATGGAATAAAGCAGGTTCCAGAGCAAACCAAGACCAAACCAATAAAAGCCGAACTGAGCAAGGTGGGTTTCTTTTAGGGCAGCTTTGCTAAAAATATAAACATTGGAAACGGCTATGGCACCGAGCAGCGAAAGCAATATGCCCCTGGTTTCTTTTTTGATGACCATCCGGTAAGGATTTCTTTAGACAAAGTTAACAAAATAGCGCTATGAATGTACTATGTTTACCTTATGACGATTACTTTGTTCTTCATAATTTCAAGGTTTTTGTTTTGATAATTAAACACAGAAGTTGTAAAAATGTTTAATAAAATCTATAAAAAGATAAACATAAAAAGCATAAAACTATTCAGGCGAGCTGAACCCCCTAATGCTTGGTGTATCGGTGATAAATGGGAGAGTCACATATGATATAAAATCATTTCCTTGAATCAGCCTGCAAGTACCTGGTGTTTGTTTCCAAATTTCAAATGTCAATTTTCAAATTTCTTGCATCCGGAGGGCCGAAATCGGGATTGGTAAGAAAGTCCTCATCCCGTAGGGTTTTGATAAAAGCTTTTAGATCTTCTTTTTCATTCGTAGTCAATTGAACACCATCGTTGGCAATATGATGCATCAGGGGATCGATAAAGGGCGACCAGACCAGGTGATGTGAATAAAAATCGATCACCTCGTCCAGGGTATCAAATCTGCCGTCGTGCATATAAGGCCCGGTCAGTTCGATGTTTCTCAATGTGGTGGCTTTGTATGCGCCCAGATCCTGCGGGTCGCCGGTAATATGATAACGGTCGCGCGGGTCTTCATGTGAACCCGTGAAAAGGGAATCCTTTCCGTTGTTATAAAACAGATTGGTGGTAAACAAAGGATTGCCCGCCCCGCCGTGGCAATGAAAACAGTCGGCGCCTTCTTCGGTAGTGAAAAGAACAAAGCCGTTCAGCTCGGAGGCCGTAAGTTGGACCTCGCCCCGCAAATATTTATCGAATTTCGAGTTGGCCGAGATAAATGTTCTCACAAACTGGGCCACCGCCTTGCTGATGTTGTCCATGGTCACCTGTTCCGAACCGAAAGCCTTTTCAAACAATTCGGGGTAGCCCGGTATGCTTTGGATCAGTTCCACCGTCCGGTTGGTATCCCCGGCCATTTCATGTTCGGCCATCACGCCCATCCACACCAGGTCTTTAATATTTCTGTAATGCTCCTGTGGATTATCTTCCGAGATGAAGCCGTTCCAAAGGTATCCGTTTTCATTCCAGATCAGGTTGATCAGTGGCAACATCACATGGGGGGTTGGTTTGCCGGTCAGTCCGTGGGTGAAGCCGCCCGTAAATTCGGGATGGTCCGTGCCGCACTCAAAAGAGTTGGCTTGGATGTGGCAGGTGGCGCAGCTCATCAGGCTGTCGGGGTGGGTGCGGCCCGACAGCCGCCCGTCGTAAAAAAGATAGCGCCCCAGTTCGACGCCTTCCACGGTCATGGGGTTGTCTTCCGGGATGTTCAGCCGCGTAGGAAAACCGTATGGGATGTCGATCTCATAAGGCGTGGGCTGCTGTTTTTGAGGTTGCGGGTCGTCTTTTTCGGAACAGGAGGAAAAAAATGCAAAAAGCACGATCAGGGCAACAAGCGGCCATTTTTGCAATGCCCTTATGCTTCCATTAAAGATGATATTTTTTACCCTTGCTTTCATTCCATAACCTCCAGTGTAAACACATCATATGCATTCTCGCAGGCCAGCGCCATGGCTTCCTGGTTTTGCATGATATAGCCTCTCCAAACGTTGTGATCATAAGCATTGGGTGTCCGGAACCAGTTTTCCACATGCATCACGATGGTGAATTCCCGCTCCTCATTTTCCGCCAGGCTGAAGGATGAGGCCGGCAATTCCACCTCAAAAGCGTTGTGGATGTAACCGGTGATCGAGTCGGGATAGCTGTGATAAATTTGCCCGATGCCCAGGTGGAAGTCGAATGGGGTGATGCTGTTGTCGGGCTCCTGCCATTTGCCGTTCAGTTTCATGTAATGATAACCGCCGCCCAAAAACTCGGGCCAGAACATGTCGCGTTCGGGCGGGTTCAGAAACATAAAAGAGTGGTTTTTTTCTTCGGATATGCCAAAGGTAAAACTGATCTTTTCGTAATCTCCTGCCGGGATGTTGTCGAACACCTCCCAGCGATGGGTTTCGGGAAGGTCCGTATCCACATAATGCATGTCTTTCCATTCATCTACCAGGTAATGACCGCCATCCGTCCGGTGCAGTTTGACATCCGAAATAAAATACTGGATTTCGTTTACCAGGTAGGGATTACCAGCTTCATTCACATATTTCATGGTGTCGAATTCGATCGGTGATCCGTCCAGTCTGTGCACGAAATTGAATGTGACTTTTTGTTCGCTTTGCTGCAAGGGATCATCTTTTTCCTTGCAGGAATTAAATCCGAGAACGATTAGCAATAGCAGTATACCGGTATATTTTTTCATCATACTAAATCAAAACGAAATTATCACATTGCTTATTATTCGTAAGGGATGCTGCCCGAAACCGTCACAAAGTTCAGGGTATCGTATAGGCTGCTTTCCTGCCGGAAAACCTTTCCGTTAAGTAGTATTTCGACATTGATGCCGGTTTCCGGGTCCTTGTAATTGGCCGAAACGTAAACGATGTCGCCTTCCGTGCCGGTGAAGGCATAGGTCCAGATGTCCTCGGCGCTGGACACATCAACGCTTTTGCGCTGAATATCTCCCTGTTCACCCCGGTAGCTAACCGAAAAACCGGATTCATTGTCGGATATCCGGTAAGTGACCTTATGCTCATCATCATTGGGCTCACAGGCCGCAACGAACAGGATTACAAAAAACAGCAATATTTTATTTCTCTTCATTTTCTCCATGCCTTAAAGATTAACGGTCATATTGATGAAAAAGCTTATGCCCGGCTCATACAGGGGGGCATTGCTTCCGATGATCCGCCGGTTGAGGTGTTCATAATAAGCCTTGTCAAAAATATTTTTCACTCCTGCATGTATTATCAATTCCTCGCTGAATTCGTAAGCGAGTCTGAAGTCAGCTAGCACAAAGCCGGGCGTTTCCTGTTCGTAAAAGGCCTGCGAAACTTTGTTCTGGCTTGCCACCAGCCGGACGCCCGCCACCGGGATCAACTTGCGGTTGAACATGCTGTATTTAACTTTGATGTTAGACTCGAAAGGCGGGATCTCTGACAGGGGGTCGTTTTTGAGGGTTTGCTGTCCCACCACTTCTCCGTTCTCGACAATGTATTTGATGGATTCGGGATTCACCCCATAAGTGACAGCCCCTGTGACCGAAATATTCAGACCGCTCCAGTCGGGAGAATACCACCCGAATTCATAGCCATACAAATACACATGGTCGGCATTGTAAAATTCCTTCACGCCCACCACATCCTTCGATTGCGGTTTTACAACCGCCGGCGGCACTTCCCTTCCGGTGATGAAATCCTGTACATAGGAGAAAAACCCGCCGGCCTGCAAAAGTCCGAGGTTTTCCGTCCGGTATCCGATCTTCAGATCGGCCTCGTTGTTGATCTCGGGATCGAGCTGCGGATTGCCCAGATAATCATAATTGTCGTAGCCGATGGGCAGCAAAACGATAAAGCGCTCGGTCATGTCGGGACTGCGCGTGGCCCGGCCAATGGAAAAGCCGATGTCGAGGTTTTTGCTGAAGGTGTATAGGATCCCCGCGCTCAGGCTGTAATTGAAATGTCTTGAGTCGGTATCATCGTTTTCATAAACCGGTTTGCCCATCATATTTTCAAGCAGCAGCTTTCCTGAATTCGCCGAGTTCATATCAACGCGGCCCGAAATGTTTAGGGTATAATCCTTACGTTTGCTTTCCCAGAGGGTATAAAATCCGGTGTTGGTGATCTCGGCATTGTTCCATAACATCTCGGTTTTAACAGGCAGGTTGGGTTGCAGGATGAAGTTTTTGACGCGCTCACCGTTTTTTTCTATCTGTTCAAAATCCATCCCCAGAAACAAGTCGTTGTTGAACAGGTCGAAAGCTGCTTCCAGCCTGCCGCCCATGTTATTGGCCCGGATATCGGATACGGCGATCACGGTGTCGCTGAAAGGACGCTGCTTGTTGTCCATGATGTGATGGACGTCGGAATTGTAAAGCCGGATTGTGATCCGCCGGAACTTTTCCGAAATATTATCGATGTCATATTCAAACTGGTAGATCTTGGTATCGTCCGAGCGCTCATCCATGGGCAGGGCAGGAAAGTCCATATTCCGGCCGTACGATCTGTCGTATGAAACAAGAAGCCGGTGATCGATAAAAGGTTCGGTGCCCAGCTGAACCTTATAGTTGTACTTTGTGAATCCTGCGTTCACCCTTTGCCCGTTTCCGGCCGTGTAGTCCTTAAACTTCCTGTGGTTCCCCGAAAGCATATAGTAAACCCTGTCATTCCCTCCATTGATAGAAAGATGCTCTGTGTTTCCGTTGCCGTTGCTTTCAAAGCCTTTGATGGCGGTAATGTGCATCTGATATTCAGAATAGGATACCGGCCGGGTGGTTTGCAGGTTGATTAGTCCGCCGAAATTGGGACCATAGCGCAAAGCAAAAGGGCCTTTGTGAATTTCCATGTTTTCGACGTCCATGATGCTGACGTGGCTCACTGCCGGATCCATGCGGTTGGGGCATCCGCCTTCGATCTTTGTGGCGCCGTCAACCACCACAGCCACCTGCTTGAACTTAAATCCGCGAACGACCGGGTCCACACCGCTGCCGCCTTTCCTGACACCGCTCAGGTTGGGCACCTCCCGTAAAAAATCACCGATGTCTTTGCGGGTGCTTTGGCGGATAACAGGTTTGCTGATGTGTTCGATGGAGTATGGGGCTTCCTCGAATCGCTTGCTATGTATTTCTACTTCCTTTAACACCTTTGTCTTCGGCTCCATCACAACATCCATTCTTCTTAGGTCTCCGGTTGCAAGCAGGACTCCCATCTTGAGCTTTTCATAGCCGATATGTGAGAAAATGATTTCATATTCACCCGGTGGAATGTTGGTGATTTCAAAATTCCCATTCCGATCCGATATGGTTGCATAGGGTGTGCTTTTGATTTTGATCTCCACATCTTCGATAGGAGCATCCGGCATTTTATCGAGGATAGTGCCGGTGACCACTGCCGTATTCTGGGCACTCAAACTTCCTGTGGCAAAAATCAGAAAGGCAAGTATTGTATGGTAAGCAAATTGTTTCATAAGCCTATATTCTTATATGCAAAAATATCAAATATGAGCCAAAGTTCCCCGAAAGAAGCTTAATTTATAAAGGTTTATAAATAAGGCATTCCCTGTTTTTCTGGTTATCTTTGCAAAAAAGAAATAAGCATGCGATTTAAAGTTGGAGATAAAGTCAGATTTTTGAATGAAAAGGGCGGAGGCGTGATCACCAGGATCATCAGCCCCAGCCTGGTGAATGTTGAGATCGAGGATGGATTTGAGGTGCCGGTGGTGCCTTCTGAGCTGGTGATTGACGCCCGGGCTCTGCATGATGAAGAAAGCCGCAAATCCAAAGCCCCAAAACTGGATTACAGCGCTTATCATGAAGATGAGCCGGAACCGGAAGGGGACGAGCGCAAATCACCCATCGACAAGGTGGGCTTCAGGGGTGATTACGTCAAAGGGCTTTACCTGGCTTTCGTTCCGCAAGACCAGAAATGGCTGGTAACCGGATTGATTGAGGTTTACCTGATCAATTATACGGGATATGAAATGCTTTACAGCTTATACCTGCAAAGTGAAGACGGGTTTTACGGATATGATTACGATGTGATGCAGCCCAGAACCAAGATCCTACTCGATACGATACCGAGAGAAGAAATCGAAAAGTGGACGAAAGGTTTGCTACAGGTGATGTACCATATAGAAAAAGTCACCCGTGTTCCCTTGCCCGGAAATGCTGCAATCGACATCAAACCGGCAAGGATTTATAAAGAAGGCAATTACAGGGAAACGCCTTTGATGACCGAAAAAGCTTTTGTGCTGAACTTGCTGGAGCTCAACACCCATGAACATTACAGCGGCGATCTGGAGCAAAAGAAATTTGAGCCGCAGCCCCAAACCACCAAACCCAAAGCAAAGAAAAGAACCGCTCTGATCAACCAGCACCGCACTGCCGAAGGCGTAGCCGTGGTGGACCTGCACATAGGCGAGCTGGTGGACAATATCACGGGTCTGTCGAGCGGGGATATGCTTAAAATCCAGAAAGAGTATTTTATCAAATGCCTGGAAAGCGCCATGGCTGAAGGGTATCAACGTGTTACTTTTATCCACGGCGTGGGCAACGGCATCCTGAAAAACGAGATCATGCAGTTGATGAAAGACTACGAAAACCTGAAAGACCAGAGCGCCTCCCTGGCGAAGTTTGGGGTGGGAGCCGTGGATGTGATCATACATAAGGGGTGATTAGATGGATGTAAGGATGTATGATTGTATGGATTGAGTTAGCAGTAATTCATTGTAATTGATTGTAATTAATGGTAATTTGTTGTTTTGCATTTTGTTGGATCAGATAGATATACCAGCGTGCTTTGGTTTACGGACTTCTTTTTATATCTTAGTGTTCAATAATCAAAAACCCATAGCTATGAACAAACTGCTTGCCTTTTTCATCCTGATCAGTTTGGTGGCCTGCAAATCCACCGAAAAGCAAAAGAAACAGAAAGAACCCGAACCCAAAGCCTATGAAATCCTCTACAAAACCAATATGCCTGAGGAGATTGATTTTGTGAAGCAAAGCGATAAGGTGGAAGCGATCGAGCTGGACTACAATGCGGTTGGAACGCAAACACGACGGGTGTGGGGCCTGAAAATGGTGAACATGGATCAGGGCAGGGGCAGTGCACCCATCATCAGCAAGGAACCTGTGGATTTTCCTTTCTGGGGCCGCATCACCTATCAAAGCACCGAAGGCGAGGCGGAGATGGAATTCAGGATTTACGAGCCGGGCTACTGGCAGATCATCATGACGACGCTAACGCCGTAGAAATCGGATTTCGAATTTCAAAATTCCGGATTTCAGATTCCAGATTACAGATTATGGCTCTTGATAAATTGCCTTTTAAGTGGTGTGGGAATGGTTTCCCCCAACCGTCCTGTCATTCCGAAACCGCCAATTCCTAAAATCTTTGATTAATGAACAAGACCTTTGCATGGGAAGTTGAGCCTGTCTGCCGGACGGGCAGGGAATCTCCTGAGGCGATACTGCTTTTTTCTGTTAATAGTAATTTTTACTATCTTTGAGTAAAATCAAAATAAATGAAAACCGCTGAGCTAAAAAATCATATCATCAAGAGAGTATTGGATACCGAAGATAAAGATCTGCTTGCTTATTTAAACAGTTTGCTCGAAAAAAATGATGACGCGGAAATATACAAACTCAACTCTTTTGAAAAGCAGGTCATCAACGAAAGTCTTGCTGATTACGAAAAAGGAAATACCATTTCTTAAGTAGATAAATTTTGTTACAGGATGTAAGATTATCTAGATAATTTTGTATCTTTGGTTAAAAATTACCTGGATAATATGATTAGAGAAATTTTTTTGCTGCAAAATCCCTGGCGGGATAAACCTGATGTCAATTTCAATCTTAAAAACAGGGAAATACTTGATACTCTTAAAAAGAACCTGGAAAACGATCTTTTTCTGGGATTGCTGGGAAGTAGGCAAGTAGGAAAAAGCTCTTTGCTGATGTTGTTAATTAAGCATCTTTTGCAAACGGGGATTTCTTCAAACGATATTTTTTACTTCAACCTGGATGACATGAAATTACATGCATTGTTCAAAAACCTTCCCCGGTTTATTGAGTTTTTAGGTAAAAGTGAAAGCAGAAAATATGTTTTCGTTGATGAAATACAGAGACTTGATTCTCCTGGTTTGTTCCTGAAGGAGGTGTATGACCTGAAGCGAAATATTAAGATCATATACAGTGGTTCATCTCAACTGGAGATAAAAGCAAAAACAAAAGAACATTTGGTTGGACGATCACGTATATTTACAATTAATAGATTGACGTTTCAGGAGCAACTCGGTTTTGCCTCACCAATTACCAAAAATGAAGCGTTTAACAATATTTTGTTATACGGGTCATATCCAGCTGTTGCAAAGGAAACCAGGGAAGTTGAAAAACAGCTTAGAATCAAAGATATTTATCAGGCATATGTTCAAAAGGACCTGGTTGATTTTTTAGACTTGAAAGACGCTGATCTATATAACAAACTTTTGATTCGGATAGCAATGCAAACAGGTGATCTCTTAAGTACTGAATCTATTGCCAAATCCTTAAAAACAACAAGAAAAACGGTAGAAGAATATTTAAGCATACTTGAACAAACTTTTATTTGTAAAAGAATTTATCCTTTCCACAAAAACTACAAAAAGGAGATTACCAAAACACCAAAGATTTACTTTTTGGATCTGGGATTACGAAACTTCATTCTAAATAATTTTAATAACTTGAATGTAAGGACAGATAAAGGAAGTTTGTTTGAGAATTTTGTTTTAACAGAGATTTTGTCAAATGATTATTATTCGATGAATAAAATCAACTTTTGGCGGACCACCAATAAAACAGAAATTGATTTTATTGTTCAAGGGCAGGCCGGTTTGCAAGCTATAGAGGTAAAATGGAGTGATAACAAAACCCCCCGGTCATTTAAATCAATTGAATCTCATTATCCCGGGATTAAATGTAAATTGACAACAACAGATGACTTTGTAAGTGAATAAAATTCTACGTTTTCATACAATGTGAACCCCTCTTTTAAAACCTGGAAGGTTAAAAATGAGGTTTACCTGACCTCCGCCTTCAACACAGGATTATTTCCTTTTTTAAACGTTGCAGGAATTACCGGGTAAAATTCGTTGGTTTTCAATCCTTTTGCATCAACTTCCAGTGGCACATACAATTCGCCGTATCCCCGGGCCATTCCTTTGGCATTGATCTTTTCAACCAGGATTTGCTGTGGTTTCCCGATCAGGGATTGCATGAAAGCGGTTTTGTTGCGCAATGAGATCTCGCGGATCACTTTGCTTCTTTCGTTCTTGATCTTTTCGGTGATCTGATCTTCCATGCGGGCCGCCCTGGTCCCGGTGCGCACCGAGTATTTGAAGGTGTGGATGTGGCTGAAGTTCAATTCTTCGGCCAGGCGCACACTTTGCTGAAAATCTTCATCCGTTTCGCCGGGGAAACCCACGATGATGTCGGTGGTCAGGTTGAAATGCTGGTATCTATTGCGGATGCTTTCTATGGTTTTCCTGAAAGTGGAGATGTTGTATAAACGCCGCATCTTCATCAGGATCTTATCCGATCCGCTTTGCAGGCAAAGGTGCAGATGCGGCATCAGTTTGGGGTGGGCGAAGAGGTCGAACAGCTTTTCACCGAAGCCTTCCGGTTCGATGGAAGAAATCCGCACCCGGAAATCGCCGGGGATTTCCAGGATTTTTTCAATCAGGCTTTCAAAATCCGTTTCTCCATACTCATACCTGCCGATGTTGACGCCGGTCAGTACGATTTCTTTGTATCCGTAATCGATCACCTGCCGGATGTTTTCGATGATATCCTCAACGGGGCGACTTACCGCCCTGCCTCTCACTTTGGGCACGATGCAATAGGTACAGAAGTTGTCGCAACCGTCCTGGATCTTGATCAGGCTGCGGGTGTGAAAGGTTTTCTGGGCCGGCTCGAAGGAGAATACATCCGGTTTCAGCTGACCCGGATCGATTGTTTCCCCTTTGAAGTGAGCGTCCACGATCTCGAGAAGGGAGGTCTTGTGCTTGTTGTCCACCAGGTAGTCGGCTTCGGCAAAGCGGCTGAGGTCTTTTTTGTAGTTGTCGATCATGCAGCCGGTGACCACCACCACAGGCCGTTCCTCTTTTTTAAGCATCCTGTTGATCTCCTGCCGGGATTTCTGATCGCCCTGGTTGGTGACCGTGCAGGTGTTGACCACAAACACATCGGGCTGCTCGCCGGGATCAACGATCTCGTATCCCCGCCTGCTGAAGGTTGAGGCCAGGGCGTCGGTTTCATAAAGGTTCAACCGGCAGCCCAGCGTCTTGAATGCAATTTTTTTGGGTATCATGCTGAGTAAACAGGCTTTTCGGTTCTCACCAGCTCTCCTTCGATTGAATAGGGGGTGGCTGATGTTACTTTGATAAGCACAAAATTTCCGATCAGGCTTTCATCCGATGAAGGGAGTCGCATCACGATCCGGCCTTCAGTATAGCCGCTCAGGTGACCTTCTTTCCGGTCTCTGCCGTTAACCAGTACTTTTAGTTCTTTTCCGACCAGTTTCTTATTTGCGCTCAGCGCGTGTTTCCGCAAGGTATCGGTCAGGCTGTGCAGCCTTTCTTTTTTCACCTGCGGCGGGATGTCGTTGGCCCACCTGGAGCTTGCCGCTCCCGGCCTGGGCGAATACTGAGCGATGTATGCCATGTTGAAGCAAAACTCGTTCAGGGCTTTGCGGGTGTTTTCAAACTGCTCGTCGGTTTCCCCGGTGAACCCAACGATGATGTCGGTGAAAATGCCTGCCTGTGGGATGCTTTCCCTGATCTTATGGATGATCTTCCTGTATTTATCTACATTGTGCTTGCGGTTCATGCGGATCAGAACCTTGTCGTCGCCGGATTGCAAAGGCAGATGGATTTGCTTTGCCAGGACCGGGTATTTTGCGATCACATCGATCACTTCATCGGTCATATCGCGGGGATGGGGCGAAGTGAAATACAGCCAGAAATCCTTCCCAGAGGATTTTCCGTATTCGCCTATCCTTCTGAGTAATTCGGGAAAGCTAATCTCATTCCCTTTTTTATCCAGGCCATAGGAGTTCACATTCTGACCCAATAGAGTAATGGATTTGTACCCCTGCTCGACCAGTTGCTTCAGCTCTTCCAATATCTCATCCGAAGGTCTCGACAACTCGCGTCCTCTGGTGTAAGGCACTGCGCAAAAGGTACAGAATTTGTCACAGCCGTTCTGGATTGGGATAAAAGCCTCGAAACTGCTTTGATAGTCGGGCCTGATATTCCAGAAATCGCCGATATGTTCGTTCATCTGTAATTTGCCCGTCAATCCTGAAACCGAAGCCGGGGAAACTATCCCGTATTGTTCGATCTGTTCAGAAAGTTTGTTTAGTTCGCTCATGGGAAATACGATATCAAACAACTTCAGGAACTTGTCCTTGTCTTCGGGAAGTACACAACCCGTGAGGAAGGTGATGAGGTTTTCACGGTCTTTTCTTTTGTTCCATTTATGGATTTTTCCATATACCTTGTCGATGGCCTTCTGCCTGACCGAACAGGCCAGTATGCCCAGCAGGCGGGCTTCTCTTTCATCATCGGTCCATTCGTAGCCGGCCCGGTCCATGACGGTCCTCACCCGCTCGCTGTCGGATATGTTCATCTGGCAGCCCAGGGTGATGATTTGATATTTCGTTTTTCCTGAAGTCATGAATCAATCTGTTCAGATATACAATGATCAATACGCCTGTTTATTGCCTGATCTTCAGAAATAAACCTCCGAATGAACATGGTCGGCAGGTACTCCCTGTTCAAGCAGGATATCGTAGGCATCGTGGATCATATTGCAGTTACCGCAAAGGTACACCAATGTGTCGGGATGTACGGTCTCGGATTTCAGATAATCGGTCACCCGTCCGCTGAAATCGCCTTTGTCATCGCCGGTGGTGCAAAGAATATGTCTGTCCGGGTCGTAAAATGATCGCTCATAGGCTTCTTCAGCATTTCTTACCCCATGAAGCAGTTTGTAATCCAATTCGGGATAAGTTCTTACAAAGCTCCGGAAAGGGGCAATGCCTGTGCCGCTGGCGATGAAAAGAAGTTTCGATGTTAAACGTCTTTCCTCATCCAAAAGGAAATATCCCACCGGTCCGTCGAATTTCACCCGCTCGCCCGCTTTCAGCTTTTTGAGCTGTTTGGAGACCAGGCCTTCTTTCACTTCTTTGATCAGTACTTCAAGATAAGGATCATTTTCTCCGCTGTAAATGGAATATTCACGGGTGGTGCCGTCTTCTTCAATTCCGAGAGAGATATGTTGTCCTGCAGTGAACCTGATGTTTTTCCTTTCCAGTCGAAGCACATAGGCAGAATCGGTCAGATTTCTGACTTCAATGACTTTCAATTTGTTATGGGGCTGATAGGTCAATCCCGAAACAAAGGCTGGCTTGTTTTTCTTTTTTGTGTTGATACGTGCATCAAATCCTTGCATATAATTCTTATTTAGATCAGATAAAAACAGTGCAAAGAACGGAAAAATTGTGCATACCTGCAAGGAAGTTAAATGAGGCTTAACGATAGCCGATGGCAGTGTAGCCCACCCAGTGGTGGTCGTGGGCCGGCGCCGTAACGCCCATGCCCAGATCTTCCACTTTCAGTATCGGGTGGTCGATGCTGGTGGCGTATTCGATAAAATTGCCGTTTAAACCGGGTTCACCGAGAAGTTGTTGCAGGTGCCAACATGTGTACAGACCAAAGGGGATTGAATAACGTCCGCACCAGGTCCATTTGTATTGTTTGTAGTCGTCTGTTTCGACGGTGTAATCCACAAATCGAATGATCTTATTCTCGGTTAATTCTTTCACCAGACATGAGTCGATGATCCTGTGTTCATGCTCGACGGCCATGCGGTATCCCGAAGCATCCGTTCCGTATGGCGCGTAGTCGTTGCCGCCCCAGTTCTCGTCGCCATAATGCACGGCGTCGTTGCTGATCACAAGGGCGAAATCTTCACCCCAGGTCCATTCGTTGTCTTCCGCAAATTCCGCAATGATCTCTGCAAGTTGCCTGCTAAAGGTTTCCATATTGTTAAGGTTGGCGTAAGGAATGATCATCGGCACGATCTCAGCATCCGGGTTGTAATACTGAATGAAAGGCAGTAGGGCTTCCAGGGAATGCTCCACCTGCATCATGGTATCTTTAACCACCACAACGCTATCAGGCAGTTTTTTGATAAGCTTTTGGTTGTATTCCGATACCCTGGTGTTTCCGTAAGGTCCGGCCCAGGCGGTGTGGTTGCCCATCACAATGGCGTCGTAGGTGTCGAAATGCCGGGCCTTATGAAAAACGCCGATCAGGAACAAAACATCCGCCTTTACATTTTTAAACACAGCGGGGTAGAGGTAGCTTGCGTATGCGTAGTCGTCGTGCGGAGAGATGGCCGCTTTCCAGCTTATGCTCGAATCATAAAAGCCTTCGATGTTTTTCAGTTGGATTTCGAAATCGCGGTCGATGCGTGCCACCACGGAATCCATTTGGGTGGAGTCGGTGGCAAAACCGACCTCGTCAATCATCACACGAATATTTTCTTTTTTGTTGTTACAGGAAGTTGCAATTATCAAAATCAAAATGCCGAACAGCAAATACCTCATAGTGAAAATTTTCCACAAATGTAAGTTTTTATTCGCTATTTGGCTGCACTAGCAGCTCAAAATTCTCCAGCTTAAGTGCCACGAGATTACCCAGATGCGTCCGTTTGTTGTAAACGCATCCTCCATCGAGGTTGATTACCCCGGCTTGGGGATTGTTAATGCGTTCGATCATATCTTCTACCGAAACAGGCGTATGCCCATGAATGATCTTCCTTCCCTGCATGAGCTGTTTATCATATTGCTCCTCACGGGTCCAGGCCATCAGGTCATCTTGCCTGAACGGATCATTTGCGTTAAAGTTTAAACCTGCATGCACCAGCGCTGCTTCGGGTTCGGAATTGATGAGCAGAGGCATTTCCCGGATGAAACCAGTGTAGATATCCGGTATCCGCTCAAGCGCTTTCGGGCCGAGCTGGGCGTGATCGGTGATGCCGAAATCCCTGAGCGTGGTATCTCCCTTGTTCGTCATCCATAGCTCGAAGGCTTTTTCGCTTCCGGCTGCTTCCATCATCATATCCTCATGATTGCCTTTCAATAATGTCAGTTGATAGCCTTCTTTCAGCATCTCCATCAGGAAATCCAGCACGGCTTTGGAATCCGGTCCCCGGTCGATGTAATCCCCCAGGAAGAAAAGCTTGTCGGTGCGGGAGGGTTTGATCTTTTCCTCAATAAGCAGCTTTAAAGTTTTATAACATCCGTGTATGTCTCCAATTACATATCTCATCATAATCAGTCGTGCAATTTTACTGCCGAAAACAAACACAATTTAAGATATTTGCAGCAGAAAAGAAAACATGATTTTTTTAGCACCGCTTCAGGGATATACCGAATACTTTTTCAGGAACGCCTACGCCAGGCATTTCGGAGGCATCGATCTGGCCATCGCTCCTTTTGTTTCGCTGGTGAAAGGTAAGAAGGTGAAGCTCAATCACATCAAGGACCTATGGCCTGAAAACAACAGGCATATGAAGATCATTCCACAGGTGATGGGACGCGAACCCGAATTGTTTATCACCATGGCAAAAGCTTTGGAGGATCTCGGCTATGACTCGATAAACTGGAACCTGGGCTGCCCGATCCGGCAAATTGCCCGTAAGAAAAGGGGAAGCGGATTGCTGCCCTGGCCTGATGAGATCGATCAAATTCTTTCGGAAGTGATCCCGCAGATCAATATCCGGTTTTCAATAAAAACAAGGATCGGATATGAATCGGTGAAAGAAGCAGGTCCGCTTATGGAAGTTTATAACCGTTATCCGCTTGAATACCTGGTGATCCATCCACGCATCGGTACGCAGATGTACGAGGGCGAAGTTCAGATGGATGTATTTGAGCAATGTCTTACGGTCTCGAAAAACCCGGTGGTTTACAGCGGGGATATCTGGAATAAAGATATTTATCGTGATCTTTGTTCACGTTTTCCCGGTTTGAAGCACTGGATGATGGGCCGCGGATTGTTCAGCGATTTGTTCCTGCCTGAGAAGATCACAGGTGTTTTTGATGAGAAAAACATGAATGAACGTTTCTGGGCTTTTCAGTATGATCTGCTGGAAGCCATACAGGAAAGAATGCGCAGGGAAGTCAATGTGCTGAACAAAACAAAAGAGCTGTGGACCAAATGGGCCGGGATGTTCAAAGAAAAGGATGGGATACTGGCTATGATCTATCCGGTGAAAAGTTTGAGTGAAATGAGGAAGGTTTTGGGTGAGGTTGAGCATAATTTTTGTTTGAAACCCTAGCCTTTATAGATTTCTGTTATGCGATGCTTTATCGTTTGAGGGATGTTATGATATTCGAATAGAAGCAGAGGTATGTTTTCGAGAATCTTAATGTCTCTCGATGCATCAAACATTCAGCTTAAAACAATCCGAAGGATCGCAGGATTTCTGCCAGTTTAGGATCATTTTTTGCATGCTCTTTGAGGGCAGATTCCAATTTAAAGTACTTTTCACTTAGCTCATAGTTTTTTAACTGGACCGGATTTAATGCAGATCGGCGATCCCAAACTATATAACCGAACAAAAGTATCATTAATGCAATCAATATCCCGAATCCCCAGTAAAGGATGTCTATCCTTGAGCTAAGTTCTGTTCTCAACGACTCCATCTCAATTTCCATTTTAATTAGCCTGTCCCTGTCATCCAGCGTGAATGGAACCTCTTTGGTTTGAGGTATAACAACCCAAGATATTGCTGTGAATATGAAAAATAACAGGAATTTTTTCATGATGATTTATTTATTGATTTCAAAGATATTAAAATTTGCTTTTCATAACAAGACAAGATTAACATAATCGATCATAATCATTGCATTTAAAGGAACTTTGTAAAATGACAAATTCCAAAACACAAATAGCAAATAAACTCCAAAACCAATTGTCTGGGAAACCAATTAATTTACTTCTTAGTAGATTCCTTTTTTCCCAACTCCCTCGTCGAAAGCAAACCACAGGCCGCTTCGATATCCTGCCCACGGGAGGTGCGGATGGTGGTGGTAATGCCTTTTTGCTTCAGGGCGTCGCGGAACCATTCGATGGTTTGGTCGTCGCTGCTTTGCAG
The DNA here is from genome assembly GCA_021738625.1 of Bacteroidales bacterium. Classification (GTDB taxonomy): domain Bacteria; phylum Bacteroidota; class Bacteroidia; order Bacteroidales; family JAIOZK01; genus JAIOZK01. Next base: position 58,665 of record JAIPBS010000010.1, read on the forward strand.
GGGAGTGCCCGGGATGGGATGGAAACGCAACAGGTTGATCCGGCATTTGATGCCGTGCAGCAATTTAACCAGTCCTTTTACATGCCGCTCCCGGTCGTTATAGCCTTTGAACATAATATACTCGAAGCTCACCCGGCGCTGTCTGCCCCATTCGGTGTCACGTATGGCTTGCATCACCTGTGGCAGGGAGTAAACATTTTCGATGGGCATGATCTTTTTCCGTTCTTCTTCAAAGGGTGAGTGAAGACTGACGGCCAGATGGGCTTTGGTTTCTTCCAGGAATTTTTTGATGCCGGGTACGATTCCGATGGTTGAAACCGTTACCCGGCGCGGCGCCATCTCAAATCCCCAGTTTTCGGTCAGGATGTTGACCGACTTTAAAACATCCTCCAGGTTATCGAAAGGTTCGCCCATGCCCATGAAGACAATGTTGGAAAGCATTTCTCTTTCGGGCAGGCTCCTGATCTGGTTCAGGATTTGGTTGGTGCTTAGCTGTCCCTGGAAGCCCTGCTTGCCGGTGGCGCAGAACAGGCAACCCATTTTGCAACCCACTTGGGAGGAAACACAGAGTGTGGCCCTGTCTTTTTCAGGAATATAAGCCGATTCGATGAATTTGCCCTGTCCGGCCGGGAAGAGATATTTTTTGGTGCCGTCGGCGGATTTGCTGACAGTTATATGGGGCGTCAGACCGAAATCATATTTTTCAGAAAGCTTTTGACGTGCCTCCTTTGATAGATTCGTCATTTCCTCAATGGAGGTAATGTCCTTTTTGTATAACCAGTCGGTGATCTGTTTGGCAGTGAATCTGGGAAGCCCTTCCTGCCGGACGATCTCCTGCAGCTCATCAAGGGTTTTACCGAAAAGGGGTTCTTTTGCCTGCATCAGAAATAGATTTCAGCCACGATGTTGCCGAAGGGAATGCCTTTGTCGACCAGAATGTCGCGCACTTCAACAACCATTTCGGAGCCGCCGCAAAGATAGTATTTATAATCCGTTGGCAGGTTGCGCTGCTGCCTGAGGTATTCGGTTATCCTTCCCTTGAAAACGTCTCTGTCCGATTCACGGGTACAACAGCGGATATAATGATCCCCGAATTTTTCTTTCAACTCTTTCTGAAAATAAAATGAATCCAGGCTTCGACTGCCATGGATCAGCACTTTGTTTTTTTCCAGACCTGAGCGGTACATCGACAGGTAGGGGGCAATGCCTGTACCCGTGGCGATCCAAAACGCCGGATCGGCTTTGCCGTAAAAGCTACCGAATGGTTCGGTAACATAGATACGATCGCCTTTTTTCAGCTTCGACAGTTTTTTAGTCAGGCTGCCTTGCGGTATAATATTGAAGAGAATGCGCATCTCATCTTCACGGGCGCCGCTGGCAATCGAATACAGGCGCGGTGGATCAGTCTCGTCCAATGTCAGGCCAACCACCTGTCCGGGCACGAAATCATGCAGGCGGGGCATGGCCAATATAAAAGCTTCAGGAGCGATCTGCTCCACAGTAATTATTTTGTTGGTAAAAAGTTTTGTTTGCTCTTCTGTCATTATATACCTCCAAACAAACTGTAATGGGAAATGTTTAAGCCGGATTGGCTTGTCTATTCATCTTCGGTGTTGAATCGTATGCTCCACATGCCGCGTAAATCCCCTGCTTTATAACCTGTGGCCTGATCTTCCGGATAGTGTTTCCGGATGATGGCGTAAGAGGTGTCCTGTATTTGTTTGCCTATCTCACCATGACAGTTCAGGCAAAGCGGCTTCACCATGATGGGTGCGGTGAACAACACTTTATTTTCACCAACCGGCAGGATTTGCGGATGCAGTGAATCGCCATTCTCGAATTTGCGCTGGTATTCATTCAGGATAGCCAGCTCCAGCGAATCGGGCGCATTCATTGGATTACGGATATTCAAAGAGGTCCGTTTGATATCGGCGTTGTACAATTTGGATAATGAATCGGTGATGGGCATTGCCTGGATGTTGCAATAAGAAATGGCTTCGGGAACACCTCCCCGGGCCAGGGCTGCTTTCAGCTCCGAAGACAGGGCATTGAAGGTTTCCGTTGCAATGGTCTTGCCTTGCGAAAGGTATTTGTTTTCATCGTGCCGTTGCGGGCCGTTGCATGCTGCAATCATCATTGCGGTCAGCATGATGGCTGCAGAGAAAATCTTGATGCTTTTTCTCATAATTGCTCGGTTTTGGATTTGGTGTATCAAAGATAGGCAAGTTTTTTGAGTCGGATGTTGATGGTTGGATTGTTCAATTGTTCGATTGCTCGATTGTTTGATTGGATTCACTATCTCACCACTAAACAACAAGTGAATGGATCACAACCATGCAATCATACATCCATCCCATCAATTTGTCATCCTCAAATATAACGCGCTGGCTATATTCCCAATCAAAACAAATCGGACATAATCAATCACATATCGGACATCATTCTCAATATCATTGATTTATACCTGTTTGTTGTTTTAACTTTATGCCAAAACAACTCAAAAACTTTTTAATGATGAAAACCCCTATTTTTCGTTTTATTTCTTTTTACGTCTTACTATTCCATTTTGTTAGCCTGCAAAGCAACGGGCAAACATACATTTGGTTGGAGGATTTTGAATCCTATGAGGAAGGAACAGGCATTGAAGGCCCCGGTATTGTTTATTCAGGAGATTATCCCGATAATGTAACCAAATGGACATTGGATGCCGCGGATGCCACGTTGGATGATGATGAGGATTACATTCGAACCCATTATCATAAAATGGAAACCTGTGATGTTGACGGGCCGGTTGTTTGGTTGTGCGAAACCATTGATATTTCTGCGCATTCATCGGTGGAGTTTGGCCTGGAAGCCAGTGAGTCGGGCAGTATGGAGGAGAATGACTATTTCGATGTTTATTATAAGGTGGATAGTGGTGACTTTACACACATTCCAAACTGGAACGGATTCGGTTCATCAGAACATACGCTGATTGATGATTTCCCCACCCAGACAATTACACAGGTTGTTAATGATGCAAGTCAGCTTGTGATTAAAGTTGTTATGAATGATGATCATTCTTCGGAATACCTCAAACTTGATGATGTATATGTGGGTGGATGTATGGAGTATGTTTCGGCTAACACATCACAGAATGACGCCAAAATAGCTCCGGGTAAAAATAATCAGTACATAATTGGTATCAGCATTGAGACGAGCGGTTCAGTGAATCCATTATACGTAACGGAATTTGAATTGAACGCGAATGGCTCAACGGTTCCGGTTTCAGGTAATATCGAAAATGCAAGAATTTTTTATACGGATACCATAGCTTCCTTCGCTGTCAGCGATCAGTTTGGAACAACCTTTTTTGAGCCCTCTGTTTACGGTTTTACAATAACAGGTAATCAGGAATTATTGGAAGGCACAAATCATTTTTGGCTTACTTTCGATACCAAAGAAGAAGCTGATATTGGCGAGTTGGTTGATGCAGAATGTATCTCTCTTACTGTTGGCGGTTCATCAAAAACACCAACACATACAGCTCCGGCCGGTTCACGTACCATTGCCAACCCGCTTGTCGGGGAGTATACAATTGGAGCAAAAAATGATTATGCAAGCTTTTCTGCAGCTGCTTCGGATTTGAACAACCTGGGGATTTCGGGAACAACTTCTTTCAGTGTAGCCTCGGGCACCTATACCGGGCAGGTCTGTCTTTCGGATATAGACGGAACTTCTACTTCGGATACAATACTATTTCGTTCTTCCTCGGGTAATGCGAATGATGTGATCGTACAGGAAACTCCTACTAATTCGGATAATTATGTTTGGAAACTGGAGGGTACAGATTATCTAACCATTAACAATATTACAATACAAACCACTGGAAGCCCTGATGTAGGAAGAGTTCTGGTTTTTGAAGGAGAAACCGTACAAATAAGAATTGACTCCTGTAAATTGCTGGGCGAAGATGTTGACGATGATGATGAAGATTTCGCAGTTGTGTACGGGGAATTCGGTTTGGATCATACCTGCGATAGCACAACTTTTCGTTGGGATACCATCTCAAATGGAAGTTATGGTATATACTGGTCTGGTGCTTATGGAGATTACCTTGAACATGATAACCGGTTTTCAAGCAATCAATTCAGTAATTACTACCAAGCCGGAATATTTATTGAACTACAAAACAACGTCTGTATTGAAAAGAATTATTTGGAAGGCAAAGGAGAGCAGATGGAAGAGTATGGCATTATGCTCGATGATTGTTTCAATAGCACTGAGGTTGTGGGAAACCAAATATACTTGACTGGCGATGATAGCAATTATGGCATCTTTCTCAGTGAATGCATAGGGTCGGAAGATAGCACCGGACTTGTGGCCAATAATAGCATCAGCATGCAGGTTGGCGGTTGGACAACGGTTGGTATAGAAATAATGCATTGTGGATATCAAGACATCATTAACAATAGCATACATGTATACGATGATAGTAAGCAGGGATTTCGATCTATGGAACAAGCAGGGTTCCTTCTCCTTTATTATTGGACAGGTGATGATTATGGTGATATCTTTTTGTTGAACAACATTTCCAATGGGCCCGTTAAATCCATCAATGTTTCCCAAACTGCCGTTGATAATGAATATTTGGTAAGCAGCAACAACAACAACTGGTATACTACGGGAAGCATCCTGGGAAAATGGGGATCTACTGAATGCACAGACCTGACGGAATGGCAAAATACCAGTGGGCATGATAGTACTTCCTATTCGTTAGATCCTGAATTCGTTAGCAATGAATATATTGCCGTTACAAATGATGGTTTATGGGAAACAGTTCCCATACAAGAACCGGTTGATTGGGATATAGATGGTATGCCACGCAGAAATCCAACCACCCCAGGTGCTCATAAAGGTTCCTTTATCTGGACTGGTGAACTAAGCGGTGTGTGGGTTGAGCCTGATAATTGGGCCGGAGAGGTAGTGCCTGCATCAGATGACGATGTGGTAATTCCAGGTGATATTTTGACGCCTGATTTTGATCCTTCCCTTACACTGACCACAGAAATGCGGGATTTGTTTATGGGGAAGGGCGCCTTAATTGATGCCAATAACGAAACGATAATCTTTAACGGAAATGTGGATATTTCAGAAGGGGTTTTGGTGGATGATCACGAATTAGAATTCAGCGGTTCCACAAGCACATCTGCTGTCATTGATCCTGATTTTCGCTATAATCATATCGATTGGAATAAGGAGGACCCGAATGCCGAAATAGATATCAATATCCCTGCAAATTCAGATAGCTGGAAAGCTAAGAATATAACGCTTCAGCAAGGCACCGTGAACGCAGATGGAACCCGGATAAATCTCAGCGTTGAGGTAGATATATCAGGTGGTACGTTAAATGCTGATGGTTTGGATTTTAATGGAACGGATAACTCTCAAATGACCTCCGGATCAAATATCCTGAACAGCGTAATTGTCGATAAGGATGGAAATGCCGCTGTTGATCTTCAGGATGATTTGCAAACAATCGTTCTACAGATTATTGACGGGCAATTGAATGCCAACAGCAACAATTTGCAAATAGCTGGAGATGCTGATCTTTCGGGTGGTAATTTAATGAACGACAATCAGATATCTTTTACAGGCTCAGAAAATACTTCCGTCGTGTTTAGTCCGGATTACCGCTATAATTCCATTGATTGGAACAAAGATAATCCCAATGCCGAAATAGATATTGATCTTCCCAATCCTTCCGATACCTGGAAGGTAAAAGACGTGACACTAAATCAAGGTATCATTAATGCTGAGAGCATCAGGATGGATGTATCGGGAGATGCTGATCTTTCGGGCGGAACCATCAGTGCCGAGCGAATAATCTTTACCGGTTCGTCAAACAGCCAATTCAATAGCGGGACAAACACCATTTCTCACCTGGTTGTGAACAAAGAGGACGAAGGGCTTTGGAGTTTGCTGGCCAAACTGGAAGCCGGTTTGCTGGAACTGGTCGACGGGCAAATGAATATCGATGAAGACATTGAGGTGACTGATGATGTTGTTGTTGGAACAGACGAAGCTTATGAAGTTTCCATGATCGTAAAACCAGGCAAATCAATAAGGGTAAGTGATTCATTAATTATTGGCGAATCTGGTTTGTTGCGTTTGAAGGCAGAAGATGATTCGACTGCCAAGCTCATTCCGGAAGGAGAAGTGGTAAAGCAACCCGAGGGACAGTTTATTGCTGAGAAAAAGATAAACGGGGATGAATGGCACCTGATCTCATCTCCAATTGAAAATGCCGTTGCCGGTATGTTCACCGGACAATATCTTCAGTATCATACGGAATCAGATAATACCTGGACCGATATCACATCCACTTCATATTTACTGGAACCCATGCATGGTTATTCTTTCTGGTCAACGATAAATGGATATCATCTTTTTGAATTTCAAGGTACGCCTAACTCTGGAAACCAAACTTTTGATTTTGTTTATGATGGAGTCGTTCCATTGGGGGATTACGGGTGGAATCTTGTTGGCAATCCTTATCCGACCACCATCGACTGGACAGATATTGTTATCCCGGACAATCTGGATGGAGCCATTTACCGTTTTGATCCCGACATAGGAGAAAACGGGGAATATGTTTATTACCTGGAAGGAAGCGGTTCAAATACCTCAGATCAATATGTGGCCATGGCCCAGGGATTTTTTGTTCATTGTAATGATGAAGCGGGTGGTACCCTCACCATTACACCGGATGCCATGACAGATGAGAATGCTGTGTTTTACAAAGCTGATACTACCCAGGAGAATTCACTTGTGATAAGTGTTGAGGATTATCCCTGTAGCAAAGCTGAAGTACGTTTTATGGAGAATGCAACCTACACATTTGATTCAAAATATGATGTATACAGACTCTTTTCATCCAGTAAGGACCTTCCGTATGTCTTTTCAGGATCGGTTGACAATCAGCTTGCTGTGAATAGTCTTCCGTTTTTTAAGGAAAGTGAAATTGTGCCCCTTGGGTTTAAAGTGGGTAGGGAAGGTATTTATACGCTGGAGTTCTCAGGCGTTGCAAGTTTCGATAAATCAATGCCGGTTGTATTGAAAGACCTTAAGAATGATGTTAGTGTTGATCTCAGAGAAAGCAACAGCTATTCTTTTTCCTATTCAACCACGGATGCTCCGTTCAGGTTTGAAATTTTGTTTAATAAAGAAACAGGCTATGAAGTGTATGAAGTGAGTTCGGTGAATATTAGCACCAATGGGCAGGAAATACATATTCAAGGCCTTGATGAGGGAAAGGTTATTATACAACTGTACAATCTTTCGGGGAAGCTGATCAAAAGTATTTCCACTGCTGATCATGAAATTTCAATCCGGATCGGAACAAAAGGTTTTTATCTGATGAGAATCATTGGTCAGAACCGTATTGGTAAACATAAACTAGTCATTTATTAAACATTCTAAGAAATGAAGCACATACTCAAAATCTTATTTGTTGTTCTGGTCTTAAGTCCTTTGATGTCAGTGGCACAAACCAATCCTCCGCCACCAAATGGTGGAGCCGGCCCGGAAGGAAATGATCCTGTAGGGGGTGGCGCTCCTGTTGGAAGTGGAATTATAATTTTACTTGGACTATCAGTTATTTATGGCGTAAGGAGAACATATGCGGTAAAAAAGAAAGAACTACTGGATTAGATGAAAATATTTATCTTTTGTTTGACATTATCAAAAATATCTGCTTGAAAAGAAGCTTAGCCTGGTTCTTTACCTATAAACTGCTGAGGTGTTTTACCAAACATTTTTTTGAACACTTTGGAAAAATAGGGAGGGTTATTGAATCCCACAGCAGTCGAAACCTCGGAAATGCTGAAATATACTTTATTTTCCAGTAACTCTTTTGCTTTAAGCAAGCGTATCTGTCTGATAAACCCTACAGGGCTCAAGGCGGTCAGTTCGTTGATTTTCCTACGCAATTGCCTTTCGCTTAAAAAAGCGTTTTCAGCCAGTTCATTTACGCTAAAATCGGCATTGGGTAAATTTTTGATCACGATTTCCTGCAGTTTGTTCAGGAACGTTTTGTCGGCTTCAATTAAATCAGGATCATCAAATTGTATGGACAGGATTTTTTGACTGTACTTTTCTTTAAATTGTTTGCGTGTTTGAAGCAGGTTTCTAATTCTCAGCCTGATTTCTTCCTGGCTGAAGGGTTTTGTGATATACTCGTCTGCTTTGGCTTTAAACCCACTGATGCGGTCTTCATCATCGGCCCTCGCCGTCAGCATAATGAATGTCAGATCCCTTAACGATTTGTTTGCACGTAGTTGTTGCAGGAATTCCATTCCATTCATTTCTGGCATCATAAGATCGGAAATGATTAGGTCCGGCTTTTCCCGAATGGTTTTTTCCAGGCCTTCCTTTCCGTTTTCAGCTTCGATGATATTATAATCGTTTTTTAGGAATCCGATAATGTAATTTCTCATTTCAGGATTGTCCTCCACAACAAGAATTTTTTGTGCGTCTTTCTGAGCATGTTTTTCCTGTTTGTAAATCGGTGGGTTTTCGAGGGTTTCTTGCAATTCTTTTTTTGTAAGCTCACCTTCAGTTTCGGTAATTCTTTCTTTTATGATTTCATTTTCTGATAAATGATCGTCACCCAGGGGCAGGTCAATATAAAAGCAGGTGCCAGCACCATAAGTGCTTTCAACACTGATTTGCCCACCGTGCAATTCGACCAGCTCACGGGTAAGCTCCAGTCCGATTCCGGTTCCTTCTTGAAATGATCCGTGCTCACTTTTCGTACTGTAAAACCTGCTGAAAATGTGTTTAATATCTTGTTCCCTGATACCTGTGCCGGTATCGCTAATGCTAATTCTAACAAAGTCTCCGGTTGTTTTTGGAAGATAGTCTCCAGTTTCTATCCCAAGGGTGATTTTCCCTTCATCTCCTGAGTGCTTTACGGCATTTGACAATAAATTGTACAAGACGGTTTCTAGCTTTTGTTCATCGAAATACAGGAGCACCTGATCCTCAGGAGCAATCAATGACAGTTCAAAATTTTCTTTACGCATGATTGCAGATTGAAATGAATTGATGATACGTTTTGCAAATGGAACCAGGTTTTGTTTTCTTGTTTTTAATGTAAGCCTTCCAGCGCGCAACTTTGTCAAATCAAGAATCTGGTCGGTTAGTTTTTTTAAATGATTGATATATTGCAAAGAAACCTTAAGATTATTCACATGTGTTTCCGGTAGGATATTTTGATTATGATCTATTGTATCTTCAACGGGTCCTTTAATCAGGGTTAATGGCGTTCTGAACTCGTGAGAGATGTTAGCGAAAAAACGCGATTTCGTTTCATCCAGTTCTTTGAGCTTGTCGATTTGTTCTTCTATTTTCTGCTTCTGTATTTCAATTTGTTTGCTTTTCTCTGCCAGAAGTTTGTTCTTTTGAGCCAGCATTTTATTGGACCTTTGTTTTTCAATGAACCTCCATAAAAGAAAACCTGCAAGCAACAGGATAGCAGCAGCCAGAATAAACATAAAGCGGTTTCTTTGCTGATGCTTTTCCATTTGTAAAGATTGTAACTCTTTTTCCTTGGTCAGCAGGTTGATCTCATTTTCCTTTTTTTTAGTTTCATAAAGCAATTCGGCCTCGGTAACTCTTTTTGAGGATTGAACTTCCAGCAGGCTGTCGTGCAATTGTGAATACTGCTTAAAACTCTTAAGCGCTTCATGGTACAGGCGAGCATTTTCGTAATACTCGGTGAGTGATCGATAAACATAAGTCAGCATTTTCATATCACCCATTTCTTTGAAACACCTCTTGCTTTCATCCAGACATGCATAAGCTTCCTGATATTTACCTTGACTGATCAGGGCCTCTGCAATATTAAGGCTGGCGTACGCAATCTTATTCTTACTTTTAATTTGTCGGCCGATTTCCAGGGTTTTCCGGTAATAATCTATAGCTTTGTTGCTATTGCCGGTTTTCAGGTAATAATTCCCAATTACAAGATAGGAGCCGGCTTCATTGTTTATGTCTTTTTTCTCCCTGAAAATATCAAGTGCCTTGCTGAAATGTTCAAGAGCTTTCTCATATTCCCCGCGCCTCATATAAACATTGCCCATGTTGTTATAACAGGCCGCTATTCCAAAATCATCCTTGATCTTCAACCTGAGCTCAAGTGATTTCTTATAAAATTCCATGGCTTTATCCGGGTTCTCCAGGTTGAAATAAACAATTCCGATATTTGCCTGTGTCATCGCAACACCTGCTTGGTTTTCATGTTCTTCGTGCAGCTTTAATGCCCGGAAATAATAATCAAGTGCATGTTTGTAATTACCTGTTTCGCTTAGGGCAAGGCCGATGTTATTCAGCAAAATGGCGGCATACTTCATCAGGTTTTCAGATTCATAAGTTTGCAATGCTTTTTCATACCACTTGATGGCGATATTGTAATTGGCTTTGTAATAGTGAATTGTCGCTTTGGTATTATAAACGCTCGCCATGCTTAGGCTGTCGTTTACCCTGGAGTAGGTTTGCAGAGCAGAGTCGCAATATGACAGTCCTTTTTCATACTGGCCTGTGTTTTGGCAGACGATGGCCAGGTTCTTAAATGAATCTCCTATTCCCCAAATGAGGTCAAGGCTGTCACTTATCTTTAAAGCTTTTTGAGCATACATAAAAGCTTTGTCAGGATTCGAGTAATTCAGTCGATAAGCCAGATTATTGAGCTTTTTGATACCTGAAGAGTCGGTTGTAAATTTCAGGGTGTCATTATTTTTAGTAGCAAAAGAAAGCCTTCCGGCGAAAAAAAATACAAATGAGATGAGAAATATTATGCTGTTTAATGATTTGGCTTTCATTGTTTTTGGGGTAATATGTAATGGTAAAACTACAATAAAGTTATAAAAATTCCAAAACCATCAAATCTAAGACAACTTATAAACCTTTATAGAATCACCTGATGTGACTTAATCCTGATAGGTTGAGGTAACACTCCATGTTTTTTAAAAACTTGAAATCTAATCCTGATGACTTCTAGCGGGATGAGACTTGGTATCAACACGCCGGGTTTTCCCTGAAGTGATCCGCTCACTTATAACAGTGGTGGCGTTGATCACTCGGCTTCACAAGTGAGCGGGTCACTATCCTCCAGCCATACATCCAAACAATCATACATCCAAACATTTAAACATCAATCTGTCATTCTCAGATACAATACGTTGATAATGTTCCCAACCGAAAGGTAACCCATGGGGGAGGAACCGTTTCCAATCTCAGAGTTGATCCCGTTGATCATCTGTGCACTGCCGGTTCCGGTATATCCCTGTAAGGACCAACTGCTGGCCGGGAAACTATCGAACTGCACAAGCAGGGTGTAAAACCATTGTTCCGCCAGAATGGAAACGGCCAGCGGGATATAGTTTTGTTCAAGATAGGGTTGGATATCATTGGCCACATCCTGATGGTCAAGATCGGATTCCACGATTTGCCATGCAGTTGTTTTGAAATTTGTTTTGGCAAAGAGGAAATAATAGTTTTTGTCTTCCAGCGTCATTCCAAGGGGTAGATAACCTGATTCCATCATTCCGCTCACTTTGGGGGTGATATCGGATATGCTGGTGTACCTTTCGAGTTTCCAGTCGCTTACTTCAAAGGGATCCCTGTTCAGGATCAAGACCTCCATTTTTTGGTTATCCAGTGTGATACCAACAGGCATGCTGTTTTCCTTTGTCAACTCCCGACAGGCATCCTCAATCGATTTGATATCATATGTTCTGACTTCCCAGTTATTTCCTTTTGCTGCAGTTGTATAGCTGGTTTTTATTGACGGTGTTTCGCTATGTTTATCCGGGGGGCGGACGAATTGCTGATCAGGTATGTTTTCTTTTTTGTGGATGTTCCTGTTAAAATCCTGGCGATACTGCTCAAACTTCTCTCTGTCATAATGAACATAAACTTTGTTGCCGGCGGCCAGCATGCCGAAATGAGGCCCTTTAAATGCAATGGCCGTCAGATGGATGGTTTCTCCAATATCAACTTTTTGCCAACTGTTTCCTCCATTTTTGGTGTGGAACAGATGTCCTTTGTCGCCGCAAGTCCATCCTTCGTTTTTGTCAAGAAAATAAATTTCATTCAACTTTACATTATATCCGATGCTGTAATCAGGTTTTTTTTGTACAAACCATGACTGTCCACCATTGGTTGTTTTATATACTGAAAGGAAATCCCCACATATCCAACCCCTATTTTCGTCGATAAAGAACAGCCTGTGCATGGACATATTCGATAGATTCGTTTTGAAAGTGGTGATCGACCAGTTACGCCCTCCATTGTTCGTGATCAGAACCTTTCCGTTGAAGTTGGCGGCAGGTTCAATCAGCGCCCAGCCGGTATTGTTATCCATAAACTGAACGTCAACAAGTTTATCGGTAGAAGAGCTGTTTTGTGTGCTCCATGTTTTTCCGCCATCGGAAGTATGGATAATGGCGCCACCGTCACCGACGGCCCAGCCGTGATCCAGGTCGGTAAACCAGAGCGCGTTCAGGTTTTTTTCTGTTCCTGAGTTTTGAATATTCCAGCTTCCGTTGTTTCCATACATATTGCTATGAGAAATCAAACCTTTGTATCCGCATACCCACATATGTTTACTGTCCACCTGGTGGACGTCATATGCTTCATGCATTGAGTTGATCGATTCTTTTTCGGAATCTTTATTGTTGATTTTCAAAATATGAACTGCATTCATGGAAGTCGTTCTCGGACCTGCGGCTACAATGAAATAGTCACCATCGCACGAAGCAAAGTTCTTAATGAACAATGATTGTATTTCGGGCAATGGCTTCCAGTTGACCTGCCCGAAAACGCATGCTGTTAAAAGCATGGCGGTTATTGATAAGATTGGTTTTTTCATGGTTTTATATTTTTGATTACAGATTTCATATTGCAGTTTCCAGATCACAACTGTGCGGTTAAACGCAACGGGATTCAACTTTACCGGACACGGATGATTCCAGATTCCAGATACTTGTTAACATCATGCTAAAGCATTCGTGTTATAAAAGAACTAATATTATTCGTGCATTCGTGGCTTTCTTTTATATTCACAGCCATCAGAATCCCACAAAAAGTACGTTCACCACATTGCCTTCTTTCAGGTAACCGAATGGTACGAGTCCGTTTTCTGTGCTCACGTTGATGGTGCTTTTGAAGTTTTCCGGATTATTTTCAAAGCCCCGTATGTTCCAGTCGCGGGCGATGGTGCCATCGCCTGTTTTAACCAACAGGGTATAATACTTGCCGGCATAAATGCTTATCCCCACAGGAAAATACTGTTGATTTACCCAGGGCTGCACATCATTGTTCACTTCGCCAAGCTCTTGCGGCGATTCGATTAGCTGCCAGGATGTAGCTTTGAAATCACAGAATACAAACAAAACATTCAGATCCCCCTGTTCCGTGAACGACATCCCCATCGGAAACCAACCATTGTTGAGATAGGTATTCATCCCATTCTGCAAGTTTGCTGCATCCCGGTAGGTTTGAATCTCCCAGTTGGTGATCCCGAGAACATTGCCATTGATAAAGAAAATATTGTCCGCCGGTTGGTCCCGGAAACCGATCCCAACCGGTGTATGATCACTTTGAATGATGTTGTTGACGGTTTCTGTTTGAGACCTTATATTCGGTTGCAGGTATTTTATGCCCCATCCCTTTCCTGTAAGATCGAAGGTTGTGGAAGGTACCGGTTCCGCACTCATGTTCACGATGAATGGCCCGAGGTTCAGGTCGACCAGTTGTTCGTAATCCGATTCGTTCAGCAGCGAAATGAAAAGTACATTTTCCCCCTCATTAAATCGTGATGAAGTGATGTTGGCTTCAAATCTCCCGGAAGGAGGAAGGCTTTCCAGGATTGGGGTCTTCTGGCCGTTCAACACATAGGAAAATGAATAGGAAACACCGGCTTTGCCGTAATTCTGATAGTTTTTCATGTATCCGCTGATCCCGAGGTTCTGGCCATCCGCTAAATCGATCCTTTCATTTCCTTTAGAAACCTGACTTTCGCCGATTTTCAGGCTGACATATTCCCCGATCCCGAACATTTCCCAGTCCACATAAAATTCGCCTACTTCATCATTCGATAAGAATAGCGCACAATTACAAGCATCGATCTGATTTTCTATGCATTCCTTTTCTGCATAAAGTAAGTTTCTGTCTTTCATTACGGGCAGCGCATCGGAATAGCGATGCGCAGCATTGAGCTCATTGATCGACTTTCGCTTTTCCAAAATCTTCTTTTCCAGTTCATGTTTCTTTTGTTCAAGCGGAGCCAGATATTCCTCACATGCTTTTTGTGAGCTGAAGGAGGGCGTTGGAAATGTTTGGCTGCAAAGCGGCAGCTTGTTACATTTTTCATATTCCTGATCGCGCAGCTTTTGATAATGAACGGCCTGCTCACGATATAACTTCGACATCTGCGGATCCCGGTTTTCCTTCTTCAATTCAAGCTGGAAGTAATGATTGTATTGCATAGACTTAACATTCAGCTCAACCGCTTTCCGGTTGAAGCAGCGGTAGCGGTTTTGCTGGGCGTAGATTGCTGCAGAAGCAATTAATACGGCGGTTAACAGAAGTGTCTTTTTGGGGTTCATATGCTTAAATTTTTGATGGTCATTCGATGGTCATTCAGTTGTCACTCGATTGAAATTCAATAGTCATTCAATTGTCATTCGATGGCTGCTTATTGCACCAAAGAAAGCTGGCGCGGATTTGTAATCCGGGCCTTTGTTCAAGTTTTTCAGTTCTCACAAAAATAAATAACTGTGTATCCCAACGGTTCAGGCAAATTGCTCTTGAACTGATGTATATGGGCACGGATTGCAAATCCGCGCCAGCCAGGTAATCCAGCATCAAGTATCCTTCTCCCTGCTAATATCCACCAAATCCTTTGGGCGTTGACAGGGACAGGTAAAAACAGCCTTCCACATCATGCCCATTGGTGTTGGCTGTAAAATGGCCCTTGATCAATCCGTCTTCCCGGTATTCGGTTACAGTGAGCCGGCCGCTTCCCGAATAGTTGTCGTTGCCGACACTCTTGCCGTCGCCTATAATAAATCGCGGATCGCCGCCTGTAGCAGCTTCGTGAGAAAAAGTGCGGGTGCCCCTGTTGTTATACAGGTATAGCTCAAGGGCATTTGTGCCGCTTTTATCCAATCCCCTGATCACAACATTTCCATTCACTTTGATGGGGTAGGAGCCGCTTTCTTCAAAATAAAAAGTACCGTTCAGTGTCGGGCCGGATATGCTGAAGTAGTTTTTTCCGGTACTACTACCGGAAGTGCTTCCTTGCAGGCCGCTTAATCCGGTTGCAATTCCTGTTTCTTCTTTCTGCGGTTCCTCTGTGAATTCGGGTGCCGATAATAAAGTGAATGTATTTAACACCTTGTCAACTTCCTGAGCAAGTTGCTCGAATTGCTGCAAGGGTACAATGGCAAAGTTCAGGTAGTCTTCGTCCCCGGGAACGGTTGAAAAGGTAACGATGGCCATTTCAATTCCATCAAAAATGTTCTTATAAACCCCCATCACACCGGGAATGCCGTTCAGGGTTTCGTCTGTTTTGCTCAACCGGCTGGCGCCCTGGTTCAGCAGGTTTTCATCGAATACCTCGGCCAGTATGGATGAATTTACACCGGCGTCCGCTGCAAAACATCTGATCTGTATGGCCATGTTCCCTTCGGGGTTAGAAAAATCGTGCACTTTATCTATGCCCTCGAAATAAGTTTGTTTTGACCAGTTGTCAGGAACATTGATCTTGAAGTTAAACTCATTGTCGATCTGCCATCCTGCAAGAGCTAATTTAGTGACCAACAAAAAGGCTATTGACAGAAAAATGATGGTTTGTTTTTTTTGATACATGGTTTTAGAGATTGAATGAATGAATGTATGATTGTATGGATGAATGGATGTATGATTGATGGGTTGTTTAATTGTTTTATTGCTTTATTGTCTCATTATCTCATTGTCCCATTGTTTTATCGTAAAAAATCAACTTATGACTTCTAACTTCCAAATCAATCCCTAATGCACCGTACCGAATAATAATAGGACTTATCAATCTGGATCCTTTGCGGGCTGTCCGAATGTTCAACAAATAATCTATTGAAAGCCAAGTTGCTCCATGTTTTGTTCCATGATGAAGTCCAGAAGAAAGCGTTCCGACCTTCACCAAAGAAAGTGCCGTTGTCATTCATTCTGCCGGCCGGTAAAACTGCAAAACCATATACATCATCCCCCTGTAAACCCGGTTCATGGCTGTAACGGTTCGGTTTCCAGCCTGTTTTGGATTTCAGTTTCCTGGCAGCGTCTTTGCCCCGGCTAACATTTTCCTGTTCCCATATGGGATCATCAACGGATAATTCACTATCTGCATATCCTTCCAAAATTCTCCAGTCCATATCCGTCGGGATGTGCCAGCCGGGTGGGCAGATTCCCTGAGATTCTTCGGCCTGGGCATACATCATCATTTCCGACCATTTATACAGTCCGCCATATTTGCTGCAATTGGTTTCAAGATTATTCAGGCAATGTTTCTCAACAATGTTGTTATCAGTTTGATAGCTTCCGGAAAGAAGCATTGTTCCCACATTCAGGTTCTCAGAAAACCAGCACTGATCGCCAACGGATATGATGCGGTATTTTTGTCCCTTATAATCCACATACTTCCTTCCTGCACAGGGTCCTGCGTATTCATTTCCGAATTCGGCAGGTTTCGTTTCAGACTTGTTGGCTATTGCATCCTGAACATTGCCTTGTAAAGGTTGAATGGCAACAGGTGTGTCTTTAGCTTTTAAAAGGCTGAAGCTGTTGAGAACGGCGTCGGCTTCGTTAATTTTGTTCTCAAATTCCAGTAGTGGGATAACGGTAAATAGCAGGTAGCCGGTTTGATTGGTCACAATACTGAAGGTAACAATCGCAACTTCAAGGCCATCATAGCTGTTTGAGTACACGCCCATCACACCGGGTATTCCGTTCAGTTCGTCCTTTGAGTAGCTATGTTGTTTCGCTCCCTGAGCCTGCATTTCGTTGTCCATCAGTTTTGCCACATCACTGGAGGATATATCCGCTCCTGCAGCAAAACAACGCAATTGTATGGCGATGTTTTCATCCGGGCTTAACAAGTCAAGTACTTTGTCGGCGCCGTCAGTAAAAGATTTAACAGACCAATCCGGTGGAAAACCCAGGCTGAATTGATATTGGTTGTCCGTATAGTTTTTCAACTGGCCGGAAGCTGACAAATATGCGATCAAAAAAACCAAAAGAAATGCAAATTGTTTAGCAGTTTTCATGTTTTAAATTTTTATGCCGGAGATTGAATGAATGATTGTATGGATGTATGATTGCATGAATGTATGGATGATTCATTGTTTCATTGTTATTGTCAAACTCTATCTTCCAACTTCTGGATTCATGCCAATCGGTTTGCGCTGCCGTTGAAAGCAGCGCGAAACCGAATTCATGGAACAAAACATTGGTCTATTGTGATTCATTGTTCCGGGGGCATTTAACTACTTTCTAAATGTGAATTTGACACCATCGTCAGATACACGGATTAATTCATTGCCATTGATGGTATAAGTGTCAGAGATTCGACCACCCTGATGGGTGTTGATGAGCTGGTTGCCATTCACCTTCCATGTGCCGTCGGTGCCGCCGACATAACTGCCCGAATTTTTCGGGTTGTATTTCTCGCTGTATGTGCCGTTGCTGTTGATTTGGATATAATGATAGTTCACCAGCGATTTCCCATCGGAACGGCTGACAAAATTATATTTTCCTGTTACATCATCAGATCCCGATCCGCCCACCGAGGTTCCGCCCAGCAGACCGCCCATGTTTTTATCGGTTTTTTCCACTACCGTGAAGTTTTTTGATTTTACAAGATTACCGTCCATGTATAACTCCAGACTGTAATTGCCTTCCGGCCAGCCGTCGTCGGGTATGGACAGCGAGGTGTTGGAACTACCGCCCTTTTGGTTGGGAAAGTCATAATAAACCCTGTCGATGAGCACATTGCCGTCTGCAAATATCCAGCGGGCTTCAAGTGATTTTCCATAGCCGTTTCCGGTCCAGTCAAAAACGGCATAAAACACGGGTGTATCGGTATTGAATTCAGTGGTGATATCCGAAAGGTTTGTTTTGCCGCTTAGCGTTTTACCCAGGATGATATTGCCGATGGTCAGTTGTTGTGTGGCAGGTTTGTCAATTCTGACCTGTGCAACGCTGTTGATGGTAAAAGTGTTCAGGATGGCGTCGATCTCGGCGCTTTTCTGGTCGAGCACATTGGAGGGCACAACGATCAGGAACATATAGCCGATGTTGTTTTGCACGGTCGAGAAAGTGATCAGCACCATATCCTGACCATCGAAATTGTTGGTGTAAACGCCCAGCTCGCCTTTGGTGCCGTTGATCTCGTCCTGCGAGCGGTTCACCTGGCTTGCTCCTTCTCCGGTGATGCCTTCATCCATCAGGTCTGAAATCACTTTTGCACTGACTCCATCGCCGGCTTCAAAAGCCCTGAGCTGAATGGCGATGTTCTGATCCGGACTGGTAAAGTCGTACACCTTATCGGTGCCTTCGGTGTAAATGTTTGATGTCCAGTTTGAGGGTACATCTATTTTGAATTTGAACCGGCTGTCGGTGTACCATTTGGCCTGTATTGTTCCTGATAATAAGATCAGTGCGATCAGGATGTTTAAAAATAGTGATCTTTTTGCTTTCATCATTGTCGTTTTTCGCTTCTTAAATTTGATTGACTTCCTTTATTCTATTTTGTTGCAAGACACATTTATCCATCCCGTTGAAGATGTATGCACTTTCATGCTAACGGCGTCTTTCATGCCCACTCCTTGCGGGAAGGTTATTTCGATGATATATGATCCCTGGCTGTCGCTCCATTTGTGCTGCGCATCGATCCTGCACCAATTTTCATAATAAGGGCAATGCAGTCGTGTTTCCCATGTAGCCTCACCTTTAGGTAAGTAAAAATTTGGCCTGAAAATATAATTGTCACCGGTCCAGCTGATATGGGTATCGTTCAGTCCGATCACCCCAAGAAACATTTTATTGCCGCAATCGTATTGTCCTTTTGGCCAGACGCCTTCCGGCCATTGCTTTCCGGGTGGTAGTGTTAAGCCAATCCGTTTGCTCTCATTCTCCGGTTCATGTGCCGCCGGTTGGTCAGGTTCCCTGGGTTGTTTTTCCCGGGTAACGACATCCGGTTCATTCAGCAGGGTGAATGTGTTGAGTATGGCGTCGGTTTCGTTCAGTTTCCGGTCGAAAACTTCTGTTGGGATCACCACCAGGAACAAATAGCCGATACCATTTTCGACAGCCGCAAAGGTTACCAGGGCAACTTCCTTGTTGTCGTAAGTGTTTCTGTAAACTCCCATTTTCCCCTGAATACCGTTTAACTGTTCATCCAAAAGCTTGAGCCTACTTGCTCCTTGTGCCACGATGGCTTCGTCGAATACATCGGTGATCAGATCGGCGGTAAGGCCCTTTTCAGCCACAAATGCCCGCAACTGGATGGCCACATTTTCATCCGGGCTGGTGAAGTCATAAACTTTGTCCGTGCCTTCCATATACATATTGGAAGACCAGTTTGAGGGCACATCGATCTTGAAACGGAATTCATTATCGACATACCATTTTGCTTCCAGCTGCCCTGCCATCGCCAATGCAATGAGCAGGAATAATATCTTCATTCTCATCGTATCTCGAAATTTTTAATTTCAGGTGATTTATCCTTTTCGCCAATCCGGATCTCAACGGCATATTTACCTCTTGGCCAGCCGTTATTGGGTCTGCTGAGGGTGCTGTTCAGGTCGAGGTTGCTGCCTTCATCCCCCGAATTCACAGTGACTTCATCGATAATGATCGGATTGTTTTCAAGGTACTTCCAGGTGAAAGTAACCATTGTGTTCGGTGGGGCGTTTTTCAGTTTGCAACTCGTGCTGATTTGATTTGCCGTTGTGCTTAAAACAGCATGATCACTGTTGCAGAGGTTGCCGTTCAGTTCATCGCAAACCTTTACATCAGCGATGTTTGCCGTGGTGAATTCCAGGTTGCATGAGGTCAGCATCAATCCTCCCAGGATCAGTGCCATTGAAATTTGTTGAAGTGTTTTCATTGTTTTACTTTGTGTTTTACTTTAGATGAAAAAACTATCTGACAGTCTTTTCATCGATTGATTTCAGGTAGTAAATATAGGATGGGAGCCGGCGCAATGGAAATATGACCGGCAGGTGAGCTCAAATGCTTATGATCTGTAAATCATGGTTTATTATCCGCGATTAGATAATTGCTTCCAGCGCCCTGAGAAAGCCTTCCTTTCGCCGGGTGGATACGGGAATTTTTTCCCCGTTCTTCAGCAAAACCCGTCCGCTGCCTCTTTTCTCATAGGTGTCGACATATTGTAAATTGACCAGATGTGATTGATGCACCCTGAAAAAGCCGAATGGTACAAGCATTTCCTCGAAGTCTTTAAGGGTTTTGGCCAACATGATCCTGCCTTTGTCTTTTGCATAAACGCTGGTGTAGTTTTCGCTGGCTTCACAGCGGATGATTCCGGAAACTTCAAGCACATACATGCTGTCCACCGTGTTAAGGATGATCTTCCTTTTCGGGGCCGGTTTGCTGAAATTCTCTATGGCCGTTTCATATTTCACTTTGAGTTGCTCTTCGTTTTCGACGGCCTCCCTGACTTTATCAAGCGCACGGTTCAGCTCATTTGGTTTAACAGGTTTCAGCAAATAATCGAGGGCGCTGAGCTTGATTGCTTTGAGTGCATATTCATTATAAGCTGTTACGAAGACCAACTTAAAGCTGTATTTCTTCAGTTTTGAGATCAGGTCGAAACCGGTCCCGTCGGGAAGGCGCACATCCAATAACACAAGATCCGGCTGATTGTTTTTAATGAGTTCAATTCCCTCCTCAAGATTTTTGGCCTGCCCGATGATCTCAACATCCTTTTCATAGAACTCGAGCATGTTCACCAATGCTTTTCTTGCATTTACTTCATCTTCTACGATTATGGTTTTTATAGCCATGGTAAATGAATTTATTAATACGTCTTTTTAACAGGAATCCTGAATTGAACACGTGTGCCCTTTACTTGTTCATCAGGATTTTTGATTTCATCAATACTGAATCCAATATTTCTATTGTTTTTTCTTTTCAGGATTTCAAGCCTTTCTTTACAAATGGAAATAGCCAGGGATTCGTGTCCGGGTCGGCTTTCGCGGTTCAATTTCCCTGAGGCGGTAAGTCCGATGCCGTCATCTTCAACCGTGAAAAGTACGTATTTGTTTTCAATTTGATAAACTACGTCGATATGGCCCTGCCTGTCGAGATGTTTGATCCCGTGTTCGATGGCGTTTTCAAGAAATGGTTGTGCGAGCATGGGGGGGATGAGAAATTCTTCCTCAATCAGGCTTTGATCATAATGAATTGTATAGGTGAATTGATCCTCGAAGCGCAACTTTTGCAACTTCAGGTAAAGGTCAACGCACTCGTATTCTTTTTCAAAAGGAATGTATTCGTGCCGGCTGTTTTCCAGGATCAGCCGGATGAGATGAGCGAAATCGGAAAGGAAGTTGCCCGCCAGGTGGGTTTGTTTTGAATAGATATAGTTTTGAATGGCAAACAAAGAGTTAAAAATAAAATGCGGATTCATTTGCAGGCGAAGCAATTTCTGGTTGAGTTCAACATTTGAAAGAGATAGTCTTAGGCTTTTGATTCGGTTCCACCAGATGACAGCGATCAGCGAAAAAATTAAAACAACCGCCAATAGGATAAACCACCAGGTTTTCCAGAAGGGGGGCAGAACAGTTATGGTAGCATAGGTGGCCTGGCTTACCTCTTTGCCGTTTTCTTCAGTAACCATCACCCTGAAATCGTAAGCACCGGGGCGCACGTTGGTAAATCGCGCCAGCCGCTCCTCGGCCGGCATCTCTATCCATTCTGGATTGAATCCTTCCAGTTTATACAAATAGCGAAATCCCTGTTTTTCGCCCCATGAATTTGAACCGACTGAAATAGTAAAGAAATTCTCATTGTGATTTAAGGTCACTTTTTCCATCAGGCTCAGATTGGGAATTTTTACCTTATCGAATACGATGAGCGACGAGAGAAATACATCCGGGAAAGCCTGTATATTGGCAAGTTCCCCGGGGTCGACAATGGCCATGCCGTCCGTCCCCCCAAACATAATTCTTCCATCCTCCAGCAAAATGGCGGAAGCATTATTCTCTGCAAAATTCAGTTTCACAATATGTGCATATTCGGAAAACTTGTTGAACTGCAAGTTGTATCGGATCAGACCCTGGTTGGTCATCAGCCAGACATCCGTGTTTTTAATAGGCAGCAGGCCGTAAACTTCCAGCTTCTCAAGCTTTCCTTCATGATCTGCCGGTACTGCTTTGAGGCTGCCTTTTTCAATAAAAAACAATCCTTTTGCTCCGATCCACATATTTCCTTCTGTATCCGGTCGGATATCAAAAATCTTTTCCTGTTGAAGGCCCGAACCCTCGCTTTCCATAAAACTGACTGAGGTGTCGGTTTCCGGGTCATAAACATGCAGTCCGCCGCTGGTAGTGCCCATCCATAATTTGTTGTTATAAAAGTGCAAACAGGTGATCAGTCTGCTTGGAAACCTCAGCTTGAATTTTTCGGAGAGGGAACGACCGAATTTCTCCTGCAGGGTGTCGAACAGGGTCAATCCTTTTGCTCCCCAGAAACCCACGTACAAATTGCCTTGGTCGTCAAATTCCAGATCGTTGTACCAGTCGCTGTATGTGTTGTTTTTATTGAAGGTGTATAGCGAAAATTGTTTATTGTCGGGTTCCAGCTTGCCAAATCCCTTGCCGGCCCATAGTCCCAGGTAGATTTTTCCTTTTCCGCCCGGCTGTATGCATCTGACGTTGCCTGAAACCAATCCGCCGGTATTCTCCGGGTTGAAATGCCTGATTGAATGGTTTCGGGGGTCGTAGCGGTCAACGCCTTTGTTTTCGGTGCCGATCCAGACCATCCCTTCTTCATCCAGCGCCAGGTCGGTGATCGACGATGAAGCCGGCGTTTCTTTCATCCCCGGAATATGAAACAGGTATTCAACGTCCTTTATCCCCGGCTGATAAACAAATACGCCTTTGTTGGTGCTTATCCACAAATGCCTGTAATTGTCTTCAAAGATCTCATAAATGTAATTGCCGTGCAGTCCCCCGCTGTTCTCCTCATTGGGTTCAAAGATCAGGAGTTCGCCGCTCAGCGGGTTATAACGTCCCAGACCATTTCCCATTCCGAACCACAGGCTTCCGTCATGTCCTTCCGCCATGGCCCAACTTGAGGTTTGCATAAACAAGTGGAAATAATTTGAATCGGGATGGTACAGATAGATGCCTCCCGATGCTCCCATCCAGAAATTTCCTGAGGCGTCTTCATGGAAATAGGACAAATCCAACTGCCTTTTCATCCCGGGAATAATAATTTCATCGCTTACCGGAAATCCTTTGAAGCGGTCTGTCTCCTTGTCAAGGTAAAAAGGGCCCACGCCTCTGCCTCCGATCCAGACGGTACCTCTTTTATCGCGGTGAATATCATGGTAAGGGTAATAGGGCTGGGAGGTGGGGTAGTGTTTATATTGCCCGATCACATCAAGATCCTGGGGATCGATTTTCCACAGCCAACCGTTCAGGCTCTCCAGCCAAAGCAGGCTGTCACCGTCGGCGTGGATCGCCCGGATGTGGAAGGTGTCGGAGATGGCAGCGTTGGTGTCGGGTCCGATCACAGTTGTGAAGCGGTCGTTGTTATAATTATAAAGACAAAGTCCGTTGGCCGTTCCGATCCACAGCCTTCCGTTGGGATCCTCCTCAATGCAGTTGGTTTGCGAAGCAGGCAGGGCGCCGGGGGTCCAGTCCTTGAAATATTGTTTTACCTGGTTGCCGTCAAATTTCGACAGGCAATTTGTTCCCGCCAGCCAGAGGTAACCAAAGCGATCCTGATGGATATCGACGATGGCGCCGCAGTTTTTGCCAAGGTACTTGTTGAAAGAAACAAACTCTGCATAGGGGTTTTTTCTGCTTGTGCTGATTTGCGGTTGCTGAGCGGATAAAACGGCCCCCATCAAAACATGACAAAGAATAAGCAGCACCATTTTTTTGTGAATGAAAGTCAGCATATGATCAAAATCATGTTGGTAAAAATAAAGGTTTTTGGTGAATGAGGGATGCGAATGTTTTTGAAAGAAAAATTTTGCGTCTGTTTATAAATCCACGAATTATGATAATTGCCATGGGATATCTCGCTTCGCTCGATATGATAATCCAGGCACAAAAAGAGGGGAGCGGGATGGCGCGCTTCGCGCGCCATCCCGCTCCCCTATCCAATAATACTTACGATGTCATATTGAGCGAAGCGAAATATCCCCTTGCTGTGTTTGATCTGTTGACTCTATGGACAGACTCAAATTAAGGTGAGAGGTAAGATTGAAAACAATTCCTTAGATTTGTCTGAAGTAAATCAAAGCTGCTGGTCTGTGAATGCTATCGAAAAAGAACTCATGCACCTTTTCAAGACGCGGAATACACTGTTTGTTATATTGTGTTTTGTGATCCTGGGGACCTTGATCTATTCGAACAGTTTTAAGGCCCATTTTCAGCTTGATGACAGTTATCAGATCATTAAACAGGAGGACGTAGAAGATCTATCTGCTTACGGCAACATCAACAAATGGATCAGAATTGACAAATACCGGCCGCTGGCCAAACTCACCCTGGCAATAAACTATGGGATCCACGGTGAGAAAGTGTTTGGATATCACCTTCTGAATTTGATCATTCATATTTTGTCATCATTTTTCGTTTATCTGCTTCTTGTTGAATTGTTCCGGTCGCCTGTTTTTAAAAATGAGCGATTCAGGGCGCATTCCCGCTTGATCGCTTTTTTCTGTGCCCTTCTTTTTCTTGCCCATCCTCTGCAAACGCAATCGGTTACCTATATCATCCAACGTATGTCGTCCCTCGCAGGGATGTTTTACTTTTTGTCCGTTTTGTCTTATGTAAAGGCCAGGTTTTCTTTTCTTGAAGGGAACAGAAGATATCTTATGTGGATTGTAGTAGCTTTTTTAAGTGGAATGGCCGCTTTGCTGAGCAAGCAAAATGCCGTTACTTTCCCTGTGGCCTGGTTGCTGGTGGAGTTGTTTTTTGTCAGAAGCAAAGAAAACAAGCCGTTTAAGAAGTATCTGATTGCGGGCTTTTCCATAGTCGTGCTGGTTTCTGCTTTGATTATCCTGACCGGTAACCTGCCCCGGGAAACTTATAAAATTGGACGAATTGAATATCTTTTCACACAATTCAGGGTATTGCTGAAATATCTTCAACTCTCCCTGATCCCCTTCGGCCAGAACATCGATCATGACATTGCCGTTTCGACCACTTATACCGGTTTGCGCGAAATCTTAAGCCTGCTTGCCAATCTCTTTCTTATTGTATTGGGAGTTTTGCTTTACAAAAAGCAGCGGCTGATCTCTTTCGGGATTTTCTGGTTTTTTCTCACAGTATCCATTACATCATCCGTCATTCCCATTAGTGATGTAATTTTTGAGCACCGGATGTATGTTCCCCTATTGGGGATCATGCTCATCATCGTAAGCCTTGTTTTTCAGCTATCAGCAAAAAGGAGTATAGGTTTTTTCAGCAGGCTCATGTTGCTTCTCTTTGTTTTTTACGGGATACTTAGCTTTGCCAGGAATGAGGTTTGGGAGACCAGATACAGCCTGTGGAGTGATGCTGCTCAAAAAAGCCCCAACCTGCCACGCCCCAAACAAAACCTGGGGAATTCCGCACTTGAAAAAGGAGATTTTCAAGGGGCCATGAAATGGTTCAATGAGGTGATCAGGCTGGACAGCACTTACCACGATGCTTATTTCAATCGCGCCAATATCAAGTTTCATCTGAAGGATTACAAAGGGGCCGAAAAAGATATGGAACGATTTATTGTTAAACGGCCTGAAGTGGTGGTTGCCTATGATATACTTGGAAAAATAAAAATGCACCTGGGAGAGCATGACGAGGCCATCCGCTTGTTCAACAGATTATTAAACAAGGATTCGACTTTCGGTCTGGCCTATATCAACAGGGGGAAAGCCAAAATGTACCTGAATAGATACCGGCCGGCTATTTCTGATTTTCTTAAAGCTGCCGAACTGGGCGTTACCGTTGCTGATGCATATAATTTTGCCGGTCAATGTTACATCTATATTCAACAACCTGAAAAAGCCCTTGAGTTTTTCAGCAGGGCAATAGAGGCAAATCCTGCTTTGGCCAGGGCTTATTTCAACAGGGGATACTTGTTTACCCAAAGAAAGGAAATTGAAAGAGGTTTGCAAGATTTCAACCGAGCCATCCAACTTGACCCAAAGCAATATCCGGCATATAAGGGGCGAGGGATCATCTTTTACTGGAAGGGACAATACGAGCAAGCTTACCACGACCTGTTAACAGCACGAAAGGCCGGAGTTGATATCCCGGAAGATCTGATGCAGGATGTGCAGCAAAAGCTTGCTGCCGGTAGTGAAGGAGAATAATTTTTTTGAATGATGAAAGGGGCTTCCAAAACAATCATTCTATCCTGGTTTATCCTGGCTCAGGTTGCAAACTTTTTTTTACCTGAAAGGCCTGTCTGGGATGAAAATCTATTCCTGGATGAGGTCATGCGTTTCGGTGAGAATTATGTCCCTGCCCTTGATGAAATACGCACTTTGCAATCCCCGATGGGGCCGGTTTACTTTGTCATATACGGCTTGATGGCAAAGCTGACCGGTTTTTCCCTGTTCTGGATGCGCAGCCTGCATCTGGTTTTGGGTTTGTTTTTGCTGCTGACCGTTGACCGGTTGCTGAAGAGATGCCGCCATCGAGTGATTCTGATGCTGATTTTTATCCTGAACCCCTATTTTCTCATCATGATCGCACCATTATTATATACGGATGTGATCGGGCTTATTTTTGTGTTTGCAGGCATGCTTTTTTTTACAGAGTATAAAAACTTTGTTTTAGCTGGTATAATATGGGGTTTTGCGATCTGCACCCGTCAGCTTTTTGTGATCGTTCCGCTTGCTGCCCTTGCTTTTGAATTGTATCATTTTATTGTGAATAAAGAAGTCCGATGGCGGGCCTTGCCGTCCGGGTTTATTCCTTTCATTATGTTTGTGCCATTGTTTGTGTTGTGGGGATATGATCTAAATAGCGGAGCTTTCGGTGGTGGACGATTCGAAGAAAATACTTGGGCGGCATTTTCATTTTCCCTTAAGGCTTTCAATTACTCCCTGATACTGCTTGGGATATATGCCATCCCGGTGCTTTACAGGAAGTTCGGTTTTATTTTTCTCAAACCCTCTTATCCGCTTGCAGCCCTGGCCCTGCTATTAAGCATTGCAGGTTTTCCGGTGAATGTGAACAGCGGGATACAATATGGGAACCTCCCGGACACTGCAGGATTGCTTGATATTCTTTTTACTAAGCTTTGGTATTTAAAATATGTGATCGTGCCGGCCTTGTTGTATTGGGGGCTTATTTATCTGATCGAATCCGTACGTATATTTATTAAAGGAAAGTCGGTTTTTTTAGTCTTCCTGGTTTTCTTATTTATTATTCTGGAAACTGTTTATTCTTATTGCTGGGATAAACATTTTATTCTTGTAATTCCAATTGTATTTATGATTTCCGATAAGATTAGAAAGGATGAGTTTAAACTTATTTCTTTGAGGGCGGGCTAAACATTCTTTCAGGGACATCGGCATTCGGTTCTGCAAAAATATGCCAATAGGCTTTTTTAGTCATGCTGTCTCTGTGGAAGATGCCTTTTGCATACTGGTATGTCTGGAGAAGATTAACCGCAATGAAAAACGCGACTGCAAGCAACAAAAGGACCCATATTATCAATGATCTCTTAAGAACATAATTAATAAATACCGCCATCGGAAAGGCAAGAAAGACATAAGACTCAACCAGCGCCCTGGCGCCGAATCCGCCACCGTACCACCAGGTTTCCCAACTGAAAACAATATAAAGGTTGATGATGAAAAAAGATAAAACAGGCAGCAGAAAGCTGCGGTATTTTCTGTTAAATAGCAAGAAAAGGCCGGCAATGGAGAAAAGCATCACTGGGCTGTAAACAAGCCATCCCTTCCTGTAACTCAACAATCCGTTTAGGATTTCAGGCTGAAGGAAGTTAAATCCTTCGTTTTGATAGGAATAGTAGATCCAGGAACCCGTCATGGTTTTCCAGTAATAAAGTTGAGGTGCAATGATAATCAGCATGGCCATGATAAAAGGGATCAGGTGCGGCAGCTTTTTTCGCAGCAGATCAAAACGTTCATTGAAAGCGCTTTTGCCGTATACTCCCCACAAAAAAACCGGAATGATTACAATGGAATTGGTGGGCCTGATCAGTACGATCAGGCCGAAAACCAAACCCACAAGAAGATATGTCTTCCAGCGGGGATTAATAAAGTACCGGATCGAAAGATGCAGGAACAGGGCGAACAGAAAAAAACTGTACACCTGGCTCATGCCGCCCTCAGCAACCGCGTAGTTAAAGAAATTTGAGGCGAAGGCAATGCAAATCAGAACC
Source organism: Bacteroidales bacterium (assembly GCA_021738625.1). GTDB lineage: Bacteria > Bacteroidota > Bacteroidia > Bacteroidales > JAIOZK01 > JAIOZK01. The sequence continues at coordinate 87,348 of JAIPBS010000010.1, forward strand.
AGGGCGGTAACAATGTCCTGAGAGTGGTTTTCGCAATATTTTAGAAACCAAATACAATCCAACCAGGCCATAGATCATGCCGCCAAATAAAATAAACGCCCCGCAAAAGTTTGAGAAGGGATCTTTGTCAGGTTTCTGATCTTGATCATTTGTCTTTTACAAAATTCAGATAGGGTTTGGGCACTTTTAGTTTGTTTTGTTGTGCGATCTGAATGTACTGTTTCATTTTCTGAACGTCTTTCAGGCGATAATAGATCTCAACCAGATTCAGGTAGATTTGCTTTCGGGACGGATCAAGCTGAACCGCCCTGAGAAAGTCCTCGCCACTCTGCCTGTATTTTTTCAGGGCATAATTTACCTGACCCCGGTAAATAAATGCTTCAACGTCATTTGACACTTTAAGGATGTATTTGTTTAGATCATTCAATGCCCTGTGATATTTTTCCAGTTGAAGATAAGATACACCTCTCAGATAGAAAATATAGTCGTGCTCACGGCCGGGAATATCAACGGCCCGGGTGAAGTTTTCTGCAGCCTTACCGAATTGTCTTTTATTGTAGAAAACCATGCCTCGATTCAACCAGCCATGATAGTAAGAAGAGTCAACAGCTATGGCACGTTCAAAATATTTCATTGCCCTGTCGAGGTCTGTGGTGACATAGGTCCTGCCGATATAAACCAGGGCTCTTTTGTTATTCGGGTTCTCTTCAAGGCTGCTTAGCCATATCGTGGTGTTGTTTTCCCAGTCGGCATTTCTGTTATAGGTCCTGATCCCCAATAACACCAGAACCAGCCCCAGTACCATGGCAAACCTTGTTAAATGTTTTCTGAAAAGCAAATAGATGAGATTGATAAGGACCAATGAAATACCGAACATTGGTAAGTACATGCGGTGTTCCATCATGGGATCGGAAATGGGGATAATGCTCGATTCAATCGAGATGGTGATGAAGAACCAGGCAATACCAAAGGAGATCAACGGCTGTTTTTTATACAGCCAGATTGCCACAGCAATAAGCAGAAGGATCAATATCAAACCGCTGGTTTCCTGCAGCCCAAGGAGGTTTTGAGAGATGTTTATGCCATGATCAATGTTGAGGTTAAATGGGAAAATCACCAGTCCCAGATACAACAGGTAAACCCTAAACTGTGTTATGAGATATTGCAACCGGCTGATGCTTTCGGTTTCTTTTGGCAGCAATCCGAACAGCAAAACTGAGATCAGGGCAAGCAGAATGAGTCCCCCCAGGATCGAAAGAAATTTCACATCCTTTTTCCCGTTTTCTCTTCGGATAAAGAAAAAATCAATAAACCACCACATCAGCGGGAGGGTGGCTGCATTTTGTTTTGAAAGCAAAGCCAAAAATGCTGAGATCACCGCAGCGCCATAAAAAAGCAAGTTCCTGTTATGGATACCGTTTTTCATATGATCCAGGCGGGCCTGCAAGTAAAACCAAATAGACATAATATAAAACAAAGCCACCAATATGGTGATCCTTTGACTTACATAGGTTGCTGCCATAGTCTGCAATGGATGCAGTGCAAACAACAGTGCAATTCCCAATGCGATGTATGTTCTGTTTTTATCCGCAAGCGTATTTGATTTCAGTTTGAGAAGTTTGTTGGCCAGGCTATACACAAGCATGCAGGAAAGCAAGTGAAGAATCAGGTTGAAAAGGTGATAACCTGTCGGTTTAAGGCCATGCAGGGAATAATTAATGGCAAAAGTAAAGTAGGCCAGCGGTCGGTTATGGATGTTAGTCCAGTCGTTTAAGTCATCAAAATCTGCGAAGGACCTGATCTGGCTGTTTTTAAGAATACTCGTCTCATCATCGAAATGGAATCCGGTGTTCAGGGTATTGCTGTATGCAATCATGACAGCTACTACCAGGATCAGATAGGGCAGGTACTTACGCCATCCCCTGCGTTTAACTTTGCTTGATTTCGTTTCGCTTTTTTTCATCTCATAGAAAGTTGTTCCTGTGCTGTGTGCCTCAAATGTACAAACTTTTGAAAACAACCAGCCGGGGTCTCGAAGAATTAATCAATGTTTAACATATTGTATTATAGAGCATAGCGAATGAATCTTGATTTTTTTCGTTAGCTGCCTGTTGTTTGGATGGCTTTTTTTTACTATCATTGTTGTAAGTATGATTAACCAAAACCGGATGAGCTATGAAATCTCATCAGATAATAAGAGTTACAACAACTGAAGAAAATCTTACCAAAACCTGATGCTATGATCCGTACTGTCATAATCGATCATGAGAAAGAAATAATAAAAGCGCTTAAGGCCCTGATCGGGGAAAATCACAGCGAATTCAGGGTGGTTGCGGATTACCTTGATTATGATAAAGCCAGGGCTGAAATTGCCGGGCTCCGGCCTGACCTGGTTATTTTAAGCACAGAGATCAACGGAGAATTGCCCACTACATTTCTTTCAGAGTTGCAAAATGAGAGATTCGACCTTATTTTGTTAACCAACGGGCTAAAAACTACCTCCATTGAGCTTAGATCGCGTGCAGTCGATTTGATTACCAAGCCCGTGTCTTCTGAGCAAATCGGGAAAGTTTTCAATGGTTTTTTAAAATACAGGCATTACAGCAAAGCCGAAGCCAGGGTAAGCAGGTTTTCTGCCAACGGAAACGGCCGGAACGAAAAGCCTCATGCCGATTGCAAAATCGCACTGAAAACCGCACAAAAGGTTCATATCGTTGGGATACATGAGATCATCCGTTGTGAGGCGGATAAAAACTACACCTATTTCTTTCTTTCCGACGGCAGTAAGATTACCATCTCCAAAACATTGAATGAATATGCCAAATTGCTGGAGAACTACCAGTTTATCAGGCCGCATAAGTCACATCTGGTAAACCTGCAACATATCCGCACAGTGAATAAACAAGACGGCGGCTCACTCATCATGCGCGACAAGTCGGTCGTACCCATATCATTCCGTCGCAAAGAACAGATATTGAAAAAAATAAATGAGATTTTTTTACACTGCTAAAGATGTAAATTTATTATTGTGAATTAATTAACAATAAGATTTTGATAATAAATCATAACGTTAAATATTAAGATTTCAGCTTTGGTTAAAAAAAAGCATACGTTTGTTTGTTTTGGAATGCAATTCCTGCATTTGTTTAGTAGGTTTGCAATACTTAAGTATTCTGGACATATACAACAATAGACATTTTAACATAAATCCGACATTTCTGGTCAAAGGAATGGCGAATAATTTATTGAGTCATTATAATAATAATATCTAACAATCTTAATTTTTTGTTAATTTTGTGTTAAGGTTGTTATTAGATCAAAAAAATTATATCTTTGACCTAACAAAAATCGGATTTATTAATTATTAAAAATATTCAAATCAAAGTGATTTGAACACAAAAACAGGCAATAATTAACAAACATTTATGAACTTAAAATTATATGAGTATCAGTTAACATGAACAAGGTCTTTGTAATTATAACTTGCACAGGCAAATAGCAGTCTGTCGAATATTTTTTCTCCGAAGTATCTTCGGTTTACTTTATAACAGAACTCATCCAAATAATCCTGATAAT
>JAIPBS010000054.1 GCA_021738625.1 Bacteroidales bacterium
AATGGGTGAGAGCCCAGTGATGTTTAGAAAGGGCACAAATGTTCTTGGGCTCCGTTCCGCTACGCTCCACTCCGCCCAAGAACATTTGATTGAAGAAAAAAGTCTACTTTAGCTCTGTACTAAAAAGGGGAAGCTTACAGGAGGGCGCGCATCGCGCGCCCTCCCGCTCCCCCTTTTTTTAATAAGAAGATTGTCATATCGAGCAAAGCGAGATATCCCCTGGCGAATCCCCACTACCCTGAATGAGCCGGGGCAAATAGAAAAATCACAAGCACCAAAAAACAAATCTCAAAACTTGTCCGACCTCAGGCGGATAAATTCCAATCACCGAAATTCAAATGTTCAAAACCGCATCTGCTTGCATGTTTTGGTCATTTGGTGATTGTGTTTTGGTGCCCCTGACTGCCCTGCCTGCCCTGCCTGCAGGCAGGCAGGCGTCAAGCAAGTTATTTGTTATTTGTAATTTGGTAATTCTCTGTTCTCCCCTTATACCCATATACACCCTATACCTCTATACCCCTGTTTCAAAGCACCAGTGTCAGTTCGTGCTTATCCTTCGTTTATAGGAACCCAAATTTCAACTTTCTATTTTCAAATTTCCATTTGGTGATTCTTTGATCCTTTCAACCTCCTCAAGCACCTCTTCCCACCGCTGCCGGTCCAGCTTGGCGCCGATCACTTCGATCACGCGGCCGCCGAGCAGCGAACCGATCTGTCCGCATTTATCCAGTGACAGCTTGTGGGCCAGTCCGTAAAGGAAGCCGGAGGCGTACAGGTCGCCGGCGCCGGTGGTGTCAAGGCAGGTGGCTTCCACTGCTTTGATGTCGTATATGTCTTTTCCTTTTTGGATGATGGAACCGTTTTTGCCGGTCTTCACCACAGCGATCCCGCATAGTTCGGCCAGCTCCTGCGCGGCTTCCCTGGGTTCTTTGCCGGTGAAGGCCCGGGCTTCTTCTTCGTTGGCAAACACAATGTCCACGTATTGCCTCACCAGCAGCCGCAGGAAATCCAGGTTGGCTTCCACCACATTGTAGCTGGCCAGGTCGAGGGCCACCTGCAGATTGTTTTCTTTGGCAAGCCGCACGGCGGTTTCGATCAGCCCGTGGTTTTGCACCAGGTATCCTTCGATGTGAAAAAAATCATATCCTTTGAAATGTTCCGGCTTGAGGTCTTCTTTCGACAAGTCGATGGCGGCGCCCAGGTAGGTGGCGAAGGTGCGCTCCGAGTCGGGGCTGACCAGGGCGATGGCCCTTCCGCTTTGCTTTTCGCTGAAAAACAATTTGGGGTCGATGCCATTCTTCACCAGGTCTTCATTAAAAAAATCCCCGAACTGGTCCTTGCCCACCTTGCCCATAAAAGCCGTTTGCACGCCCAGGCGCGCCAGCCCGTGTATGGTGTTGGAAGCCGATCCGCCCGAGGCAAGCGTTTTCTCCAGGTGTTCGGTGCCTTTGGTCACCTCCTCCGACAGCAACTCATCCACCAGGGTCATGCTGCCCTTGGGGAGCTTAAACAGTTCAAGGTGCTCGTCATGATCCAGGCGGGTCATGATGTCGATCAGTGCATTGCCAATGCCCAGTATTTTTGCCATGATGCTTTTTGTACAAAGGTAGGGAGATTTTTGGAGGGGGGTTGAAGCTTTCATTTCATTGCGGCGGATCAATGCGAAAAGTTCCCCCGTCAGTGATTACTGGCGGGGCTGGATACTTGATTGTGGTGCGTATTCTTTTTATATATCATCCGGATTCAACCAAAAATCATCAGGTTTGGCAATTAACCTTGCATTTTGATAAGCAGCGTCAAGAGGTAAAATTGTTTCTGGTGTATAGATACCATCTTCTAAGTCGAGAACTAGGGCAAAATCAGGTTGTTTTGAAAAAGAACCGCTCAAGTAGATTGGCATTAATAATTGTAGCTTATCTGATTGGGGTCTGTACTGAGGTACTACCAATTTGTAGTTCCGCTTTGCTATTGCTTTTGCGTAATTAATGGAATTGTCAAGAGCTCTTGCGAGTTCAGTAGTGTCTTTTTTTTGATAATCAGGTGGAAACCTATCTATTCTTTCTTCAATTATATGCGTGAATTTGTCATAGCTTCTGTCGATTGGAATGGAGTTGTTAAATGTAACTTCCTTTATATCGGAGAAAAAATCTATACTATCAGGAAGTCGGTCAGGATGATTTAAAAGAACCCCATCTTTCTGAAATTTTCTTTTTGAAAGGTCTGAAAGACTTTTCATTATTATTGGGTTGTAATATTCAAATTCACCGTCTTCTTTGCGAATTTCGACTATTATGTAAATGTCGTGAAAGAATTTGTCGAGTAAACCTGAGTTGAAAAGTCCATGTTTTTCATCATCACTCATAATGAATTTACCCTGATTCTTGTCCTTTAAAAGTTTCTCTAAAGTGTTTTCGATAAAAGATTTTAAAATAGGGTGTGGAATACCAGATTCATGGTTTTGGTACGACCACTTTTCAGGTATTGTTTTTTGACTTAACTCTTCTAAAAACTGAAATCCGTCATTCCATTCGTCAAATGCCATTTTCCCTATACGAAACAATAAGTTCTTTTTAATCTCTTTCTTGAGATTAGGCTCAGTAGTGAAGTAAATACCCGTCCAATTTTTATCAGGTCGAATACGATAGAAATAGGCAATAATTTCTTGGTCATCTTCATTCTTAAGACCTGTTGAATACAAAGCATATACAGATTCAGATTCGTTCTTAACATTACCGTGCTTATCCAAATACTTCAGTTCTCCATTTTTGAAAGCATTATAAAAAGCAATATTAAATGTCTTGAATTCAGTGTGGGGTGTTCCTTCCTTAACCATTGCGTTTATTTCGTCAATGAAGGTTCGATTATTCTCAATGAAACCGAAATTGAAAATTCCAAATTTGCTTGAATGGCTTGTCATATCTTTAGTGTTTGAGTTTTTTTATATGCACCACAACGTTTTTGGGTATGAAACGTAAGGCATTTCGGAGCTGCGTACTTGTCCAACGAAACGAAGCTTGCTAAGTGCCCGAAACTTGCGTAAACCATTATCCACCCTATGTTTTATACCCATAGCCACAGTGTTTTTTTTCAATTTATTAGTAATGTCAAGCTAGGATCATTAATCCTAATTTGAATCACATACTTATATCTCAGTGAAGGAAAATCATAGTCTTTACGATAGAATAAGGTTAAGTTTCCGTTGGTACGTTCATAGGCATTCAAACCATAGTAATAGACCATTAAATTCTCTATGAAGTCTAAAAGCAATATGTAAAACCTGCTAATTTCTTCAATTAACCTTATGTTCCCATTTAATGAAGGTTCTTGAATGATGAGTTGACCTTTGTTTCGTTTTACTTCAAACTTTGGCATTTCAAAACTTGAATGTTCAATTTTTCCTCTTTGCTCGTTAAAATTGGCCAAGAATTCGTTTCGGGCATCATGGATTATTTGGTAAAGTAATTCATAACTGATTCCTGAATGATTTGAATTTATATAAGCTTCTCTATTTTTATCGAAATTCCCATCTTTAACAATGACCAATTTTCTGAGATCTATTTTTTCATTGCGAATCATTTCTGATTGAACAAAGTTGTTCAAGAGTCTTCGTCCGACAACAAAAAAGCTCTTGATTAATTTTCGCATTTCAATTTCTAATCCCCTGTCTAGGTGAAATGTTCCATTATCTTGAATTTTGAGATATGTTCCATCTATTAAACCTTTTCCGTATTGATCATATTTATTGATCAGTTCGTGGTAGATATCGTAGAATTCGGTAAAATCAGGAATGTTGTTTTTTTCAAAGTTTGAAAATAAACGATCCTTCTCTTTTTTAGTCTCAAAGGTCAAAGATGCTAATTCCAACATTTGAAGGTAAAATCGTGGGATTATTCCTGTAGAAGTCCCATGATTATGCGTGTATTCTAAATCTCCAAATATCATTGTATATTTTACATTGTGGCTAACGTTTTGCAGCTAAGAAACGTGGGGCTTTCGAAGCTCTTACTTGTCCGTCCGTGACAAATTTAGCCATGAAGAACGAACCTGGCGTTTACCACTGTCCGCCCCATGTTTTCTTAGGTGCTATTGGCAGCAGTTTTTTATTTTTCTTCAGTCATTATCATCGCTTCAATGCCACTTTTAAAGTCCGCAAGCGCAATACCATATATTCTGTCAGCTCCTTCATATCCGTGAGTAATTAAAGATACTAACTTTCCGTTTGTGTCCATAATCGGTGCTCCACTGGTTCCTTGAAAGTCCGTATGACTCTTTATTTCTTCCGGTAACGCAAACTCATAATAGTGACCAACTTTTCTTTTGAATTTAAGTCCGCCATAGAATACTTCTTGACTTGCAAGGACAGGATTACTATTGTTCATTAGCCACTTTGCTTTAATCCTCCCAAAAAATCCGTAATGACTATTTTCATCTGGAACTTCTGTTAAGGTAATAGGAATGACTTCCTTTTTTTCCTTTTCGACTGTAAAGTCCTTGAATTTTATTTCATTTTGTAAATACTCAATCTTATGTTTCAGAGTGGCAAAGCTGAAGTCAATTTGTCCAAAATCTCGGTCTTCTATTCTATCAGGGTCAGACTTGATTATTTCAATTTGTTCTTCATACTTAGTAATATCGAACTTATCCAAAAACCACATTCCACCCACTGAGTACATAGGTGTATGGTTCATTACTGGAGGGTGTCCTGTTACTATACATGTAGCAGCTTGTATGTCTGTTACATGAGCAACTGTAAATAATAACTCTTTATCATTAAATTTAACTATACAACCTGACCCAAGTCCTTTTGGTAAAAGTGTCTTAGGTTCACTCATTACAATGTGAACTGTGGATTTAATGATTTTTTCAATTTCTTCTTGTGTCATTTCAACGGTTTTATATTTCTTTTACATAGTAATCTCTTAGTACTTCGGTAAATTTCTTGGATTTTAAATCCCTTGATTTTTCTATCATTTTCTGTAAACCATAAAAATCAATAGAGTACTTTTTTGTATTCTTCTTTTTACTCTCTAGTAAAATGATAGCTTCTTCAGTAAAACCACCCGTAGACCAATACTCAAATAGAATTTCCTTATCAGATATTGAAGATTGATCTAGAATCCATTTTCTAATTATCGGAACCTTTTGTCCTAACCAATTTTCAATCTCATCTTTATCTACTTTGTGGTTATACCCTTTACATTCTGAAACAATAACTTTATTGGCTGTGAATCCAAGAACATCAATCTCCCTTTGTTCTCCACCGTGATTAATTATTTTTCCAATATCAATGGAGTTACATACTCGCCCTTGATAATAGCCTACAGCTAATTCAAATAAATCACCCCTTAGATTATTAGTCTTACCATCGACTAGCTTATTGAGTTTAGTAATTAGATCCAAATATGCGTCAGGATTCTTTTTTAAAATCGCACCTGCATTAGTTACTAATCCGATTAATGAGTTTAGAAGGTCTTTGTACTTTTCTCCAAACAATTCATTGACAAAGCCAATTACTATTCCTTCTGACTTTAGTGAATTCAATGAATTAGTATCAATAGATTCAATTATTAAAAAGGGAATGAAATTGGCAATTTGCTTCTGATATTTTAATGCCTTTGTTTTATTGATAAAGAATTCAACTTCTCTTTCAGTCACAGTATTCCCGATTAAAATGTCAGCAACCAAAAAGCCTGGAACTATTTTCTTATTTGAGCTATACCTTGGCAGAGTACCTGCATATGTTGGACTGACAAAATTGAATTGGTATTTTCCAAATTCGCTATGAAACTTTGAAGCGTTGTAGGAAGTCAATCCAATCTTTCTTGACCAATCATTAAACTGAACCAATAGGAAATTCTTTGCAACTTCAATTCCTTTGGCTCTTTTACTGCTTGGATTACTTTCTGCTAAAGTTGGCAAAAGCGAAATGTTTTCACCGTCATTGTGTACTAAGTTGAATTTTTCAAGTTTTTCGAGAGCAGAGTGAAAGGTAAGGTGTCCCTTTAAATTCTTAATGGGATTAATTGAATATGCTGCTAGTTGATTTTTGTTTATTTGACCGTAATGAAAATCAAGTGATTGAAGAATAAGCTGATATTGTTTCCCTGCTTTTTTAAGTGCATCATATATTCCTTCAAAATATTCTGGACTATTGTATATGGCTTTGTCGTGAAATAGTATTTGTCTATCGGAGAACAATCCGGTGATTCTAGCAATGTCCCCATTAATCCTTGAAAGTCTTTTTCTTGCTGCTTCCTTTGAGAGTCCTTTCTCTTTGTTTGTAAGGACTTCAATCAGTTTACTAGATAAAATTGGACCTTTCTCCTTTATAGTTTGTTCTAAAAATGTCACATCACACTATTTATATAATTTTAAACTAATCACAGGCACTTAATTTTTTTTTTTAAATTGCTGCCAACTTATATGTATATGCATCAGTTACACTTATTTCGCTATTAATCCCTAAAAAGGTACACATACATAGCCTATTGGTTGAAATAACTTTACGTCTGTCCCGCTTTCTCATTAATTTCCAGCTTAGTTCAGAACCAAAGATAAAAATTTCCCACATACCTGTACCATTGTAAATGCTAATTTTCGACATCAGGTAAAAAAAATCGCTATTCTATTTCATCCAACCCCAGCTCTTTCAAATATGCATTGTGTTTATCCCTGTTCTCTTTGATTCGTTTATTGATTGAATCCAGGCGCTTATGCACTTCATTTAAGTCGATTTTTTCTTCTTCCAGGGCTGTGCTCACATATCTTGATATGTTCAGGTTGTAGCCGTTCTTTTCGATTTCCTGCATGGAAACTTTGCGCGAATAGCGTTCGGTTTCTTTTCTGTATTTGTAGGTTTCTACAATGGATTGAATATTTTCCTCATTCAGCCGGTTTTGTCGTTTGCCTTTCTCAAAATGCTCGCCGGCATTGATGAACAATCCCATTTCATTCATAGTATTCATTATCAATTCTATAGATCCATTTTTCTGAATTGTCGCGCTAATTCCCTTTCAACCTTATCAAACTCAGGTAAATCATGAATTTGCTCTTTCAATGATTTCTGCCAACGTCCTTTATACTGTGGTAAACGCTGTTCTAATTTAGTAAAAAATTGAGAAGCATCTAAACCCTTGGTTTTACACTTTGATTTGAACTCATTCATGTAAAAGTCTATTTCCATTCCCTGTACCTCGAGCAGATACCAAATGTCATAGAAATCACGTGCTTGCATACGTTGCATGATTGAACGTAATTTTTCAACTAAAACTTCTTCCAATGAATAGCAAAGAAGTTTATGTTCTAACAAATCCGAATAACTAAGAAAAACATCTTTTGTAGCCGGTTCAAATTCCAAAACTTCTGCTCTGGCAACATCGACTTTTACTCGTTTATTGGATCCTATGCCGCCAAGTGGCCCGACATAAGAAATATAGAAATTTATTCCCCCATCTTCATGTTCGTTTTTATCTATAATTTCAAGAGGAATATTGGCCTCCTCCCGAATGAATTCAAAAGCCTCCATAAACCGATCAAAAATCATTTCATTTGAAGCTGAACTATCAATTAGCGTAAAATCAAGATCTTCAGAGAACCTGTAATCTTCAAAATATAGTTTCTTTAAAACCGTGCCTCCTTTGAATACAAGGATTTTTGATAAATGCTCATGTTTAGCAATACCCCACAATATCCACGAAAGGATATAGTCTTTCTCTATTTGTTGATCACGTACATTAAAAGTGCGTGCTTTTTGTTGTATTTCTCCGGGTTTAATCATGTATTAATGGCAGATTTAATCGTTTCCGTTTCAATATTTTGTTGTATGCTCCACCGTTTAACCATTCTGCCTTTTTTTGGTAATTCCGTATCCAGTAAAACATATGAATTCGTTTTCTCTTCCTGAAGTCTTTGGATAATGTTAGTGGTAATTTCGAGTGTTTCCAAAAGAAATCCCAATCGTTTAATAACTGCTTGCGATTTGAACTTCAATGCATAGTTCAACAATTTTTCGAATTTAATTTTTTCTCTTGAAAAATATAAAGCTTTTGATACTTCTACTATACCACCGGAGTAATCAGGTTTAAACAAACAATCAATAATCGTTTTTTCCAAATCGGAGCATTCAACCTTGTGAAAGTTATCAATCCACATTTTCTTTCCACCAAAGAAATGATTTTCATTGTGATAGATAAATTGAAAAGGTATATCCTTAATCTTAATTACAGATGGTCTTATTTGTTTTGAAACGACTATCTGTTCTTTTAATGATGGCTGGGTAATCAGGTTATGTATTTGTAGTGCAGAATAATAACCAATATAATGATCAGCATCTTTAACCAGATGCCCGGCAATTAAGTGCCAATCAGGCATAAAGTTTTCCGAATTTTGCTCATAAGGAATTGCGTAGTATAATCCCTTCTTCAAGCGCATCAAAAGCCCCCTTTTTGTCATGTTACTCAGTAGTTGCTTTATTGCTCCTTCCTCAGAATGAGGCAAAGCAATTTTAGCTTCTGAATAGGTAAAACAATTCTTTTCTTGATCATTAAAATAAGACAAAAGCTCGTTGGATTGTTTTGATATATATTTATGTCTCATAGTAATTCTGTAAGCTTAAACCTGATTACAATGATACAAAATATTTTAGTTTGATTCTCATAAGCTTGAAGATAAATTATTTTTCAAATCCATAATGTCAGGTTAAAGCTTATGTCCTCACTATAGAACGTATTCCATCCAACCCAAGCTCTTTCAAATATTCATTGTGTTTATCCCTGTTTTCTTTGATTCGTTTATTGATTGAATCCAGGCGCTTATGCACTTCATCCAAGTCGATTTTTTCTTCTTCCAGTGCTGTGCTTACATATCTTGAAATGTTCAGGTTGTAGCCGTTCTTTTCGATTTCCTCTATGGAAACTTCGCAGGAATGGCGTTTCTTCATATCTTTACCCACCCATTCCACTAAACCATGAAAAGCCCAATCACAGGAAAAGAAATGCGTGTCAAAAAAGAATGGCGTGTAATGCGTTATCGCAATGAAGATTTCAAGATCTTGTTCCATTCATACCGGTGCGCAGACAGCGGCGAGCAATTCGAGGATGACCATTTTGCCTGGCTAAATTACAACCAGCTGTCGGAGCAATACCACGAAAAACATGGGTAAGAGTTCAATGTTCAATGCTCCACCAGATCAGCAGCCCCTTATACCTTTATAACCCTATACCCATATACCCGGCATCCAGTCCCGATACGCTACGCTATCGGGATCTCCGCTTCGCTCCGACATCCAGCCTACAGCCCAAACACCTCCGAGCAGACTTCCGGTGGGAGTTCGATGCCATGTTCTACATAATAGGATTGGTCGATGGTGAAGGTATGTTCGTACCATTTGCCGTCGAGGTAGATGCCGATCACATAGGTTTCGCCCAGCTCCACGCCGCATAGCTCTCCGTGTCCGTTCACCAGCTCGAACCAGCGGAAGCACCAATCGTTGGCCTCTCTTACCCAGTAACTGAGGGTGGGCCGTATGATGTAGTCGGGATTGCTGGCGCAATAAGCTGAGATATCGACCTCCACGGTCTGGCCCATTTCTTCGGCATAAAAGTAGATCCATAGCTCGTCGGCGGCACAAAGGTTTTCTTCATAATAAAAATCCAGCTCGGTATTCACGTTCCCGCACTGATCGCTGAAATACATGTTGACCGGCAGTCCGCCGGGTGCGTTCCACAGGTGCACCGGATCGTTCTGGCAGGCGTACATATAGGTGTTCCACATCAGGGTGTTGTTGAAGGGGTTGCGCACCTGCACGTTCCACCAGTAGCAGGGGCAGTAGTATTCGTCGCTCTCGAAATGGATGATCAGGCCTTCGTAACAGACCCACCACCAGGGCCAGTCCCAGTTCCACCAGCTGAGGTGCCACATCTCGGTGGTCACCTGATAGCTTTCCCGGCTGCCGGTATTGATCACATCGGTAGCCTCGTAATTCCATTCCCCTGTATTTTCGTTGTAGCTCCACACGGGGATGGTATCTCCGGCTGACACACCGCCTTCGGAATTGGGGTTGAAAGTTTGTTCGGGCACCTGCATGGTAAGTTCCAGGGGGTTGACCAACACGGTGTCTGCAAGGGTTCCGGTTTCATCCATGATTTCCAGAGCTACAAATCCCGCTGAAAAAAACAGCGCCCGTTCGTAGCTTCCGTCGGCTTGTTCCACATTGGTGTTGAGGCCACCGGGAAAGGATTGCAGGGATCCGTCCTCCATATTGCTGAAGTGGGTCAGTTGAATTTCTATTCCGCCGGTGAGCAACTCCCCGCTTTCACTTTTCAGTATGGTTCCCGAAGGGATCCTCAGGCTGGCATTGCCATTGGGTGTGTTCACGGTGATGTCGGAAACGATCCTGCCTTCCGGATCCGCTTCCCCTGAATTGTCGATGATCCTGGAAACCCCGTTGGGGGGATTGTCCACATCCACCATGCGCATCTCGAACATCAGCCGGTCTCGACCGCCGATTTCGATAAACTTGCTGGTGCTCAGGTATCCGTCGGCACTTGCCACTATGGTAAACTTCACCGGGTTTTGCTGGCTGGGGTCGGTATTGGGGTTGAGGGCCAGTTCAACAAATCCGTTGGAGGATTCGTATTCGGGTTTTTGCAGGCCGGAAACGTCGATCACGGCATCAGCATGCTGACCGCCGATCTTAATGTTCACCTTTTTATCCCCGTTTTGTCCGATCAGCTCACCGGTGGCGGCGTCGATGAATTTCACCGAAAAGTTGGTTTCGATCAGGTCGTAATTGATGATCACCTGAACGCCATCGGTGGGGTTTTTCAGTTTTTTACAACTTGCTATAGTCAGTAAGGATATTGTTAGCAGGAACAGGGCCAAAAATTTATATTGTGTTTTCATGATCAAAATGTTTTAGGTTAGAAAATTTTAAAAGATAGCTGCATCGTTATAACCGGGTACAGATAAAAGTCGCTCAGGTTGTCTTCGATCACCTGTTCGTTCTGTTCGTTGGCCGTGGGGGCGATCATTCCGCTGGCTTCGAGTTCCACCGAGGGTTCGCCTTGATAAAGCACTCCCAGTTCCATGTTGAATGAAACAAGCCTGTCGTAGGATATGGTGCGTCCGAACCCCAGTCCGAAATACGGGCCGAAACGATTGGGCTCCAAATTAATGGTAATGTCTCCAATGTCTTCAGGGGAAACATAAATGCTTCCCACCTGAAATCCTTCGGTGGGCATGGCCGATATGCTTTGCCTGGATAAGTTATAAAACACACCCGTGGTCAGATGCAATATCTCGGCGTAATACCAATCGACAAGCAACGAAAGCGCGCCAACTTTAAAGTCGCCATCCGCGCTGATGTTGATATTCTCATATAGGCTTTCATAATTATAGGTGAAATAATTTCCACCCAAACGCGCGCTGAACCTGTTACCAAGGCCTTTGACAATTTCCAGCCCCGGTCCGAAGGTATTCACCTTAACGGAAACCGCCCAGCTGGGTTGATAGGTGTTGAAGGATCCGGCCTGCATATGCCCGCCGGGCGTGTCCTGAGCCAATATTGCGGGTGGGGCCAGGATCAGGGAAATCCATAATGGTAAAATGAGAAGGAGTGATCTCATATTGCTTGCGTTTTGAATTGTTAATGATGATGCTCTCGCTTAAGCAAATGTAATACATTTTCCCCGCTGAAATCAAGATCCTGTTTTTCAGTTTACTTTTGATGTCAAATGTTATATCTTTATCTTGTTTTAAATCAAAAGCTTGAAAAGATGAAAGCAAAAAACCTCCTCCCGTTTATCGTCCTGATGATACTTGTTTGTTCCATTGGCTGTAAGGAAGAAGAAAAAACCGATCCCTGCGAAAGCACCGCTGCAACTGATAAAACGATCAGGATAAATTTAACGGTAACGGTTAAATCTCAGGACGATACACCGCTGAGTAATGAGCTTGTTGAAGTGCGTTTCGAGCGCCATCCCTGCGGTGCCTCTGCCACGGATGTGGTTTTTGAAGAGGAAAACACCGATCTGCAGGGGCAGGTTGTATTTGCCCAACAAAGCATCACATTAAAAAACACAAAAGACGACGCCTTTATCACGGCTACGATCCCCAATCTGAATGCTTCAAAAAAGTTCAGCAACAAAACCTATCATTATGATGATTTTTCGGATGGTGAGGAAGTGGAGGTAGAGATGGATTTCAAGGAAGGGGATCAATAAACGAAATCGAAGCCGACTAAGGTCAAAACCATTTAACCGCAAAGCCGCAATGACTTACGCAAAGGTCGCAAGGTGGCGCTTTATATCAGTGATCGGTGGCCGGTAAGTCGGTATTGGTCTATTGCTGGTTTAGTGATCCGATTACCGGTAAAGGCAGGTATTTCAAAAAACCGGCAGGTTCTGAGTAATCGGATCACTTTTCGGTCCCAAACCAGTCATAATATCAGGCTCTCTCGCTGGCGCGGATTTGCAATCCGTGCCCCATTTTCGCTATTAAATAATTTGTTCTGCAACCTGAATATCAAGCTCTTCGTGCATCCTTTGTGACTTTGGGTCTTTGTGGCTGATTTTTTTACCGGACCGCCCTATTCGTCCAGGAAACGCTTTTCATCCTCTTCATACCCGAAGCTGAAACGCAACAGTCCCATCACAACGGAAACCGTAACATCATCTTCTTTGAACAGCGAGGGCAGGTCTCTCACGGCAAAGCCGATCTCCCAGGATGTTTTGTCATCGTTCACAGGCCTGAAGGTTGCCCCGAAGGGAATATCCCATCCAAACTGACCGCCGGAGACAAAGCCCATCGACAGCTGCACCCAGTTGGCCGGATCATACCTGGTTCCAATTCCGAAAACAGGATCGCGGAATGCGCCAGGCACATCGTCTTTCAGAGCGTAATAAAGGTCGGTTCCCACTTCCCATTGCGGATTGAACTGGTAACTGATGCCCGCGCGCAGGTTGGTAGGCAGGTTTACTTTCTTTTCGAGCAAACCTTCCCATTCGCCCACGTTGGTGTTGTCGGAGATCACATCGCCGGCTTCCCCGAAAATATTGTAACTGCCCAATCCATCGCTTCGGATTTCATCCACATCGGGATTGGTGCCATCGTAAACATTCCCGTCCCAATTGATCGAACCGATATCATTCACGGCCACAGCCACCTTCAATTCATCCTCAACCTGGAAGGTCAGGCCCAGGTCGAAGGCAAAACCGGTGCCGGCTGTTTGCAGACCTTCGCCTGTCATTTGGGAAGGTGTTTCATTATCGCCGTAATCCACCTTGTAAAGCGGGCACAATGACTGGTATCCTATGGCGGTGTTCACATCGGGTATATCAACGTACACCGAACCGTATCCCTGCAGATATTTCAGGGCAAGGCCTCCGTATAATTTAAAGCCGTCTTCGTTGATGATCTTGTTGCCATAGCCAAGTACATATTCGTTGTACCATATATGCTCAAGATGTGAAGGACTATAGAGTTGGGATGTGGATTCCGGGTTGATGGCTTTGCCGTATTTTCCTTTTTCATCTTCCATGATCTCGAAATAGGTATCGTCATTATAGCCCAAAAAGAGGAAACGGGCGGCCTTGTGATTGAGAACGCTGTTCCAGTGAATCCGCGAGCGCACGGCAAAGGCAATTCCGCCGAATTTTTCCTTTTGATAGGAAATACCAAACACAGTGATGGCGGCGCTTCCCAGCAGACGGGCGTCCGTGAAATTTTCGATGGCGTCGAAGCGTGGCTGGGGATTGACATTGTAATCCGGAAATTTTTCGGCATCGCTTCCAAACAGGTCCGTATAAACCTGCTCTTTGTTGAGCGGCTCCGAATATACCGAAAAGCCACCTTCAACAAAAGTAATGTTCCAGGCATGTACATTTCTTTTCCATCCTAGATTGGCAGGATTGATGCCCAGGCTTTGATAATCGGTTGCAGCGGTTACGGAATAACCCGAACCGGTTTGCGTGAAGGCGCTGTATTCGAGCTGTGCGTTAACAAGTGATACCGCAGCTGTCAGAAGTGCGGTGAACACCATCAGGGATAGCTTTTTCATAAATTAAAGTTTTGGTTGATGTGTCTCAAAAATAGAAAATTATAAAAGCAATAGCAAGATTTTTTTTATAAACCTCTGCTTGCAAGCTCGCTTAAGCGGATGCATCCTTACCGTGTCAGCCTTAGCAAAGGATAAGTAATAGCTGTAGACTTTTATTAATAAGGTAAAATTTCTTCATTGGGTTGATTTTTGGGCTTGAAATTTAATAAATTAGCCATACGAAACAAACCACCTTCTTATGAAAAGACACATTCTATATTTTTTCCTGTTTGCCTGCATACCACTTTTACAGGCACAAAATACCGAACTGCCTGTTGCCGACAGCCTGGTATCCGACGATCAGCAGGCGGAGATCCTTTACAACGAGAGCATCGCCTTTTACGAAGGCGGCTATCTGGATTCTGCTATGCGCCGCCTGAACCTCGTATTGATGAGAAAGCCTGATTTTTATAAAGCGCTCTATAACCGGGGGCAGATCAGTTATTTGCTCGGCGATTATCCGGGTTCATTGAAAGATTACAATGCCGTTCTGGACATTAAAAAAACAGATAAAGCCTACTTCGGGCGTGGCCTGGCACGTTTTCAGCTGGGAGACCTGAAAGGGGCCATCGAAGATTTCACGGCCTGCCTGGAAACCAACCCCAATTTCTCCCAGTCTTATTACTATCGGGGCGGAGCTAAGTTTAAGATGGGTGATTATCAGGATGCAAAGGATGATTACACCCGTGCCATCAGCATCAATAACGACTATGCTTATGCATACAACGACCGGGGAAGCGCCAACTGGAAACTTGGATTGTTGGAACAGGCGCAGGAAGATTTTTTCAGGGCAACGATACTGAACCCCACACTGGCCTCGGCGTTCAACAACCTGGGCGGGGTGAAGAAAGACCTTGGCGAATTTGAAGAGGCCGTAACGGATTATACCGCGGCAGTGAAAGTAAATCCCGGATACTACATTGCTTACAACAACCGGGGAACGGTTTATTTCGCCCTGGAGGAATATGAAAAGGCGATAGCAGATTACACCAAAACCCTGGAACTGGAGTCTGAATACATCCTGGCCTTGAACAATCGCGGGAATGCCAGATACAAGCTGGAAGATTACCACGGGGCGGTGGCCGATTATGACGAAGTGATCAAACTCGATCCTGACAACGCTTCAGCCTACCTGAACCGCGCTATTTCAAAAGAAATGCTGAGGGAAGACAGGGAAGCCTGCCGGGATTGGCAGAAAGCCTTCGACCTGGGAGTAGAAGAAGCCGGTGAGTATTTAAAAACCTGTAAAAAAGATTGACATGAAAGTAACGACAACCATCATAGGAGCGCTTTTCATTTTTATTATGGGCCAGCTTTTTGCCCAGCAAAATGTGGAATTCGACAAGGACAACTTCCCGGATCAGCGGAAAGAATTGAGGGACGTCATCAAAAAACTGAAAGAGGCCGACGACCTGCTTGAAGAAGCACCTCCGAAATACGCTGAAGCACTCGAACTTTATCTGGAAGCCTACGACTTCAACCCCAACAATGCGCTCTTGAATTACAGCATCGGAAAATGTTACTTGCACACAAAGCAAAAACCAAAGGCCATCCCTTATCTTGAAAAGGCCATGAAGCTCGATCCGGATGTAGCGGCCAATCTGCAATATCTGCTGGCTATGGGATATCATTATAATTACGAATTCGATAAGGCCATCGATCATTATAACAAATACCGTCACTCTTTAACTCCGTATGAACTGACGGAATATGGTGCAGCGGTTGAAAAACGAATAATGGAGTGCGAAGATGCCAGAGATATCGTAAGAAATCCTGTCTGGATTTTCAAAGACAATCTGGGGAATATTGTTAATTCAAAATATCCCGAATATTCTCCTATTGTAAATGCAGACGAAACGGTGCTGATGTTCACTTCCTGCCGGGATGTAACCACAGGTGGTGATATCGATGAAGATTACAATGTTTATTACGAAGACATTTATATCACCCGCAAAGATGGCGAGGTGTGGACCCGGCCGTTCAATCCCGGGAAACCCTTCAATGATGATTCGCATGACGCCATTGTGGGGCTCTCGACCGACGCCAGCCATGTATTGATCTACAAAGGTGAAAAAAACGGGGGAGATATTTATATCTGTCAGATCGAGGATGGGGAATGGCAAAGGCCGGCGACCCTTCCAAAAGAGATCAATACCAAATATCATGAAACGGGTGCTTGTTTTTCGCCGGATATGCAAACCCTTTATTTCGTGAGCGATAAAGAAGGGGGTTATGGCGGAAGCGACATTTATTACTGCCACGTTGATCCCGATTCGAAACCGCACAGGCTCAAATTCGAAGATCCCATGAACATGGGTTCGGCCATCAATACCCCCTATGATGAAGAAGCCGTGTTTATGCAGGCCGATGGCAAAACGATTTACTTTAGCTCGAAAGGCCATAAAACCATGGGCGGTTACGACATCTTTAAAAGTGAATTCAAAAATGGAAAGTGGACCGAGCCGGTTAACATCGGGCATCCCATCAACACCCCCGATGACGATGTTTTCTTTTCCGTGAATATTACCGGCAAACATGGCTATTACGCTTCCTTTGAGCAGGATGGTTACGGCGGGCAGGATCTTTATATGGTGACTTTCCTGGGGCCGGAAAAACCACTCATTCATCATTCCGATTATGAATACCTGGCCTTTGAAGTGAAGCCGGTGGATGAAACCTTGCTGGAGGAAGAAGTGGAGGTGAAGGATTTTGCCATGGTTACAGTTCGCGGTACGGTCATGGATCAGGTTACACACAGCCCGCTGGGCGTCATCATGGAGATCATCGACAATGAATCGAACCGGGTGATCGCAAGCTTTGAATCCAACGAGCGAACCGGAGAGTACCTTGTTTCGCTGCCATCAGGAAAAAGTTATGGCCTGGCCGTTAAAGCCAAAGAATATCTTTTCCATTCCGAAAATTTCGACATCCCTCCCGTAACGGAATTCAGGGAAATGAAAAAAGACATCTACCTGAAAAAGGTGGAGATTGGAAGCAAGATCATCCTGCAAAATATTTTCTTCGAGTTCAATGAAGCTAAACTGCAGCCCGAATCCATGCCTGAACTCGAAAGACTCGTAAAGTTAATGAAGGATGTTCCAACACTCAAAATCGAAATCTCGGGCCATACCGACAATGTTGGTTCGGAGCTTTACAACCAGGAGCTGTCAGAAAAAAGGGCCAAAGCGGTTGTGGATTATCTGGTTGCCAAAGGTGTGGATAGAAACCGGCTTACCTATAAAGGCTACGGTCTGACTCAGCCCATTGCTTCCAACGAAACCGAAGAAGGCCGCGCCATGAACAGAAGGACGGAGTTTAAAGTGATCAGCAGATAAGCCGTATGATCTTAACCGTCACCTTATCAATTGGTTAATCTCATTGGACCTGCCTTGTTGGTATGAAATTTGATCTGTGCGGGCTGCAATCTTAATAACTTTTTTTGTGCGAAAAGAAATTTTTTCGTTAATTTAAAAATTCAATATCCATAGTAGTGAGGATACTATGATGCGAAAGATTGGTATAATCTTAATAATCATCGTTTCTTTTCTGGTGACTTCCTGTTTAAGGAATAACGAAAAGAAAATTGATGATCTGGTGAACAAAAAGACGGGCGAAAAAATGACCCGGCTTGATAAAATCATGAAGCGCGGCAAACTCATTGCCGCCACCGATTATAATTCCATAAGCTATTTTGTGTATCGGGGCGAACCCATGGGCTATCAGTATGAAATGCTGAAACTCTTTGCGGAATATCTGGATGTGAAACTGGATATTGTTGTTGAGAACGATCTGAACGAAACCTTCGGTATGCTCAATCAAAATGAGATCGACCTGGTTGCCATGGGACTTACGGTAACCAAAGAAAGAGGTAAAGATGTCGATTTCACCTATCCACATACCCAGACACGGCAGGTGCTTGTGCAGCGCAAGCCTGATAACTGGCGGGATATGAAAAACTGGAAAGAGGTTGAGGAAGCCATGATCCGAAACCCGATCCAACTCGGAGGTAAAACGGTTCATGTGCAAAAGAATTCCTCTTTCATTTCCCGCTTACAAAATTTGTCGGATGAAATTGGCGATACCATTTGTGTGGTGGAAGATCCGAAGAAAGAAGTTGAAGAGCTCATTAAATCAGTAGCCGAAGGCGAGATCGATTATACCATTGCCGATGAGCATGTGGCTCTGGTCAATGAAAAATATTATTCAAACATTGATGTGAACACCCCGGTAAGCTTTCCGCAGAATGTGGCCTGGGCGGTTAAAAAGGGAAATGACAGCCTTCGCATCGCCATCAATGAATGGATCACCGAGTACAAAAACACCTTGCTTTCGAGGGTGATCTATAACAAATACTTTAAAAATCCGCGTTCGGTCAATATTGCACAAAGCGAATATCATTCTGTTAAAGGAGGAAAGATATCCAAGTATGATGAGATCATTAAACGCGTAAGTGAGAAATACGGACTTGACTGGCGACTGCTTGCATCTCTTATTTACCAGGAATCGGCCTTCCAGCCCGATGTGCGCTCATGGGTTGGCGCATACGGGCTGATGCAGCTGATGCCCGGGACAGCGGCTACTTATGGGGTTGACACCAGCTCCAGCATTGAAGAGCAGATCAGCGCCGGGGTGAAATTTTTAATGTGGCTGGATGAACAATTACCTGAAGATATTGATGAGGAAGAACGCATCAAGTTTATTTTGGCATCCTATAATGCCGGTATTGCTCATGTTTTCGATGCCAGGCGGCTTGCGGAAAAATTCGATAAGGATCCCAATGTCTGGGATGAAAATGTCGACTATTATCTTTTGAATAAATCAAAGCCTGAATTTTACAGAGACTCCGTGGTGAAATACGGCTATTGCCGGGGTGAAGAACCCTACAATTTTGTTACTGAAATCCTGGAAAGATATGAACACTATAAAAATGTGCTGGAGGATTAAATCTCAAATTCTTCCTTGATCTGATCGGTCCATTTATCGATGCGCTCTTGTGTTTTTTCATGCTGCTGGTCCTCATCAAGGGCTAGTCCGATAAATTTTCCGTCGATTACCGAACGGCTCTCCTCGAAATCGTAACCGTCGGTAGGCCAGCTTCCAACCAACACGGCGCCTCTGCCCTCGAATTCTTCTTTCATGGCGATCATGTTATCAACAAAATTGCGGGGCCACAAAACCTGGTCACCCAAACCAAAAAGAGCGATCTTTTTGCCTTCCAGATTGATTTTATCCAGATCCCTGAAGAAATCATTCCACTTGTTTGTAGGACGCACTTCGTTCCAGGTTTCGGAACCAACTGTGGAACCACCGATGATCAGGCAGCTATAGTTGACCAAATCGGTCACTTTAATGCTGTGCAGGTCATACATATCGGTGAAAGATTTGTCAAAGCGATCGTAGATCATGCTGGCAACGTTTTCTACATTGCCGCCTCTGGGCCAGTATATCAATCCTATTTTTTTCATGGGTAGATTTTAATAAAGCTTCTTTTTTGAGAATGTGTAAAATTACTAAATAAACAATTGAAAGCAGTTTTGGTTTTATGTGATATTAAAAATGAATGCCTAATCTGATGGTTAAAAAATCGGCAGTGGCCGAGCGTGTGTTTGACACGCCTCCGATTTTGAAATGCTGTCTTTTGTATCCTAATCTAAACAAGAGATTCACAAACTGATCATTTCGGAGCATCAAGCCGATGGCAGGTTCAATGAAGAAACCGGCCCAGTCGATACTTGTGTTGGGTTTGTGCGAACCAAAGCCGTAACCACCATCAAATATAATGGCAGTGCGAAGCCGGTCGTTTCCGAGGTACTTCCTGAAATCGAGGTAAATGGGAACCATTGTGCTTCCCGGGAAATCCTCCACGCCAATACCCAGGCCGATTGTGAAATCACGCGGAAGCAAAAAAGAGTTGGTGAAGTAGGCCGATAGGAAGGCGTCTTTGGTCACCGGTTCACCTTCAAAGTTTTCATCGCTGGTCAGTAACATTGCTCCGACTTCAAGAAAAGTGTTAAATTTTTTCAATGGACTGCCCATGAACCTCTTGCCGGTTGTGTCGGTAGTTTTGCCATATTCGATCTTTTCAATATCAACCACATAAATGGTTAGCCGTTCACCGTTTTCTTTCTCAAAAATGTAATACTTGCCCGGGGCATTTCTGATGATCTTACCTTCGACCACGATACCGTTTTTCAAGGTGATCACATCCTGGGATGATTCCTGAGCTGATAGAGTAGTAATAGATATGAAAACCGAAGCAATGAATAAAGTCAACAGTCTTCTTTTCATAGGTTAAGATTTAGCAGCCATCAATTCTCTTTTATACAGGGCGGCGGTGTCAACTATGGATTGCTCAACCGGCATAAAATCAAAATCCAGCCGATCACGGATCTTATGATTTGAATAATAATATTTATGGATGGCTGTGTTGGCCGTTTCCCTTGTAATCAAGCGGGTGCTTCCTGTTATCAGGCTGCGTATTTTTTCAGCACGCCAGGCGATCTCCGACAAAAACTTAGTGGCTTTGATAGATGGTGGTTTCACCTCCAGTTCGCGGGCAATGGTGAAAAGGAGTTTCTTATAAGATATGTTTTCTGCATTCAGGATAAAACGTTCATTTTTGATATCTGACTTCAGAAGTAAAATCATTGCCTTGACGACATCCCTCACATCTACAAAACCATTGACTCCTTCGGTGTAAAATTTCATTCCCTTGTGAACCGATGTGAAAAAAGTGGAACTGCCTTCCTCCCACTTTCCCGGGCCCAGGATAATACTCGGACTAGCGATTACCGCATCAAGGCCTTCTTCTGTTCCACGCCAAACCTCCCGCTCGGCCCCGTACTTCCCGATGGCGTATACCGAATTGTTCCTGGAAGTTTTCCAGTGGGTGTTCTCATCAACAGATTCATTGCCTGTGGCTCTTCCCAGAGCAGCGATCGAACTGACATGGCAAAGCTTTTTGATCCCTTTTTCAAGGCAGGCATTTACCAGGTTGGCCGTGCCTTCGATGCTGGTTTTCAGCACTGTTTCCTTTTCCTTGCTGTCGAAGGAGACACTGGCAGCACAATGATATACATACTCAACCATATCCAGGGCGTCAAGCAGGGAATAGATATCCAGGATGTCTCCATCGACCCATTCGATGCGTTCAAACAGATGATCTGCGTTGGAGTTGTAATAGCTGAATACTTTCCTTACCAGAGCAATATTACTGGTGGGTCTTTTAAGTGCCCTGATCTTCTCATCTGTTTTTGCCAGCTCGAAAAGCAGATGAGAACCGACCAATCCCGTGCCTCCTGTTACAAATATCATTAAGACAAATATACGAAAAAGGCTTCATGATTTTGAATTCTTTTTTTCATGTTCAAAAAACTATCTTTGCAGAAAATTTTCAGACCCATGGATTTTATCGAGGAACTCAAATGGCGTGGCATGATCCACGATGTGATGCCGGGCACTGAAGAACAACTGAAAAAGGAAATGACAGCCGGTTATATCGGTTTCGATCCGACTGCCGACTCCCTGCATATTGGCAGTCTGGCTACAATTATGTTGCTGGTCCACTTTCAACGTGCGGGTCATAAACCGGTTGTTTTGGTTGGGGGAGCCACAGGTATGGTTGGCGATCCTTCAGGCAAGTCCCAGGAAAGGCAGTTGCTCGATGTTGAATCCATTAACAAAAACCTGGAAGGACAGAAAAGGCAGTTGATGAACTTCCTGAATTTCGATTCCGGTGAGAATTCTGCTATCGTGGTGAATAATTACGAATGGTTTAAAGGTTATGAGTTCCTTGAATTTATACGTGACATTGGAAAGCACATCACGGTAAATTATATGATGGCAAAAGATTCGGTGAAGAAAAGACTGGAAGCCGGCTTGTCGTTCACCGAATTCAGCTACCAGCTTGTGCAGGGATATGATTTCCTGTGGTTGTATGAAAACAAAAACTGCAAGCTCCAGATGGGCGGCTCCGACCAGTGGGGCAATATCACCACCGGAACCGAGCTGATCAGAAGAAAGATCGGTGGGGAAGCTTATGCCCTGACTACTCCCCTGGTAACCAAAGCCGACGGAGGGAAATTCGGAAAGACAGAAGGCGGCAATATTTGGCTGGATCCCGAACGTTCTTCTCCCTATGCATTTTACCAGTTCTGGTTGAACACTTCCGACAGGGATGCCGAACGTTATATCAAAATATTTACCTTGTATTCCCGTGAGGAAATTGAAGAGCTCATCGCAATACATAAGGAAGAACCGCACAGGCGTGTATTGCAAAAAGCCCTGGCCAAAGACATCACAGTCAGGGTGCATTCCGAAGAAGACTACAATGCCGCCATGGGGGCTTCACAAATCCTGTTTGGCAAGGGTACCACCGAAATGCTGCGCAAGCTGGATGAACGAACGCTCCTTTCCGTTTTTGAAGGGGTGCCTCAGTATGAATTAGACCGGGAAGTGATTACAGGCGGAACTGGCATCATTGACTTCCTGGCTGAGAAAACCGACATCTTCAAATCCAAGGGAGAGGCCCGCCGCATGCTAAAAGACAATGGCGTATCGGTGAACAAACAAAAAGTGAAAGAAGATTACGAAATTTCGGAAAAAGACCTCCTGAAAGAAAAATACATCCTTGTTCAAAAAGGGAAGAAGAATTATTTCCTGGTAAAGGTTCTGCCATAGAATTTTTTCTCACATAAAAAACGAGCCGTGCTTTTAACTGAGATTGAAATTTGTATCTTTATAATTCATTTTCTTGCTTATTATGGAAAACATTAAGGATATTCGCTGGCAACAAAGGTTCAATAATCTTAAAAAGGCATTTGATCAGGCAAAGTTTTCAGGATGGATACTTAATGCAGGGAAAAGCCTGGATGGGGATGATAGATAGCCGGAATCTTTCCACACACACCTATGATGAAAGTACTGCAGAGGAACTTACATCAAAGATCAAATCACTTTATTATTATCTTTTTAAAGATTTGATCATTAAACTTGAAGAAGAAACCCGAAATAAGCTTGATGAAGGCCAAAGTCTGGCTTACAACCTGACCGATATCCCGGCGTTCACGATACCTTTATAACCATAGCCCAGTTCTGCATAGGCCCCGAAAGCATTGCCCACGCGCAACCCCAAAAAGTTGATCTGAAAATTGAAATGGGTTTGAGTATCACTGTTCTCGCTGTTGTCGGTTGAGATGAATTTATCGGTATTGAAAGTGATCCCTGCTCCTACTCCCGAATACATCTGGAAGAAGCTTGCATTTAGATAGGAAAAACGGCCTTCGGCAGCAATGGTATAAAAATCACGCCTGAACTCTCCTTTCTTTTCTTTATTCACCATCACGTCTTCAGTGATGCTTTCATAAATAAAGGCGCCGCCTAAATGAACAACTTTTGATAGGGAATAATTATAGGTAAACACAAAAGCACCACTCATTTGCTGGTTTTCCAGATTGTAATTGCCCACTGTGATCACACTTGAAATATACCTAAAGAAAACAGGTTTGCAATAATTCAGGCCTGAATCAACTCAAAGTTGTCAGTCATTAAAGTATCTAAATCTTCTCTGTATTTGCCGATATCTTTAAAGAAATCAAGACAGCATCGTCGAAATACCGCAAATTCTTCGTAATACTTGTTATAGGTGATATTGCTCTTAAAAA
>JAIPBS010000055.1 GCA_021738625.1 Bacteroidales bacterium
TTTCTGTATAACAAAAGTACGGTTAATATTGAAGCCGAAATGGATATCGCCTCCGAACCAGTCGCCGGTTGTTTCGCCTATGAAATACTCCTCAACCAGTCCGGCCGAATTGCTGAAAAACAATTGAAACACATGCCCGCCGGTTTCGATGTCGAAACCCACATTGAAGGAGTTTTTATAGGCATCGGCCCGTTCGCCCGGCAACAGGTAAAAATACTCTGCGTTCAGACTGATCCGATTGGTGAGCTTCAGCCTTCCGCCGGCCCCGATGGCAAAAACATCGTTCTGGTCTTCTTTTGTTTCCACCAGGTTGATGTGAATATGCGATGGGGTAAGCTGAAATGAAAACGTGGGGCTGAATTTCCTGGCGATCAGCAGCTGATTTACATACTGCATGCGGGACGAAAAATAGTTTTCCCTTTCAGGGTCCTGCCACTTCAGGGAGTTGATGATGGCATTGCCGAAATAGGATACCGATACCGGCACGTTACGCAGGCCTGAGCTTTGCCGCAGCAATTTATATTTTACAAAGCCGTCGAAGGTTTTTTTCAGCGAACTTCGTCCGATACCGACCGTCAGGCGCTCATTAATGCCGTATTCAAAGCCCAGGTGTATGGTGGCCTGGTCGAGGCCGAAAAACTCGTAAGCTCCCGAATTCACCCTTCCGAACTGATGGCTTACGATAAACAACATGTTGCCTGCCGCGGGATTCTCGATCGACTGCCCTTTTACGATCCGGGTGGTTTTGAAGGTAGCGAAGGTATAATCCGTTGTTTCTTCCTCATCTCCGAAAACATCCATAAGGTCCTGTGCCTTAAGTCCGCCAATAAGTAAAATAAATGCAAAAATGGAAATCAGTAAAGTTTTCATATCCGATTATTTTTTGTTGTCCGGTGTTCCGTTATCCAGCCAGGTTTTGATCTTCAGTATAATGCAGTCGTCGAGCTGGATACCCGGCGGCATATGGTTTACATCTGTTACCGGCAGCGAAATTCGACTGTATATATTGTTTGCATTGGCGCTGATCTGGCTGTAATTCTCCAGCCGCAAGTTGCCCGATGGGGTGTTCCCGCTGTGGCAGCTGATGCAATTGTCGTTGATGATGGGTTGCACATCCGTGGCAAAACTCACGGCTGTGGTGTCGCAGTCGTCGGGTGCGGGGTAAAGCTCTTCTTCATTGTCGTAATAGCAACCGCTCATCAGCAGTCCGCTCATGAAGATCAGGATCAAAAATTTAATTCCGCTTTTCATGTTTTATAAAATTGAGATGTTTTGAGTGATCAGTTATTTGGCATACCATCTTCAATCCATATTTCGATGGCCCTGCGCTTGCATTCCGAAAGCTGCTCACCATTCTGGGGCATATTGGCATAACCGGGCTCCCAGTTGATGGCGCCCATCAAACGTCCGCTCTCAGCCATGGCCACCACATCATCATAATTCTCCAGGAAGATACCGCCCTGCGGACTTCCTCCGCTGTGGCAACCCGTACAGCTGTTGTTGATGGTGTTCCAAACGATACCCGAGAAAGTAACATTGGTGGTATCGCATTCCTCGTCGCAATAGTTGTTTTCTGCCCCCTGTTCAATCCAGGTCCTGATCATACTGATCTGTTCGCTGCTCAGGGGTTCATTAGGCGGAGGAGGCATGATCTTATCGGGATCGTCTTCCGTAATGTTTTCATATACTTCCGACTCCTCAGGATTGCCCGGGACGATCTCACCTGTTTGGATGATGTTCTGATAGTCCGTCAGGATCACATCATCCTCGGCCGTACCCGGATCATGGCATCCCGCTATGCCGCATGAAGATTGCAGGAGCGGGAGAATATCGTTCTGAAAATAAACCGTATCAGGATCGCAGGCGATGCCGGTGGTGTCGGTGGTGTCGTTTCCGGGATCTCCGCCGTTTCCGTTATCGTCATCCGGTACAACAACAGGATCGTGTTTGCAGGCCATGGCCAGCAACAAACCGGAGATCAGGAAAAAGTAAAGTAGTTTGTTCGTTTTCAAAGCAGTACTGTGGTTTTTTAAACAAAGATAAACATCTATATATATCAGGATCGTTTGCGGGAGGCATTTAACAATTAATTTGCAAAAAAAATACGTAAAAATTTATATACTGAATCACTACTGTCCGAGGAAATTTGGAGACAGTAGTGATACTGAATCTTATTAAAAATGCAAAGCTGCTCCGGATTGAAATAACTACTGTATCAACCCCAAGCCTTCCAGCGCCGATTCATCATCTGGCTGGTTGAGCAGGCATTTCTGGAAAAGCACTTTGGCTTCCCTGGTTTTGCCCAGCTTGAGGTTGGTCCAGGCCAGCATCAGCAGGCCATCGTAGTCGAAAGGATAAAGGTTGACCACCTTTTCAAAATATTTGTAGGCCGACTGATAATCTTCACGGCCATAGTAGATCATGCCCAGATAATAATTGGCACGGGTGTTTTGCGGGTTGATCTCCAGGATCTTCTCATATTGGTTTTTCACCTGCTCCCAGTTGCCCAGTGAGGAAGCAGGATAGATATAACCGAACCGGGCCTCTACCGACAAAGGCTTTAACTCGATGGCTTTGGTATAGAAAGACGTCGACTCGGTGAAGTTTCCCGACAGATAACTGAGCCATCCCAGTCGCAAATTGAGCTCGTACATATCCTTATTGTCCGGATAATGTTGTTTCAACAGATCAATAGCCCCGGCATAATCACCTTTGTCTTCAAAGGTATAACTTTCCAGAAAGGCCTGTTTCAGCCTCTCATAATCCTGCGATTGCACTGCAGATACGGCAATCATCATCAACACCAGCAAAAATGTTTTTCTTATCATATTTTTTAAAATTTCCATTTTAATCCTCCAATAACCATTTGATTCGTATAAGATTTTTCAAGCAGTTCGCTTGCAGGCGATTCATTGTTTTTCTGAAAATAATGAATGATGTCCGCCCTTTTCTTCCAAAACTGATACCGCAAACTTAGCTCCATTTTCTCCGTCAGGGTCATGATGATATCAGCTTCTGCAATATAATCAATTTTATCGGGAATATTATACACCACAAAGGCGCTGTTCCGGTAAGTATCGTTGATGTCGCCATGAAGATAGGTGGCTTCGAGCCAGAGGAAAGAAAATACTTTAAGCCCAATCATCTGCGAAACAATAAGCTTATCCGGGTCATCTGCCCGTTTTCCGTAAGCCGAAAACCACGACAATCCGGTTGATCCGTAAAAGTTGAGATTCCCGAAAGGATAATAGGTTAGGCCTGCATTCAGGTTCAGTCGCTTTTTGAAATTCAGTTTGGAAAGGCCGGCTCCGAGCGACATGCTATAATTGCTGAAAATCCCCGAGACATTCAATCCGGCAACGTAATCATACAAGGTGCTGTCCTTGCGACTGAAGCTGTATTCGTTTTTGATGTAATCGAAATAATCAAAGCGGAAATTTACCTTATCATAGTACTCGATGGCTTTGTCCTCAACAGCCTCATATTCAACATCTATCTTTGAATAATCCACCCTGATGTAATGCAGGTAAGGGGAAAAACTCCAGTTGCGCCCGGCCATAACATCCAGTTTCAGGTAGAGATCGCTCTGGACGATATCGGCATTGAATGATCGTTGCCTGCGCTCGTAAGAATAGTAATAATCATCCGTATAAGAATTCCTGACAATGGAATCCAGCTGCAGGTCGCCGTAATACATAAAATCTTTTCTGCTGTCGATGCGCAGGTGACTGAAGCCCAGGTATCCGGATATGCGCCGGCCCGGGTTGAACTTTAAGCCGGCATGTGTGTAAATGCTGTTTCCAACGAACTGTTCTTCAAGGTATAAGCTGCTATCCGTCCAGCGCTCATTATGCTCATCATCAGAAATACCATACCCGGATTCGATGTAAACATGATCAATGAAATTATGATCATAGCCAATCAACTCATCCCTGTAATTTTCAGGAAGTTGCCCGGCGAAAAGCTCCGCCTGCTTATCCCGGTTGAGCCGGCGGTTTGCATAATACAGATAAACCAGGAGGCTGTTTTCCGTGGAGTTGAATTCATGTGCCTTTTCAAAATGGGTGATGGCCCGGCCAAAGTTTTCCAGCTCGTAATAGGCCACACCCATTCGATATCTGAGATAGTAATAATCGAATCCCTGTTTCAGACCTTCTTTACCAAGGTTGATGAGAGAGTCCCACTTTCGTTCCTGGTAAAACCTGTAAGTTTCCTTATCCAGGGTAATGAAATCCAACTCTTCCTCAGCGTATAGCTGCATGCTCAAAACAAGCAATACGGAGTAAACCAACAACTGCCTCATCCCTATTCCTCCTTTATCCGTTTTGCGTTTATGGTTCTGTTTTCTTCACGAATGATGAATTCTTCAAGATGATCCTCCCTGAATCTCAATTCAAAGCCGATCTTTTCTTTTGAAATTTTTCCGATGCGCATATCCGCTTCGGCTTTCAACAAAATCGTACTGTCCGAGATCCCTTCATCCATCTTCACATATCTCAGTTTAAACTGCGGCCTGATAAAGATGTAAAAAGGAGCCACGAAATCCTGCAGGGTTTTCAGCAGGGGGCTTTTGACAATTCCTGCCGGGAAAAGGTCACGAATTTCCAGTCCTTTGTAAAATCCCATCCCCACCCTGAAAGCGGCCAGATAGAAATAATACAGCAGGGTTTTCTTCCTGCCCGTGTAATTGATGAAACTGTGCAAATGGCCCTTGTTCCTGAAATAGGCTTTGGCCCCGGAGGTTTTGCAAAACAGATAGGCATTGTTGAGGATATCACTTTGCACCTCCCACTCAAAAATCTTTTCAGTGTTGTCGTTTCCAGTTTTTACACTGAAAGCCAGTTTCTTTCCGGGCACAAAATGAAATGCTTTTTCAAGGATGTCAACCACATCGATGTTGCAAACGGTTTCATTTTCTTTTGGGCGATCAAAGGAATGAAAATCAGGATGATCATTGCTAAAGGAAATGAAATTTGAGATGGGATAGTCCATGGTTTTGGAACCGATATGCGGAGTTGGTTGAAGCTGAAAATGCATATGTGGTTCGGGCGAACGGCCCGAATTGCCTACATAGGCTATGATATCGCCTTTTTTCACCTGGTCGCCGATCTGCACCTTAAAGCTGTCTGGGCGGATATGACTGACCTGGCTGTATATCTTTTCGGCATGTTTGATCACGATGGAGTTGCCCCAGTTGTGTTCCAGGTCCATGTCGCCGATCCTGTTATCGTCAAAGCCGTCCTGCAACTCCACCACCAACCCGTCGGCCGGGGCGATCACCGGTTTATTATAACAATAAAAATCTTCCGGTTTTGTTCCGTTGTCTTTAAACTTTGATCCTTCCTCGTCAACAATCTCGAAATCCCAGGCATGTTTCCAGTCTTGTTTGTGCGTATGCCGGCCCATATGTCCCTGGGTTACTTTCCACGATCCCCAAAAAGGCAACAATACCGGTAGGTATTTCACATCTTCGAAACGTTTCTTGAAATTTTGTTGTGTATAAAGATTTTTTTCGGGAGAAAATTGCTGAACGGCAACCATTTCCGGTGTTTGAAAATATCTCTCCCTGAATTTTAACACATACAAAAACAACAAGACAATCAGGTTAAAAGGCAGTGAAAAAATGGACAACTGAAAGAGGGAGAAAAGCGCTGAGGAGCTTGTGATGGCAATGGAGATCAATGGCGTTAGCAGGATCACCCAGAGGAAAGAATAACGTGAAGCCACGATGAAAAATCCGCCAATGGCCAGTGCGCTCAGGATATAGTTGAAGCCGATATAGCTGTAAGCCAGCTCCCCGATGTCCGCCCCGATGAAATCATAAAAAAAGTATGCGGCATAAAAACCGACCAGAGTCAGTAAAAATCCGATGCGGGAATAGATCAACAAACCGATGGCAATGATCAGTCCCGCAAAAAGATGGTACTGGAAGAAAATGGCGCCCAGCGACCTGAAATAGATTTTTATGGATTCGTGCAGATTGAGATCGTTGAACCATTCATACAGTTTTACCATGGATATGCCGCCCATCATGTACATTTCATTCAGGGTGTAGATGCCTCTTTCGCTCACCTGCAGGGCAGTAAATTCCCGGGCGGCCAGGGTCACCATCCAGATGCCGAAAAGGAAAGAGATACTCAGGTAAGGCAATCCGTATTTGCCGATCACACCTTCAAGCGAAACGGTGATGAACAAGGTGAGGATGATCACGAAAACGAGGAATACATAAAATGTCAGCGTGGGTTGGTAAAACAAGCCGATGCCCAGACCCACCAGCAGGGAGTTGAAACCATAATAGCCTGCTCTGATGTTGAATCGATTGAAGCCCATCAAACAGGCCGTCCCATTCGAAATGATCACCGCAGCCAGTCCGCCAATACCTGCATACAGATCGAAAAAGGTGACGATCATCAGCAAAACGGCCAGCACCTGGTTGTGCGAAAAGAACACCTGGGCGTAGCTGTTGGTTATGCTCCGCAAAAAAGACGGAAATGTTTCTTTCAGCTTTTCATTCATTTACGTTTGAATATGATTGTCAAAATTGAACAAAGCGGATATCCTGAACTCCTTCTGCAAATCAACAATTTGATCAGGTTTGACCAGTCCTTTTTCGGTAAATAAACCATCTGCCAGGTCCAGTGGGATTTCTTCAAAATAATAGTTTTTCACTTTTATACCTTTCGGCGGATCGTCCCAGATCTCTGCAGGATTTTTGGGCGGTTCCATTCTAAACTTGCTCAAAAGTTTGTCCGAGATTTTTTCCTGATCAACATACTTCCTGCTTTCCGTGGCAACAAATGTTTTCTTGCCGAAATGCCTGAACAGCAATGCCAGGGCCATGCTTCCACTTTTGTTGACAAAGAAATCTCTATACAAACCATCACATCCGCTGATAAAAAAATCCATTTCGTGGATGAATTTCCTTACCTCACTTTCTGTGATGAAGCTAACCGAATGACCGGATTCCTGCAAAACTTCAGCCTGTTGTTTGCCTTCTTCCGCAGGAGAAGAAAGGGTCTGGAAAACCCTGCAACGGATCCCCTGCACGGACAGTTCCTTAAATATTCCCTTGATCAATGAAGAATTGCTGTGGAGTAAAAAGGTTTTCCTGCCGGGATCTATTTCCTTTCTGAAAGTTTCGGCAATTGTTTTGGAATTCATGTTCCATCTTGCCTGATAGCCCCAAACAAAATCATTTACAAAAGTAGCCTGCTGTTCGGGCTTCGTCCGTTGGATATCCTTTTCTTCCAGTTCAAGAAATAATTCATTCAGAAAGTGAAACAATACCAAGAAGTTAGGACGTTCGACGAACAACTCATTTAGCTTATCAACCAGCAACTGCATTCGAAAATCTCCCTGATCCTGAGCGTGATCCTTCACCAAATCCATCACCGAATTGAGTACGCCGGTTGAGCCCGAACTATTGTCGGTAATGATTTCAGCTATCCTGTTTTGCAGTTGTTCGGGCGTCACTAGAGATCGAATTTTTTAAGATGTTCCGGAACCTTTTCATACGACATCAGCGAGTCGAGGGTTTCCTTTTCCCGGATCAAATGTGGTGTTGCTTTTTCGTCAATCATTACGATGTTGGGTCGCAGGGTGATAAACTGCATCCACTGGGTCATGTTGTAAGCGCCTACGCTGTGCACGACCACATGCTCGCCCTTGTTGAGCAGGGGCAGGTTGGCGTTTTCCCTGATCACGTCGATGTTCATGCAAAGCGGGCCATACAGCACGGTATTCTCGGTATAGTGTGAGAAGGGCTGCGCGGGTGTCACTTTATGATCATACCAGAAAGAGGTGAACATCAGGTTGACACCTATGTCGAGTATGGTGGTGCGTTTGCCGTCGGCCAGTCGTTTGTTCGAGATGACCGTGCCGAGCAGGTAGCCGGCATCGTCGATCAGGGCACGGCCGGTTTCCAGGATTAGCAGCGGCAGTTTATCGGGCTTGAAATCACTGTTGATCAAAGCGCTGGTGATGGCTTCGGCGAAATCATCAAAAGTTGGATTGGTATCGGTGCCGGGCATATAGGCTCCCTTCAGGGTGTTTTTGGAAGCAAAGCCACCACCCATGTCGATGTACTTGATCTCATGACTGTATTTTTTCTGGATTCCTAAAGCCAGTTCGGCAAGCTTATAAGCTGCAACCGAATAGGCGTTGGCCGACAACATAAAGGTTCCGATATGAGTATGCAGGCCAACCAGCTCAAGCTTGTTGGAGCGCATGATCTTGTTCAGGGCGTCCCAGGCTTGCCCGTTTTCATAGTTGAACCCGAAGCGGTCCCACATGGGATAAACGCCGGTATCCATATTTACGCGGATGGCCACCTTTGGCTTTTTCCCTCCGTTGCCGGCCAGTTCAATTATGGTGTAAAGTTCATCCAGGTGGTCGATGTGGAGGAGGGAATCATTTTCGATGGCAAGCTTCAGATCATCAACGGTTTTGTCGGGGCCGTTGAAAATGATCTTTTTACCATCAACGCCGTTGCGTAAGGCTTTTTCGTATTCAAAACCCGATACTACCTCCGCCCAGCTGCCTTCCTGATGGAACACATTGCAAATCGCATTCTGGTAATTGGTTTTATACGACCAGGCAAACTGAACCTTCGGATATCGCGTCGTAAAGGCCTTTTTTGCTTTGGCAAATGTTTTTCTGATGGTTTGCTCTGAAACAACAAACAAAGGCGAACCGAATTCCTCTATCAGCTTTTTTACCGGCACATTGTCGATGTGTGTTTTGGGGGCAAGTTCCGTTTGTGTTCCGAATTTGTTGGGCATATTGGTTTCCAGCTTTTTGATCACCGGACGTTCATATCTTTGTTTTTCCATGACTAATAAATATTGTTGAATTGTTCGATTGTTAATGTTTTTTATAATTCACCTACTGTGGATATTTGCTCAAATTCTTTGATATCGACGATCATGTCGTAAGCATACCTGATAAACATCTTTCCGACATCGAAACGGGTAAATGGTTTAACCTCCTCTCCCATGGCCAGGTTCACCAAAGCCTCGGGGATATTCTGCCCCACTCCCACGGCCAGGTACACCCAGGCCGGGATGCGTGGATTGATTTCCAGGATGTAAAACTCATTTTTGCTGTTCTTCATCAGTTCCAGTTCAAACCCGCCTTTCCATTTGGTCTGGCTGATAAATTTATCCGTGAGCTCCAGCATATCCTTATCCGCAATGGATATGCCACCCCATGCCTTACCCTTATCCGTGATATATTGCTTGCGCATGGGCACGGCCGAAATGGTGTTGCCCTTTCCGTCGCCCAGTCCCGTCACATTGTATTCCGTTCCGTGGATAAACTCCTGGATGATAATAGGCAGACCCCACTTGGCTGAGATCTTATTGAAGGCGCTTTTGGCCTGGTCGGTATTGTAAACAATGGATGCATCATAATACTTTCCCTTTACCAGGTAAGGAAAATCGATCTCATCCAATTTATAAAGATCGTTTACCGCGAAAACAGGCTTGCTTCTGGGTACAAACAAATCATATTTCTTTCCAAAGTCGGGCAGGTTGAATTTTTGCCTTTCCTCGAATTGCTTGAGCGTAGGCAGAAAAATTTTAATGCCCAGCTTGTTGAGTTGATCACTGAGCTTGATAAAGGAATACAGCTCGGCATCGAAATTGGGAATGATCAAATCGAGTTTTTCCTGTTGATGCACGTATTCCAGGCGCTGTAACAACAAATCGGTGCCGGTGGAAGGATAAGGAATGTGATAGGTCTTGTCCACATGATCATGCATATAAATGCCGGGTTCCAGCGATTCGTAGGCCAGTCCGATGATGCGTACATCGAAGGAAGCGGCCTCACGCAAACCCCTGATCACCGCGATGCCCGGACCGGGACTGTCGATGGCGTTCAGGCCGGTTACCCCTATGTTATACTTCTTCTTCATCGCGTTCTGTTAAATTGTACTGTTTTAGCATATTCACGAAATCATCATAGTCTCTTTCAAAGCTATCATGATCAACGGTATATTCTCTCATAAAAGAATCCCTGATCTCTTCATAGGACTTGCCTTCCTTAAGAAAACCAAAGATCCTGGTCCCTACCGGATTCAGGGAATAACTCTCTCCGTTGGCGGGATTGAACAAAAAGCCCGATTCGCTGACTGCTACATTCGGTTTAATTTTTACCATAATTTTTGCTTTTATTGATTATGATTCATTTTGCAATGATAAAACGGATTTTACAGGAAAGCGTTATAAAATTTTCTGAAAATTGTATAAGATTTTCAGACCTACTGCATACTTTTGACAAATGAATGAGCGCAAAAGGCTTTCTACACCCGACCTGCTGAAAGGCGTGGCAGTGATCCTGATGATACAGGTTCACCTGACGGAACTCTTTGGCAGGCAAAGCATTATGGATTCTTTGACCGGGAAAGTTTCCCTTTTTCTAGGCGGAGTACCCGCCGCCCCGGTGTTTATGGCTGCGATGGGTTACCTGATGAGCTACAGCCAAAAAAACCGTGGCCGCCTGATAGGTAGAGGTTTTGAGTTGATCGGCCTGGGCCTTTTGCTAAATATCGGACTGAACCTGCACTTGCTTATCAAAATCATGGCCGGGAGCATACAGGTAAATCCGTGGGAATACATACTGGGGGTCGATATTCTTTTTCTGGCCGGGCTAAGCATCATAATCCTCTCGCTTTTAAAACCCTTGTTCAAACATTACTTCTGGGCCTACCTCCTGCTCGCATTTGGTATAAGCCTCATCCATCCTTATATTCCGGAATCTGCAAGGGGTTCGGTTTGGAGATACATACAAGCTTTTGTTTATGGAAAAGCCGAATGGTCGTATTTTCCCTTATTTCCATGGCTGGCTTATCCGTTGCTTGGGTATGCTTTTGCCCTGCTCGAAAAGCATGAATTGATCAACAGATTAAAAAACATAAAGTGGATGGTCATGCTGATAACATTGATAATGGTTGCATTAACATTCAATTTCGGATTTGAAACCTCCGTCGATCTCAGCGATTATTACCACCATGGCTGGAGGTTTTTTCTTTGGGCTGCGGCATTCCTGATCTTTTGGCTGGTGGCACTTTCATACCTGAACAGTTTTTTCAAAAAAACGCCCGTGATCCGCTACCTGAGATGGTCGGGAAAGGAAGTGACCGCTTTTTATATCGTGCAATGGCTCATCATCGGAAATATCGCTACCGCGATTTACAAAACACAAAATCTCATTGAATTGCTTTTCTGGTTTTTAGCGATAACCACAGTTACCTCCCTGATTGTAATGGCTTATACGAAAATCAGATCGCACAGGAAAAAAGGAATTATTTAAGCGCCCAGCTTATCCAATGGCTGGCGGTAGCGGCCCGGATCGTTTTTGAATTCGCTCACCGAAACACCCGTGACGTACTTAAACTGGGTGGATAAATATTGCACACTGCTGTATCCCATCATATAGGCAATTTCGGAAAGGGTAAGTTCATCCTGCTGAAGCAATTCCTTCACTTTTTCGATCTTGTGCAGGATGATGTATTTTTCGAGGGTGGTGTTTTCGTATTTGGGAAACAAAGAAGAGATATACTGATAAGAAACGGCGAAACGCTCTACCAGGTAATCCGAATTTCTCACCATGGCATTGTAGGTGGTATGATGCACCAAATCGGTAATGGCAGCTTTAACCTGTTCCAATAGTTGCTCTTCCTTATTGTTCACAACAATGAAGCCTGCTGCTTTCAACTTTTCCAAAATATCGTCCCGTTTGGTCTTTCGGGCTTCATAGGTGATGTCGATCTCTCCGAGGTGCATGCACTTTACCTGCACGTCAATTGCATTTAATTCAAGCTCTATCAGTCTTTTGCAGCAATGACAAAGCATGTTTTTGAGGATGAGCTTTTCGGTGGTTGCTGATTTCCGCTTAACCAATGATTGTTGTTTTTAGCAAAAATAGGCAATCTCAACAATTTACTCCTTAGGAATTCCTATCTGATCAGCAATCGTTTCAGATGTTTTTCAGAATTTGTGCTTAACACAAGCAGGTAACACCCCCTGGGTATATCATTTCCAATAATAAAGCTTTCTGTGAAGTTTCCGCTAAAATTTTTATCGGTAGCCAGCTTGCGTATCAATCCTCCCGAAAGCGAGTACAAATCCAAAGCCAGATCGGTCGGTTCGTTCACAAACATTTCACAGCTAAAAAAGCTATGGGCCGGGTTCGGAAATACAGTAATTTTGCTAATATTGTTTCTTGGGATGCCTACACCCATATTTTCCTGCAGGCTGAGGTTGGAAAGTATTGTCACTGGTTTGTTCACAGTAAAAGCTCCATAAAATATAACCTCTCCCGTCCCGGCTTCGGGAGCTGTCCAGGTAAAGTTCCATATCCTGGGATTGGAGTTGCTCGCAGATTTCTGAGTTACATAGGCATTGCTACCTACCAATTTTGTATCTGATCCCGGAATCAAAGTACCAAGAAGATTCCCATCAATATCCTGAGGGGCCACGAGAAACCCCTTATCACCAGAGCCGGAAACAGTTACTGTGATCTCATAATTTTCTCCGGGCAAATAACCAGTTGGGGGAACATCCGAACTGATCCAGTTATCAGCAAATTCAGCGCTTCCTCCGTGACAAACAGTACAATCTTTTCCATCCCCAGGAGAACCGGTATATCCGGCAGGAGAACCGCCTGGGTATTTGGAATCGTTGCCATAGCCCGAAATGAACAGGTAAATTGCTATGGCAGGCAACATGGCGAGTAAAGATTTTTTCATATTACATGGTTTTAATATTAACACAAATATATAAATATCTTCATGTTTTCTGCTTACAAAAAATGCAAAACATTTTTCTATTAGATTCTGTTATACCGATTGATGCATAAGGTCAATCATTGCAAACCTGTTCCGAATCGGTATACCATAACATTATCAACTGACAACTACAATATTTTAGGTACATATGAGTTATTTTAGCTCAGAACAAAACATTATTACCTAATACCTCTTTGTACAATGAGATCATTAAGCAAGCTTGCCTTATTTCTTGTTTTCACAATGATATTCGGAACATCCTTTTCGCAGGGTGTTGGCATCGGTCAATGGCGGGATCATTTGCCTTATGGGAAAACGATTGCCGTTGCCGTGGTGGATGAAAAAGTTTATTGCGCAACACCATACAGTCTGTTTTACTATAACAAAAGCGACAACAGCGTTGAACGGCTTAACAAGATCAACGGGCTATCGGATTTCGGCATTAGCGATATGGCATACAATCAGTCAAAAAACACACTATTGATTGCCTATTCAAACGCCAATATCGATCTCATCAAAAGCGGGGAGATCGTCAACATACCCGATATCAAACGAGCCAATTTGCTCGGCGACAAAACCATCAACAGCATTTTCTTCCTGGATGATTATGCCTATCTATCGTGCGGATTTGGTATTGTGGTGCTTGATGTTGTCAAAGAAGAAATTAAAGATACCTATTTGATCGGACCGGAAGGCAGCCAGATCAACGTGCTGGATTTTGCCATGAACGATACCTCATTTTTTGCAGCAACTGAAGAAGGCGTTTATTATGCCGACAAAAGCAGCCCCAATCTCAGCAATTATGCTGAATGGAATTTATATGAGAACACACCGGCTCCGGATGAAATGCACAACAAGATATTTGTTTACGAAGGGAACTTGTTTTTAAATATTGTGTACGATGTGAATAATGAACCCGACACCCTGTATGTATTCGACGGCAACAGCTGGAGTGTTTTCAATACTCAGGTTCATGACCTTTATAACATCAATGAAAGTGAGGACTTCCTCATCATATCTGATTGGAAAAAAATATATCTATACGACAATCAGTTGCAGCTCCGGCACACCATTGATGTTCCCTTTATTGCCGGCGAACTGAATTATTTCGATGTATTGCCGGCCGAGGCCACCATCGACAATGAAGACCTCATTTGGGTAGCTGATCGCAGAGGCGGCCTGGTGAAAGTTACGGAATGGGGAGCGTATGCCACTCCCTATAAACTTGAGGGACCGCCCAGTATCAATGTATTTCAAATAACCAATGCCGGGGAAGATATTTGGGTAGCACCCGGTGGTCGCACCAGTGTATGGGCTCCGGTTTTTAACGGAGAAGGGCTTTTTGTTTTTTCGGATGAAGACTGGTTGAACTACAACAGATTCAACAAACCTTCACTTGAAGGACTGCACGATTTTATTAAAGTAGCGGTTGATCCTTTCAACCCGGATCATGTTTATGCTGCTGCTTTCAGGAACGACACCGGTATTGTTGAATTCCTTGACGGTGAAGTAGTGAATCTATATGATGATGAAAACAGCAGCCTGCAGTTTTGGCCGGCTGCCAAAGCCATTGCCGTGGCAGGCATGGATTTTGACAGGGACGGAA
The DNA here is from genome assembly GCA_021738625.1 of Bacteroidales bacterium. Taxonomy (GTDB): domain Bacteria; phylum Bacteroidota; class Bacteroidia; order Bacteroidales; family JAIOZK01; genus JAIOZK01. Next base: position 14,394 of record JAIPBS010000055.1, read on the forward strand.
ACCTTTGGGCTTCGGTTTCGGGAGCTTCCGATATTTTATCTGTAAGGATAAACGACGGCAGCCCGGATGGGGAATGGTATGCCTTCAACCTGGGATCTTCACTTAGCGGAATCGACGTGGGTGACCTCCTCGTCGACAGCTACGATCAAAAATGGATACTGAAGCGAAAAACCATTGAAAGCCCTTATTTCATCATCGTATTCAATGACAACAACACCATTGACGACCCTTCGGATGATATGGTTAAGGGACTTACCAAAAACGCCGGTTCCGGGAACATCCCCGGAAACAAGATGTTCAGCATGGCAGTTGATCAGGATGGGGAAGTCTGGATCGGAACCGATAATGGAGTTGCTGTGGTTTACAGTCCGGAAAACATTTTCACGGGAGGAAATTATGATGCACAACGCATTATCATTCCCAGGAATGACGGATCGGGGCTGGGAGATATTCTCCTTGAAAATGAAGTGATCACAGCCATTACGGTTGACGGGGACAACAACAAATGGATCGGAACCGATAATGCAGGCGTATTTTTGATCTCACCCAACGGCATGGAGGAGATCTATCATTTCACCGAAGAGAATTCACCCCTGTTTTCCAATATGATCTCCGATATCGCCATCAATGAAAATGGCGAGGTTTTCATCGGAACTTCAAAAGGGATCATTTCTTTTAGAAGCGAAGCAGCTCCTCCTAACCCGACCTTAAATGATGTGTATGCCTATCCGAATCCGGTTCGGGAAGGATATACCGGAACCATTGGCATTAAAGGACTGGTGAAAGACGCGGATGTGAAGATCACCGACATCAGCGGCAACCTGGTTTATGAAACCCGCTCCTTCGGCGGACAGGCAGTCTGGAATGGATACAGCCTGGACGGGAAAAAAGCACAAACCGGCGTTTACCTGGTATTTATTTCCAATGATGACGGCTCCGAAACAATGGCCACCAAAATCCTTGTGATCAACTAAGATGCTGTTCTCAACAAGGGGCATACTGTTTCACAAGATCAATTATTCCGAATCGAGCGTTATTGCCAAAATTTATACCGAAAAATTCGGGCTGCGAACCTATCTGGTCAGAGGAGCGAAAAAACCCAAATCCGGAAAACAAAGATATCTGCAACCGCTTGCCCTGCTCGACCTGGAAGTTTATGAAAAGGAAAAGTCGGAGATCCAGAACATCAAAGAGATCCGTTTTGAAAAGATCTATAAAAGCCTGACCATTGATATCGTTAAAAGCTCTCTGTTGTTGTTCATCAATGAGCTATTATACAAGGCGATCCGTGAAGAGGAATCCAATCCCGAACTTTTTCAATTCATCCGCCACGGATTGATTCTGCTGGATGAAAGCGAAACTTATTCGAATTTTCATTTGAGCTTCGCAATACAACTGACGAAATTTTTGGGTTTCTATCCCAAAAACAACTATTCGGGAAACAGGACATTTTTCCATCTGGAAGAAGGCGAGTTTCAGCCAAAATCCACCAACGATGAACTGCAACTCAATCCCGGCTTGAGTAAGGATTTAATTGAGGTCCTCGAAGTACCACTTAAAGATCATGCAACATTGCAATTGAGCAATCAGCACCGGATATCACTGCTTGCAGCCCTGATCCGTTTTTACGAATTGCATTTGCCCGGCTTCCGAAACATCAAATCACATCAGATTTTGCGGGAAGTATTGTCTTAACTTTTGATTTTCATCCCGAACACTTTCGAGATCGATTCAAGCAGGTTTTTCTTAACTTCTGCAATGGATTGTTCATGTCCCAGTTCTTTTTCCATAGAAGTAACGCCTTTGTCGGTGAATCCGCAGGGATTGATGAGATCATAATAACTCAGATCGGTATTTACGTTAAAGGCAAATCCATGCATGCTAATGTGCCGGCTTGCCCTGACGCCAATCGCACAAATCTTTCTTGTCTTTCCCGGCTGGTCGGCATCGAGCCACACGCCCGTGGCGCCAGCCAACCTTGAGCTATAAATCTGATAACCCTTTAAAGTCCTGATGATACTTTCCTCGATTTTGAAAATATATTCTTTTATCCCCATTTCAAAGTTTTCCAAATCAAGGATGGGATAGCCGACGATCTGGCCGGGTCCGTGGTAGGTAATATCCCCTCCTCTGTTGATCCTGTAAAAGGAAGCGCCTTTTTGTTTCAGCAGATCTTCATTGATCAGCAGGTTGGTTTGATCGCCACTTTTTCCGAGGGTGAAAACATGCGGATGTTCACAGAAGATCAGGTGGTTATCAAGCGGTTTTTGCCGGTCGGCTTTCGGTTTCCTGTTCTCAGCCTTTAACCTGATTTTTACATCAAACAGTTTTTCCTGCTTATCCCAGGCCTGTTTATAATCCACCAGCCCCCAATCCTGAAAAATAACGGTTTTATTCATAATCCCTCAATCCGGTAAACAAACTGTAAACAATTGAAACATTCAACTTTGAACTCCAAGCTACCCCACATGCTTCTCCGCATGATAGGAACTCCTCACCAGCGGGCCGCTTTCAACAAACTTAAATCCCATCTTCAATCCCGCCTCCTCATATTTTTTAAACTGTTCCGGACTTACATATTCTTTAACTTCGAGATGTTTTTTGGTAGGCTGCAGATACTGACCTATGGTCATGATCTGGCAACCGGCATCACGCAGGTCCTGCATGGTTTCGATTACTTCATCTTCCCTTTCCCCGATACCAACCATAATTCCCGATTTGGAACGCACACCCGATCCGGAAAGATAGCGAACGACCTCCAGGCTGCGGTGATAAACCGCACGGCTTCGAACTTGCGGAGTCAATCTTTTTACAGTTTCGAGATTGTGGGAAATTACCTCGGGACCGGCCGCTATTACCTGATCAAGAAATTGCTTTTGTCCCATAAAATCAGGGATCAGGGTTTCGATGGTGGTGCCGGGCGACTTTTTTTTGATCTGCGTAACGGTTTCGGCCCAGATGCCTGAGCCGAAATCTTCCAGGTCGTCGCGATCAACAGAGGTCAGTACCACATGTTTGAGCTTCATCAATTGCACCGAACGTGCCACCCTTTTGGGTTCATCATGATCGACCGATTGAGGCCGGCCGGTCTTCACTGCACAAAATTTACAGGCCCTTGTGCAAATATCACCCAGGATCATCAGGGTAGCCGTCCCTCTGCCCCAGCATTCATTCATGTTTGGGCACAAACCCGAAGTGCAAATGGTGTGAAGCTTGTTTTTGCGAACGATGTCTTTAACGGCAAGGTATTCCTTACCTGCCGGGATCTTTATTTTGAGCCAGTCGGGCTTCATTCGTTTCCGTTTTGTTGTATCTTCCATAATGCAAAGTTAATAAATGGTATCAGATGCAAAACGGAGCAAAAACACACATAGATTAGCTATGCCCTTTCTATATCGGACATGCCGATCCTGTTAATATGGATAGTTTTGATCAGGATGATATGACCTCTTCGATCATGGGCTTGATCTCTTTTCTATTTTGTACAAAGAACATCATTTTTTGATAAAATAACGTAGGTTAAACTTGCCTTACTTTTTCCTTGATGAAAAAGTAACAAAAAATCAAGGCTGCGTCCTGAATTGCAAGAAAACTACACCCGGAATTTTTCTGCGCAATTCGAGCCGTTCGCCAGCTGACTTTTTCACTTAGAATATAGTATTAATCGGCTCACTCGCGAATTGCTTACCCATTCCTCCGCCAAAATTCCGGGCTTGTTTTCTAAGCAATTCAGCACAAGGCCATTCCCAAAAGCAGTCAATTATCCTTATGATCGGCCTGACAAGAATCACCCTTGTGAAAACGGAGCTCTTGAGTGTCAATAATCATACGGGTGGATTGCTTACCTGCTTGGATGACACGAGAAATGACTCCTTGTTTATTAATTTAATTGTTTTGGGTCATGATACAAAACGTACAAGGACACACATAGATAGCAATGCCCTTTTTATATCAGACATGCCGATCCTGTTAATATGGATAGTTTTGATCAGGATGATATGACCTCTTCGATCATGGGCTTGATCTCTTTAGGCATTTGATCAATAATGTCTTCCATTTCGCCTTTGGATACATATCTCCTTAATAAAGCCACATGCGTCTTTACAATATCTTCGGTAGAGATTTCCCAGTCGAATTGCTGTTCGCCATACCTGGACTGTAGCATTTTAACATGATCCAGAAATTCACGTTCCGATTTAAGCCTTAACGGTTTTTCCTGATATTTCCAATCGTCCACATAAACGGCTTTCAGGAACATGGGCAATTGTGCCAGCAAGTCGAGCGACTCGGATATGGTCAGGCGGTCGCGCAGGGTATGCATAACCGCCTTCAAAATAATGCCTGAACGTTCCTTTTGATCGGGGTGCCCAAGTTCTTCGGCAAAATCAATTAAAAATTCATTCGCTTCCTGTGCATATTTATCAAAATGTAAAGCCATAAAAAATCCTCCTGTTTTTATTGTTATTGTATAGAAGGAAAAAACTTTGCCAGAACAGTCTGTCCCGGAGCCAAATAATCAGGGGGCTGTTTTACAGGTGCTTACAATGAATTTAATGTATGGGTTCAAAATCACAGATACCAATAAACTTTTACATCGTGGAACAGAATCTACATCAACAGTTTATTTAAATCATCAAAGAAAATGCAAGAATAACGTTAAAAATGAACAGGATCAATCTGTTTTAATAAATTTCTTACTCCAAAATGAATCTTCATTGAAGACAACCAGGGTATAAATTCCAGGTCTTATTGATGAAATGTCAAGCTTTGAAATTCCATCCATTTTAGTTTCGCCGGAAATCATAATATTCCCAAGTATATTATGTATCTCGAAGATATAGATTTCTTCATTGGCATCAGGCAATCCAATGCTTAAAAAGTTACTGGCGGGAACTGGAAATAGATCCAAGGAAGTCTCCCGGGATAAATTTTCATTAAGTCCAAGACTGGAATTCGGAACGATTAATTCACCGTCTTCAACCATTGCAAAGAGTTCATCCAGTGCTTCGTTAAGATTTTCAATTGCAGCATTAACAGTTCCGGTATTTTCGCCCACTGTGTAGGCCAGTTCCAACTCCTGAATCTCATTTGGACTAAAGGTTATCGGACCAGTCACTCCCAGCCCACGTCGGTCACCGGGAAGATTGTTAACTGCTTCCTCTGTCCAAAACAAAGAATCCTGGTTAAATCCGCCATTTGGTGGAACACCATTGGTCCCCCAGTTACAGGGATCAGAGTCGCCCGGAAACATAAAACGACATTCGGGACCGACTGCTCCGGAAGTAATATGTCCGTTACCCCCGTAAAGGACCTTCGAATTATCCTTCCATAGTCCTCTCATATAATTATAGTACTCAGGAGCAACGGAGGGTGATCCGGTAACACCACCCGAATTATCAAAAGTTACAAATCTTGTCAATCCGTATCTTTCATCATCCATAATACCATTGCCAAAATTCAGTCCGTTTATGCTGAAGTCGCATCCTCCAACAGGGTCATCTTCCTGATTGGGATTCATAAAAGGACCGGCGAGAAAAGTAATGGATTGAACGGGTGGGTTTTCTCCATATGCTTCTACTTCACCATTTCCATCAATTTCAACTCCATTATAACCAAAAAACGATCCCAGGCCAACATTACAGCCAACATAATCATCCCAGGCATAACCGATATCCAGATCTGTAAATATACCAATGTAACTACTGGAATAGACATTATCAGACCGATTGATGATGTCATAGTGCACAAAAACCGAATTATCCAGTTCTGGGTTATTGGGTGAATCAAAACCATAAACCATGCAGTGCAATTCTACCCCCAGAGATTTGCCCTCGGTTTCAGTATGCAACATATCATCATTGTAAATAAAAAAGATAGTTTGATCTCCGCGGATCAACGGATAATCGCCTTTCGTAGGATCATACATATCGTCATTGTCAAAATCCAGAAAGGGAGCCAATTGATCCGCCTGACCAAGTTCCATGTTTCCGTTTCCCGGCCAGCTAACAATAGCTTCAATGGGTTCATATCCATTTTTATCCCAATTTAATTTGTGGTATTCTATTTCTTCTCTGTTGATTCTCCATAGTCTGTTCCATTTCAGATAAAATATCGAATCATATGTATTCGAAACAGGTCCCGGCTGGAAATCCGCACCTACCTGCCTATAGCGTTCACCTGCCAGATGAAGACTATCATCCGAATCCAATCCACCTATCCATAAGTTATTGATAAAGATTGTATTTTTCCCGCTACCAGCAGGGTATTCAAATTTAGAAGAATAATCATAATCTGCATTTTCGCCTTGCAGATGGCAAAATAAAACTCCGGAAGAATGCACTCCTGCAATAACATTGTTCACATCCAGACTATCGAATGCTAGATAGTCCGGACTTTCTGATTGCTGTGCACTTAATCTGAAAGCACTGAATAGCATGATTAATAAAAATGGAATTGATTTTTTCATTGATGGCTGGTTTTAATTTCGCACTTGAAAAAACATTTTGGGGCAAATGTAATAAATTAATAATATGTTAAGATACATCATACTCATGAGATTTATAAAATTTATTACTTAGATTCGCATTGGCAGTAAACCTAGCCATTTTATTACCTTTGCAAAAATTACGAAAATCAATAACAGCATGGCACTGAGCGAACAAGAACAAATCAGAAGACAATCATTACAGGAGCTTGAAAAGCTCGGCATCGACCCCTATCCGGCAGAAACATATGAGGTGAATACAAGTACCAAAGAGATTCATGAGAACTTCCCGAAGGATAATAACCTCTACCAGGATGTGAGCATAGCCGGAAGGATCATGAGCAGAAGGATCATGGGGGCCGCATCTTTTGTTGAGATACAGGATGCAAGCGGCAGGATCCAGCTGTATTTTAAGCGCGATGAGATTTGTCCCGGAGAGGATAAGACCATGTATAACATCGTCTTTAAAAGGCATCTCGACATCGGAGATATCATTGGTGTGCAAGGCCATGTATTCATTACCAAGATGGGAGAGATCACCCTCCATGTAAAATCATACAAGCTGCTTGCCAAGGCCCTGCGACCGCTTCCTGTTGTAAAGGAAAAAGAAGGCAAAACCTGGGATGCCTTTACCGACGCCGAACAACGTTACCGTCAGCGTTACCTCGATCTGATCGTAAACCCCGGGATCAAAGAGAAATTTTCTCAGCGCACGCAAATGATCAACAGCATGCGTTCGTTTCTGAATAAAAAAGGATACCTGGAAGTGGAGACGCCCATCCTCCAACCGCTTTATGGGGGAGCTGCCGCCCGTCCGTTCAAAACCTTCCACAACACCCTCGACATGACCCTTTATCTTCGCATCGCCAACGAGCTTTACCTGAAAAGGCTTATCGTTGGCGGGTTTGACGGTGTTTATGAATTCTCCAAAGATTTCAGGAATGAGGGCATGAGCCGTTTCCACAATCCCGAATTCACCCAGGTGGAATTGTATGTGGCATACAAAGATTATAACTGGATGATGGACCTGGTAGAAGAAATGGTGGAAAAGATCGCCTTGGATATGTTCGGCACAACCAAAATAAAAGTGGGCAAAAACGAAATCGATTTCAAACGGCCGTGGAAACGCTCGACCATGTTTGAGATCATAGAAGAACATACCGGTGAAAAAATCGAGGGCAAGAGCGAAAATGAGCTGGCTGAACTTGCTAAAAAGCTCGGTGTGGAGGTTGACCCCAGTATGGGCAAAGGCAAGCTTATAGACGAGATTTTCGGCGAAGCCTGCGAACCCAACCTGATCCAGCCGACTTTCATCACGGATTATCCCGTGGAGATGTCGCCCCTGGCCAAAAAGCATCGCGAAAAAGAAGGGCTTGTCGAACGTTTTGAAGCCATCTGCAACGGCAAGGAGATCTGCAATGCTTTCTCCGAACTGAACGATCCGCTGGACCAGCGTAGGCGTTTTGAGGAACAACTTGAACTCGGCAAAAGAGGAGATACGGAATCCATGGTCCTGGACGAGGACTTCCTGCGCGCCATTGAATTCGGGATGCCGCCTACCGCCGGACTGGGTATCGGCATCGACCGGCTGGCCATGATCATGACCGATTCACATTCCATACAGGATGTATTGTTCTTCCCGCAAATGCGCCCCGAAAAGAAGGTTGAGGTTTCTTCTGACGAAGAATTCCGGCAGCTCGGCATACCGGATGCCTGGATCCCGGTGATACAGGAGTTGGGCTTTGCAACAACGGAAGCCCTGAAAGACGCCAATCCCAACAAACTGTTCAACGACCTGAACGGCATGCGGAAAAAGAAAAAACTGGATGTGCCGGCCATGCAGTTGGATGAGGTGAAGAAGTGGGTTCGATAGTGGGTATGTTTTGTGTTCTGTGTTTTGTGTTCAGGCATTGACACACTGGTTCATCAAGTTAATCATTTGCTTCAAAATAAGAAAGTGGTCCGATTACTCAGTACCTGCCGCTCATTGAATCAAACGTCATTCCCAAGTAATCGGATCACTGGCAAATTGCCTGGGAAAGTAACCCGATTCACTCTGCTCCTGTCGATTCACCAATCATACATTCCTTCCAAGGATCGGTTCACTGGTAAGCTACGGAGGAAAAGAGATAAACTGATAAACTGATGTGGTAAAGTGGTCCGATTACTCAGTACCTGCTACTCATTGATTAAATGTCATTCCCAAGTAATCGGATCACTGGCAAATTGCCTGGGAAAGAACCAGATTCTCATACCCGCATTTGCTCGGCCGGGCATCTTAAATTCCCGTTTCGTACACTGCGTTGACTAATCCGGCGCACCGGCTTTTACAAAGTCATTTTTCTTTTTAAATTAGCTGTAAATTTATGGGTTATGTCCGTTTACAAACAAAATGAACTTAGGCGCTGCACCATAATGCATTTGCTTTTCTTGCTTGCTTTT
>JAIPBS010000011.1 GCA_021738625.1 Bacteroidales bacterium
TTTTTAAGAGCAATATCACCTATAACAAGTATTACGAAGAATTTGCGGTATTTCGACGATGCTGTCTTGATTTCTTTAAAGATATCGGCAAATACAGAGAAGATTTAGATACTTTAATGACTGACAACTTTGAGTTGATGCAGGCCTGAATTATTGCAAACCTGTTTTCTTTAGGTATATATACCTCCCTGCGTTGAAAATTTTGCCCAATTTTCTTTAGGAATGCAATTAGGACAATCCCCTTCGTTTGCTGCTTTCCCTTTCTGAATATCTTCAACGTCAAAAGAAGATTCTTCATTTTCGAACCATTTTTTATCAGCCGGAAAATTCAGAATGCCATATGGATTACTTTTATTTCCTCCGGTTGTATCAGCTTTAACCAGAAATCCACTCGGGTCAGTGAACCGCAGAGGGTTGTTTAATACATAGCTATAACGGTTGAAGTTTTGCGAATATTCGGGTAATTGTACGATTGGATCCGGCGAGAGAAAACGGGCAATAATCGGATCATATATCCTGCCATTCATATTGATCAGCTGGAATTCATCAAGATGTTCATGAGAGGTAAACCCGCGTGAAAACATTAATTCAGGTGGGTCGTCATTGTTCTCATAATAAGTCCAGGTATGAGGATTGCGCCGCCTGCCCCATGCATCAAAATTCACTTCCTGAACCACACCACCATCCTTGTCGAGGACATAATTCAGACTGCCAAGGTGATCTCTTAGTATGTAGTTCAGATTTGTCATTTTTTCATTCTGAATAGTAAATATACCAAAAATTCCTCCATTCATTCATAAAAAAGGATTGGCTCTTTGTGTAGGTTTTATTCTGCTGGAAGTAATTGCAGGATATTGCCAAAAGAATTAGCAGGAGGCTTAATATTTTTTTATTTCGTTCCATTTGTTTATGGTAGCCTTAACAAAAATAAATAATTTCCAAATGTTTATGATTTCCATTGTAGCAGATTTTATGGGATGCCATTGCAGAGACGCCCAATTTGGGCGTCTCAACCTTCGTTGACCCATTTTATGATTCATAGAAGGCCGTCACCAAACCATCACCCAGTAACCCACCATCTGTTCTTTCTCCGACAGGGCGACGCCACGCGAAAATCCGTGTTTCCACGGACCGAGTTCCTGCGGGCGGAATACCTCAACCTTTTCTTTCCAGAAATAACCCGAATCGGCTTCGATCACATGCACTTCCAGGTCTTCAGGTAGATTGTATGTTCGTACCGGTAATTCGGGATAATTGGGATCTTCATGTTCCGTGTACCCCAAACCAAAATCAAAGGATTCCATGCGGGGTACGGGCAGCTGCCCCGGGACATAACGGTTGGCATAGGGGTAGCGGCCTACCGGGTCATTCACAAACTGTTCTTCTATGGTGAAACAATTGGCAGGATTATGATTTGATGATTTCTTAATTATTGTATTAATCAAACAATTCAAGTCTATTCATCCTTTGCCAATCTGAATCCTATGCAGTTTCTACTAACATTAGGGCTTAGAAAATAACGATTTGCTACTCTGCAATGCTTTGCTCGGTTATACCAGCATCCTCCTCTGAAAACACAATTTGAGCCACTCTGAGGACCTTGAGGGTTAATTTCATTATTTTGGTCATAATAATTGCTTCCATAAATATCACTGCACCATTCCCAAACATTTCCGCTCATATCATATAAGCCCAATTGATTAGGTTCTTTTCGACCAACTGGATGAGTTTTTCTTCCAGAATTCAAACCATACCAACCAACATCATAAATATCATTGCCTCCACTATATCTATGCTCTGAAATTAAATCTCCACCCCTTGCTGCATATTCCCATTCAGCCTCAGTGGGCAAACGTCCACCTGCCCATACACAGAATGCAGTCGCATCATTCCATGTGACGTGAATAACGGGATGATCATATTCACTCTCTGATCGAACTACACCATTTACATCACACTTCCAATTCACCGAACTCTTCTTAATCCAGTCACTTCCGGTCCAAATCCAGCTATATCCAACTCTTTCAGCATCTGTCGTATATGAAGTAGCTTTCACAAATTCAGCAAATTCGCCAACAGATACTTCAAATTTGTCAAGGTGAAAACTATTAATACAAACTCTATGAAAAGGTTTCTCATCTTCATCACATTCAAATTGTTCATCAGTACATCCCATGATGTAACATCCACCCTTAACAAAAACCATGTTTTTAAGCACCTTTTTGGAATTTTCCCTTTTCACAAAAAGCTCTTTGTATTCATTTTTCTCTAAAAAAACACTCATAGCCCAATTAATATCACCCTGTATTTTAAAACTGTGACTTCCCGATGTTAAATTATCTATAACCACTGAAGTGCCAGAATCAAGTATTCTATAAAAAACGTCATCCACATATAGTTCTCCGGTAATCTCTGTAATTATCTCAACCTTTCCGTAATTTTCTTGCAAAGTCTCATCCGCATGAAAAGTCTTTGTTGAATTGTTAGGATTTAAGATAAACACAAAATCCCCTTTATCAAGATTGGGATTTCTTATTTTACCATACTGGGGATGTTGAGACTCATAAGTATAATTAATGACGGTAGTTTGCAAAAATTCACCTAATTCACTTCCTGTTATATAACCATCCTCATTTTCATCAGCATCCCCACTTAAGCCAACAACAAATTGCTCACAAAAAACACTTTGATCAGGAACCTCTTCATTAGCATCTCCAGCCGTTATGAATTGTCTAACTGGCTCTCGTGTTTTGTAATTGATAATACTAGGAGCTGATTTGGACACATAAAATATGGAACCTGAGAAGCAACAATCAAACATAAACAAAACATGTTTTGAATCCATTCTTTTTGCATAAACCTCAATCAAGTCCATATTTATCGCTTTGTCTTTAAAACCTTTTGGGTCATTATGAGGATTAGGTGCATCTTTAGGAACAATATATCCCATTTCACCTCCCCATGATTGTTTCATCGTATATCCATGACCGGAGTAATAAATAAATAATCTATTATGGAAATCTCTCGCGTAATCTGAAATAAAATCATCAAATGCCTTCTTGAACTCCGCAGAAGTTGGATCGCTTATGATTCTAATATTAAAACCGTGTTTTTCCAAAATCTTTCGGACCTTAATAATATCATTTTTAACACCGGGCAAATTAGACCATCCCTCGTCATAGGTACTCACACTAATTAATAGTGCATGACTCTGAGAATATAATTCATCTATATCTTCAACATCTTCGAATTTAAGGACTTCTACACCTTTGCTTTGAGAAAAAGACTTATAATTGGTCAGCCATATCAGAAAGCAAATCAAAATGCATAACCTAATAGGAACCATTTGCAAAAAAATTTTACACAATTCAAAAATAAGATAATTTTTGTCACTGTCATCCGACTAAATCACAAATATAGTCCTTCGTGAAGGTAATTCATAGATTATCAATTGCTGTTTTTTTGTTTTCAAAATGACCTCCCTAAAAGTAAAATTGAATTTTGCACTGCGGGCGGCGGCTTTGAAATCTTATACGTTCTCCTTTTGCTTCTGGGCAATTCAAAAACATCCAGCACACCGATCAGATGGCTGCGTACCAACAATGCCACAACAGAAAATTCTTTCTTTTCACTAGCCATTTTTTGTATTACCGTTAACAGTAACTGTGCTATCATGGTGCACCAAACCTATGTGTATATTGCGTTTTCATTTTCCCTCTTTTTTTTATTGAATTAATTTAGTCGGACAATAGTGCTTTAAATTTTTCATGAGTTATTGATTTACTCTTTTATTTCAGCGAAAGACTTGCATAAATCTGGCTTTTTTACTTCACCAAATATAATTCAGTTAAATAAAATATGCAAAAAATTATTAAAGCAGTGGAACCTTTTCAAAAAATCAGGGATATGTAATATAAAGCTGTGTTCTTTTCACAATTGTAATGTTGATTTTATCAGAATGAAGTCATCTTTATAAAAACATGTGCGCATCATTTATAAAAAAACACAGGTGTTTCAGAATAAAAACACAGGTGTTTTGAGATAAAAACAGCTGTGTATTTGAATGAAAACACAGCACGTTCTGTAGGCCTTAATGGCAAAGGGCTGCAGGAGCGAGTTTTCGCTTTTTATGCAGCACTCAAAATAACATATTTATCAATCAAAATTTTTTAGCTATGGCAGTAAAATTTTATGCAATCGAAAAGGGTGAACCCGGCGTTGTGGGTGGTGGTACCAAAAAGTGGTATGCCTCCCTGCGTGCTGCAGGTACCCTTGATCTGAGTGATCTGGCCACTGATGTGGCCGACAACACAACCGTAAGTGAAACCGATGCCTACGCGGTATTAAAAGCCCTCGAAAAGCAAATACCCAAACAGCTATCCCGTGGGTTCTCCGTTAAGCTTGGTGATTTCGGAAGGTTTCGTCTTTCGATATCTTCCAACGGACACGATACTGAAGAAGAGGTTTCTGCATCAAGCATCAAAAAAAGCAGAATTCTTTTTTCACCCGGTTCAAAAATTAAAAATGCGTTAAAGTTGATTGACTTTGTAAAGGCGAATTAGTCACTGAAGAAACAGGCCGCTTAGTAATGGGCGGCCTGTTCTATTAGTTAAAAATATGTAACGCATAAAAACATTAATATGGTTAAAATAGTTCCTCCACCTTCGTTACATGACGATATTCTACATCTTTGAATTTGTCAAAATGTGCCGTCCCGCACTTTATTTTCAACTTCTCTTCAATCCTAAGTTTTGAAAGGTCTTTTGTAGATTTGGTTTCAGCTACAAAATAGATTTTCTTTTCATTCTTGAAAACCAATGCCCAGTCGGGATTGTATTTTCCGATCGGTGTGTCGATGTGGAACCAGAATGGAAGTTTGAAGTAAAACTCAATGTCTTCACGTGTTTCACATTCTTTGGCAAAACCGGTCTCAACATCCGAATCAAGCGGAATATACTTATCGTAAATGGTCTTGTCGTTTTTGCTTACTTCAAAAGTCAGATTGTCAAGGTAAGTTTCAATTTCGTTTTCTTCAAAGAGCAACATTTCATAGTCTTTGTTGCCTATTTTTTCATATTTGATGCCGTCTATCATTAATTTATAGAGCACGTTTTTGATAGCGCCAACTGCTTTGTCAAGAAATAACTGTGGGTTGACCAGAATATCGTTCATTCGTTCCGATTGTTTCAGTATTTCCAGAATTGTGCTACGCGTCAGTTCGGTTTTGCTCTGGATGTAACCAAGTACGTCAGGAATTTCATGGTCTTTTTCCGGTTCAAGTACCTTCGATCCTTTTACTTCATAATTTACCCCGGGCTCTTGGATGAGAATGCCAACTTTAACCGATTTGATACGTGGCCTTTTGATTTTTTCAATTTCTTTTACGGCTTTGGAAGCTGCTTTAATCAATTCGTCCGTGTCATACGCCACCCGGTAATAAGTTCGTGATTTGATCCGCTCCCATATTTCAAGGAATTTCGGATCTGCCTGAAAGCCTTTGCGGTATTCGACTTTTACTCGTTTGCGTTTGTCTTTAATACGTCCTTTAAATGCCACTCCGCAATCTTCTTTAATTTCCTCTTGCAGTTTTTTGGCAAAGTCTTCATAACTCTCATTGGCAATGACCGTAAGCCTGTTAATGTTCCGGTCGTGGATTCTGTTGCCGGTTTCGTCCACTGCCAAACGCAAACCTCTGCCTATTTCCTGTCTCTTTTTCATGTCGGATTTGGTTTCGTTTAGTGTGCAAATTTGAAACACATTCGGACTGTCCCATCCTTCACGCAAAGCGGAGTGACTGAAGATGAATCTCAAAGGTTCATTGTTGTCCAACAACCTTTCTTTGTCTTTCATGATGAGCCGGTAAGTATCATCATCCGCTTTGGTTTCACCGGAAGTATCTTTAAATCTTCCCTTTTTGTCTTGTGCGAAATAACCGTTATGAACCTGATCTACCGGAAAAGTAATCAAACCTTTAAAGGCCGGTTTTTCTGCAATCTCTTTAAAAGCCTCTTCAAACCATTGGGCAAAACGGCCCGGTAACGGATTCCCTGATTCATCATATTGCCGATAGTTGGCTACCTTGTCAATAAAAAACAGGGAAAGCGTTTTAATGCCCTTGTCTTTCAGTTTATGTTCCTTCTTGAAATGTTCTTCAATGGTTTTCTGAATCTGGAACTTCATAATTTCATCCGTCAAACCGCCTTGGGTGTCGCCTACATACAGCAAGGTTCCGTTGGTAAATGAAATGCACTGATTGGACACGTCAATTTCATCGATAATAAAGCCATCCTGATAGATTTCCCGCTTATTGGATAATGCGTATAGATCATCTCCAACTTTGGCGGTTAAAGTCTTTTTTGTTACACCGCTATCTTGATTTACATCGATCCTTAGTCTGGCGGAAGTGCGGGTTTTTGTGGCTTTAAGTGCCTCCAAACTAACGAAAGCATCGTTATAGTTGTTCTCAGCAAATACCGAATCCACTTCGATTTCCTTAACCAGGCCAAGGTCATAAGCTTTTACCGGGTCCAGACTGTAAACAAGGTTGTACAGGTTCAGGTGAGTTGCCGAGTATCGAAAGGTACAGGAAGGATGCAGGTTTTCAATGGCTTTTTTCCGAATGTCGGTTTCCATATTCTGCGGTTCATCCACAATTACGAAAGGACGTGTGTATTGAATAAACTCAATCGGACGCTTCCCGGTCAGCTTGTCGTTGGGTTTGTTAATGATATTTTCGTCCTTGGCAAAGGCATCAATGTTCATCACCCGTACCTGAACCGTATTACTCGATGCAAATCCTCTGAGCTGGGAAACTTTACCGGAATCGTACACGCCAAAATCAACAGGTACTTTGTCATAAAGCGTTTGAAAATGTTCGTAGGTGATTTCCAGATTTTTCAGAACACCTTCCCTTATAGCTACACTCGGTACAACAATCACAAACTTTTTAAAACCGTACTGTTTGTTGAGTTCGTAGATGGTTCGCAGGTACACATATGTTTTGCCGGTTCCGGTCTCCATTTCAACAGAGAAGTTCATACCGTCCAATTCGGAAATCGGTTCAATGTCGTTTCGTTGCTGAACCTCCTGCACGTTTTTCAGGATTTGTTCATCCGTCAACACGATATTGTTTCCAACGCCATTTTCAGAAAGGCTCAAACTGCCGTGCGTCAAAGTAAAGTCCAACTCGCTGCTACTCAAAGGCTGCCCTTCAAAGATGTCAACAATGGCGTTGATCGCCTGTTTTTGATAATCCTGGTTGGGGTTGAATTGGAGTTTCATTAACTTAATATTTCACTGGATTTTAAATAGTGTGAAAATGCTTTTTCTAAAAAGTCATGTCTACGTTTAATAGAATAAGCCTCAACAGAGGCCTGCGAAATGTATTTTTGAAAATCTTCAAGAATAATTTGGTTTTTTGGAGTTTCATATTGATTTAATAAGTTCATGTTCTCCTTAATTTTAAGTAGTAGTGACTCAAAAAAACTCGCAAACTTTTTAACATCATTCTTCCTGTTGATTTTAACTAAATGCTCTGAAAAAAGATAAGCGGACACGGCAACTGCTCTACTGGAAATTATACCAGCCTTCCCGTCAAATGCTTCATCCATTATTTCAAGCACATTTTTGATTTGTGTAAGCTTACCATCATTTTTATCTAGATCGTGATAATCTTCAAAGAAGTCTTCTATATTCTCAAGTCTTGCTCTAATAAACTTTCCATTTAAAGACTGTTCAAAGGAGTTAATGCAGATTTGTGCCAAAGTAAATGGAATGGAAAACCTCTTACGTGATAAACTTGTCTTTCTGAAAAAGGGGCCATCATTGCCGATTTCTTTGTAGATAAAATCCCGGATTGTTCCTGTTCTTGTCTTCAGTAACTCACCAGAGTTTAAACGAACTCCTAATTGGAGTCTTCGAAAAATCACTCGAACAAAATCATCATCGATAGAATTATAAATAGTAAAGCTTAGTAGGTATTTATCAACTTTATCAGCAATTGTCGGATGTTCTTCTTTTAGGTCGGCATAGGTATACTTTTTCCCACCCATGCTAAGTTTGGGAGTTGGTTCATTAGTTGACTCAGGTTTGTAAAAATTCTGCAAACATGTCATTCGTTGTTTACCGTCAATACACTCAAAATCAAAGCTTTTATTTTTTGGAGATGTTTTAACCAAATACAACTTAGGAATGTCTATATCCTGAAAAATTGAATCTAAAAGCTCCTCTTGTTGCTTGAGAGACCATATATGTTCTCGTTGATAATCCGCATCCAAATCGATTCGGAACATGTAATCATCAATTAATTCTTTGACAGAGATATTATTTAGCTCTCTATTTGAAGTAGATATATTTGATTGTGCCATATTATTACATTAATTTTTTAAGATGCTTCGTATTGTTAATTTTTTCACCAAGTTCTGATTGAGCCTTTGACCTAATCCAAGTTTTAAAGGGATTGCCTGTATTATAGTCAGCTATTTCTTTGGGTGGAAGAAGCCCATTTTCAATTTCCAATGGATTTATAAAACCAGGAAGAAAACCATATTCTTCGACCAGCCTATGATTTTCCCCTATTCTCTGAAAATCAATTATTTCAATATTTATTTTACTGTTCCTTTGCTGGTGTGCTTTAAACAAAAGATCAATCAATCCTAAATCATTTGAATTGAGAGAACACCCGATTACTCTCAAAATATCAGCATTTATTAAAAGTTCAAGGGCATTCGACCAGATAAAACTATAAGGTGGCATCAAGTAATTCTTGTTAGCACCGAGTGGGATAATAGGTATATATTTCTTTTGTCCAAATAGATTAACATTATTCCAATTAAATGAGCCGTGCAACTTTAGTAGGGGGAGGTTTTTTTTGTTTGAATCAGAACTGCTAAAGCTGTAATAAGGCTTTTTCTTTATTACGGATCTATATGCCGTGTCAATCACATCGTCATAGTTAAGGCTAATAATTCCTGCTAATTCCTCTTTCCTTTTTGTATATTGATGTAGTTCAAAAAGTGCTTTGTGTAAATAAAACTTACTTTTTCTATAAGGCGTTAAAACGGACTGAATGTCTTTTTCAACAAAATCCTTTAATTTGGATATATGTTCATCCGGAATCATGTTACTAACGAATAAACTTATTAATAACTCAATATTTGTGGAACCAGAAGGGTGAGCAAAAACATCTTTCTTGTCATCAAACCAAGGGTCGCCTTTCAGCTTTCGCATTATCCTTTTTGATACTCCCTTAATCAATAAACCATATTTATCCAAATAGTTTTCGTCAATCTTATTAGTAGAATTCACAATCTCTGCGTGAGTTGCTCCTGCTCCGAATAAATAAACGATTCTCTTTTTTGTCATATTAGCTTATTTTTCCCAGATGACAATACTTTCACGGGATGGTGTTCTTCTATATGTTTTCATTTGTTGAGAACTATTTCCCCTGTAACGAGCAAGCCAAATTCCTTTCGGTTTTAACCCAGCTTGTTTGCCAATTTCAGAGAGTATTTCATCAACAGGGATATTGATACCTGCAAACCGAACATTACTGACTACCAAAGCCACTTTCCCATTTTTATTCAGGTGACTACTCATTTCCAGGAGAGCCAAATACATATCCTCAAAATAACCTTTCAACATATCGATTACTTGAGGATTATTTACCCCGTTTTTTTCCATTTGGTTAATAAGTTGTTTCAGCGTTGGGTCTATTTTATACCCGTTCACTTCATATTTCTGTCTGGCTTCCACGTGTGAACGAAGGGTATCGTAACGTATTTTTTTTAACTCATCATTGTCCTTAACAAAGTCAAATACCAATTCAAGCGCATAAATGCGAGTATAATCATGTCGGTTAGGATAGGGTGGTGAAGTTATAATCGCATCATACATATTTGTTGTTGGAATCTCTCTGGCATCGCCATGGAAAGCTCTAACTTCTGTTTTTGCTTGCCCATTGATCTTCTTGTATGAATCAACATCAATAATCATTTTTTGTATCCTATCCAGAAATAAGTTTTTTATCTCCTCAACTTGAATATTTCGATCCACAATTCTTAAGAAACCACCCGACTTAGAAGTATTGCTCACTGATTCCAGGATGCTCAAAAAACCAAGGTTGAAAAAATCACGTGTTTCTACATCTTCTATTTGCATGATTTGTTCTTTGATTTGAAGTAGCTGTTGTTCTGTTTCCTTGTTGAATGCCTTTTTTAATAGCAATATATCAGGAAGTGCACTTGAAGGAGTGGTCCATTTGTTAATTTCTCCAAACTTTTTATTGGTTTCTTTCAGATTTTCAATATCAAATTCTTTGGTTTTAACATTACTAAGAAATACAGAGAATGGCAAAATATCGAAACCGTGGGCGTTAACTCCGGCATGTTTACATGCTAACAGAGTTGTGCCTCCGCCACAAAAAGAATCCATTACCCAAGCTCCTTTTTTGAGATTAAATTCAGAAATAAATGTATCTACTAGTTCCTTTGAATAACTGTGTTTAAAGGAATGCCAGTTATAAATAGGCTTGTTAAGGTCTCTTCGTGGAGAGATCAAATGAGATAGAGTATCTATTTTATCAGTTATCAAAACCATTTTTATATCGTTTTAAATTCAACCCCAGCATCCCGCATTTGCAGCACGGTATTGGTTTTTAACTGGTCGTTCCCTGCAAACAGTTTGTCCAGCGCAATACATTTAGTTGGTTTTAGGGAGATAATTTCTTTTACAATAGTCTCGTTCATTTTGGTGAGTGCAACGACCATTTCATTGCCGTTTACCACATAATAATTCCCTTTATGATGAACGGTGCTGTTTAGGTCAAATCCGGATTTCAGAAGCAATTCGTACAGCATGTTTTCTTCTTCCGAACCTTCTTTCGTGGGGTCTGTAAAAGCATCCAGTTGCTTTTCCAACTGCACTCCGTTTTCAAACTTGTTGCCTCTCCATATTTTGAAATTGGATGATTGAAGTTTGAACACCTTAAAGCCAAGGTCAAGTTTTAGGACTTCTTTTTCATCACTGAAATCCAACTTTCCGGCTTTTTCTTTCTTTTCAGCCTCTTGCTCACTCTGGATTTTATTGATGACCCTGCGGATTCGTTCTTTGGCTAAGTCGGTAATGGTTTTGTAACCGGATTTATATGCCTCCCTTTTTTCGTCTATTTTTTCAGGCAGTTGGACACATATAAATTTGCGTTTTTCTTCGTCTTCCTTGTTTTGGTTAAAGGTTGCATGACCGGTAGTCGCTGAACCCGAGAAAAAATCCAAAATAATATCGTCTTCATTTGTGGATAACTGGATGCATTGTTTTATCAGACTTACTGGCTTTGGAAAATCAAATGAATTTTCCATCTTAATTTGCCTAAGTTCTAGAGTCCCAGTTTCTGTCAAGAAGCTATTATTTTCCCATATTGATTTAGGCTTGTAAGTGGTTTTGCGGTATTTCTCATAAATTCCAATGGATCCATCATTTTTTTTCTTGGCAACAAGATTACTTATTGTTGTATCTTCATTAATATTTTCCAATGATTTACCCTTGCCCCATCGCCAACAGCTTTCTTTTCCTGATGAATTTAATGGAATTATTTCATGCAAAAATAAATCAGTCTTTTTCAAAGAAACAGGGTGCAAATTGTTATCATCACCAAAGTCTAAATTCACATAAATTGGGTAAAACAAATTAGGTCTATTATGCTTACCGAATTTTGGATTCCTATTTCTAAGTTCACGGAGATTAAAACTACCTATCTGGTCATTCAAGTTTAGATCAGATGTTTCAGCATCTTTCTCTAATTCATTTAGTTCTGTTTCAGAATTTTTTGTGTAAACCAATATATATTCATGAGTTTTTGCAATCTGTTTATATGTTTGCCCTCTGCTATTGGCTCTTACAATTATTTGCGCAAAAAAATTCTCCTCTCCAAAAACCTCATTCAACAATAGGCGTAGATTGTGCACCTCATTGTCGTCAATGGAAATGAAGATCACTCCGTCATCTTTCAGCAGGTTCCTGGCAAGGAACAGGCGGGGGTACATCATGTTGAGCCAGTTGGAATGGTAATGTCCGCTGTCCCGGCTGTTTTTCCGGTACATTCCTTCACGGGTTAGATACCCTTCTTCGTCTTTTTCGCCTACTCGCTTTAAATAATCTTCTTTGCTTTCCGAAAAGCGGTCTGGATAAATAAAGTGGTCGTTACCAGTATTGTAAGGAGGGTCAATGTAGATCATCTTCACCTTGCCGTAGTAGCTTTTTTGGAGCACTTTCAGCACTTCAAGGTTTTCGCCTTCAATGAAAATGTGTCCGGTATCTTCAAAATTTACGGATTCCTCTTTTGCAGGAGTGAGGGTAGCGGTTGTCGGAGACTGCAATATCTTAAAGGCATCACTTTTTCCCGCCCAGTTCAAAACGTAGCGTTCGTTGCTGAAGGTAATATCTTCTCCCAGTGTAGCTTTCAGCTTTTCCCAATCTACCTTTCCTTCGCTGATGGCTTCCGGGAAAAGCTCCTTTAGCTTTTCAAGTTGTATTTGTTGTATGTCGAGTGAGTTTCCGTCCATTTTATGTCAAACTGTTGTTTGTTTTTAAAACCAAAATCATTTTAACTTTTTAAAGTATCCGAAACTGAAAAGGTTAATGTGCTGCAACCTAACCATCTGATATTCAGCGCCGGTTAAATATACATACAGGACGCCGTTCCAAATATACCCCTTCCCCAAATAAACTCCAAAGTAAAACATAATATTTTTTACATGAATCTTGAAAATGCTAAAGATTATATTTTGGAAAGATAACCGGGAAACTTGTTGTAAATTAGATATCGTTGCAGAGACGCCCAATTTGGGCGTCTCTACGTTTCTAAATCCATTTCATGATCCATATAAGGCCATCACCAAACCATCAACCAGTATCCCACCATCTGTTCTTTCTCCGACAGGGCGACGCCCCGCGAAAATCCGTGTTTCCACGGGCCGAGTTCCTGCGGGCGGAGTACCTCAGCCTTTTCACGCCAGAAATAACCCGAATCGGCTTCGATCACATGTACTTCCAGATCTTCAGGCAGATTGTAAATACGTACCGGTAAGTCGGGGTAGTTCGGATCTTCATGGTCCCTGTAGCCCAAACCAAAATCAAGGGACTCCATGCGGGGGACGTGCAGCTGCCCAAAGTTCTATTCTTAGAACTACTATCACAATTGAAAGGCTGACTAAACGTGGTTATTCATCCATGCTGGATTTGTACAAACAAATTTCCCCACAATTTAATGAACCGTCCTGCCTCAGGCGGAATGGTGTGATAGGTTCTCCCCGTCAGGGATTACTGGCGGGGCTGCTTACTCGATTCTATGCAGTTTTTATTCCGTATTTATCTTTAGCTTTACAAAAGCTCTCATCATTGGATTATTAAACATATATCTTACACTCATTCCTTTTCCTAATTTAACAAGGATTTCACCTCTGTTTTCACACACTAATTGAGAAAGATTATATCTGATGCTGTCATTTTTTACATTTTTCCCTGTGATTTTATTATACTGTTTAACGATTTCAGCTATCGGGAAAGCATTAAACTCATCAATGGCCAGAAGCATACTTTCCTATGCTTATAATTACAACTTTTGTGATTGTCTTGCATTGAACGATAGCAGCTATTATAAATCATCTCATGGCAGCAAATGGAATTCGCTGAACAATACATACGGGCCAGTTGTAAAAGTTGAACCCAACCCAGCGGATACATGGGTAGCATTTAATTATGAATTCAGCTCTAAAGAATCCGTGGGTTATCTAAAAATTTCAAGCATTAGCGGTGAACAAGTACAGCACTTTGTTTTACATGGTAAAAAAGGACAACAAATATGGGACACACGTACAGTGGACCCTGGAGTTTACCTATATACATTGATTTCTAATGGATTGAAATCTACAGGTAAAATTGTTATCAAATAAATTTTAACTTTACAGGTGCTGAAGGAATTATTTCCTTCAACACCTGTTTAAAAAGATGCATATGTTTAGTAAAAGATTTTTTTTAGCAACAATAATATTCTTATTCGTTGCTAGGCTTTTTTCACAGACAACAGATATCATGTGGCAAATGTGTCTGGGCACAAAAGAAAGAGATTTTGCTGAATCCGTAGTTGCTTTTAATCAAAGTTATTTTTTTGGAGTATCAATTGGTACTGATGATTCAGCTTTAACAAATTACCATGGCAAAGGCGATGTCTGGATAGTAAATACGGATACTTCAGGTAACATTTTATGGGAAAGATGTTACGGTGGTAGTGAAGGGGAAGGAAGTAATAAGATTATTCCTATTGACAAAAACTATTTATATTTATTGAATCATACTGCATCGTCGGACGGTGATATTCAATCCGGTAATAATGGATGGGTAGATGCTTGGGTAGTTAAAATTGATAGGCAGGGAAACATTATCTGGGAACAAACCTATGGTGGACCAAATAATGAACAAGTTCGTGACGCATTCTTAACTCCCGATGACGGGCTTTTGTTCATGACCAGGACAACTTCAGCAGGCGGGGATATTAGCAATTATTATGGAGCCAGAGATATCTGGTTGTGTAGAATTGATTCTCTTGGAGGGATTATTTGGGAAAAAACCATAGGAAATCAGGGATATGATAATGCCATGAAAATGAAATTAACTTCTGATTCTACTTTTGTGGTTCTGGCCAATTTTAACGGGGATGGCGGAATGGTTGAATGTGATTTCATGGGCCCCTGGGACGGAACAGATATCTGGCTGGTGGAAATGGACCTGGATGGTAATATACTGAGGCAATCCTGCTATGGTGGGAGCCATGATGATCTCGGCTATGATATAGTCAAAACAGAAGATGGTTTTACATTTACTGCTACAACACGCTCATATGACGGAGATGTGAGTGGCTGGCATGGTAACTATGATATTTGGGTGGTAAAACTGGATGATGATCTGAATATCATCTGGCAAAAATGCCTAGGAGGTTCTGATATGGAATACCCGAATTATATCACACAAACAACGGATTCCGGCTACATAACCATTGGAACCACAATATCGCATGATGGAGATGTTTCCAACAACCATGGAATTCCTGGTTCCGGTAAAAGAGATATATGGATGGTAAAGCTCAATAAACACGGTGATCTAATTTGGGAACATTGTTTTGGCAGCTGGAATAGCGAGGATTTCGATGGATTGCATGGTATTCTGAAGAAAAATGATTATAATTATATTATTGCGGGGCAGGCATTTATAGAGTCAGGAGATGTTGAATGCGACCTTTATGGCCCTAATGATATGGATGGATGGATCTTCGAAATAAAGGACTGTGCTTTCTTATCCCCCCAAACTCCAAACCAACCCACAGGCCCCGATACACTATGCCACACAACCGACTCCACAAGCACCTATTCAACCGGCCCTGCTGCAAATGCCTGGGGCTATGAATGGGATATAGCGCCGGATGAGGCCGGTACAGTTACAGTTGATTCCCTTTTTGCCTATGTCAACTGGAACCAGCAATATGAAGGAGAAGTGAAAATTTCAGCAAGAAGCTTTAACGATTGCGGTGAATCGGGTTGGTCGCAGGTGAAAACAAGCTGGGTTTACAACTGTGTTGGCCTGGAAGAATTATTTGCCGGGAATGTAAAACTATTGGTGTATCCCAATCCTGCAAAAGAAAAAGTGATCTTTGAAATTGCCCATAAAGACACCGGAGTAACCACAACAAAGAATTTGAAATTGATTGTCCGGGATATTTACGGAAGAATCGTGCACAGCACAAACCTGCAGCAACGTGATACATGGGATACCCGATCCATCAAAGCCGGCATTTATTTTTATACATTGAGATCAACCGGTTTATCGAAAACCGGGAAACTTGTTGTAAATTAGTATCAATAAACAGGGAAGTGATGCCAATACCGTATCACTTCCGTTAACCAGGCTGTCGCAATGAAACAAGGATTTGTTTTTTTTCTGATTGCTTTTGTCTTTTCGGGTTTGAATGGAAGCGGTCAAATAGATACCATTACCAAACAGCAGTGTTTGGGAACAACCGGAAATGATATACCTTATGGTATCGCCAAAACAGGAAACAAATACTTTTATTCTATCCTGGTAAGCAGCGAGGATAGCGCTTTAACAAATTATCATGGAATGGCTGATTCATGGATTGTTTGCGCCGATAGCTCAGGCCATATTATATGGGAAAAATGTTATGGAGGAACTGATGGAGACAGACCGGAAAAAATTATTCCCATTGATTCATGCAGTCTTTATTTGTTTAACATATCAGATTCTTTTGATGGTGATGTACAAAACGGCAAAGATGCTAGCTTTTGGATTGTCAAAATTGATACTTCGGGAAAAATTATCTGGGAAAACAGTTATGGAAACCGATCATGTTATCCACGAGATGCCATATTAACACCCGATAATGGCCTTTTGATAATGGGACGCATCATGTATGCCGGAGGGGATGTGAGCGTTTATTATGGAAGAAATGACATATGGCTGTGCAAGATCGATTCGCTAGGCAACATTCAGTGGGAGAAAACATATGGCAACCAGGGGCAGGATAATGCAATCAAGTTGATACTCACCTCCGATTCCACCTATATGTTTATAGGGGGGCATTACGAAAGCGGAGGCATGATCCAGTGCGAAGATATGGGTAGCGACGGGGCTGATGTTTGGATCGTTGAGCTGGACATGAACGGTGAGATGATACGAGAGTATTGCTATGGAGGAAGCCATAATGATCTTGGGGAAGCTATAATCGAAACGGAAAATGGTTATTTTTTTGTTGGCTCCACGAACTCCGACGACGGGGATGTAACCGGTCTGCATGGATTGCCGGGTAACTATTCGGATATTTGGGCCTGTAGGATTACCCGTAAAGGACAAATCATATGGCAAAGGTGTCTTGGAGGTAGCTCTAGCGAATATGGGGTTTATACCACCCAAACCCAGGACAGCGGGTTCATCGTGATGGGCAATACCACATCGCACAATGGTGATGTCAGCGGGAATCATTCCGTACAGGGACGTATGGACATTTGGGTGGTTAAGTTGAGCAAGGATGGCCAGCTTGAATGGGAGCATTGTTTCGGTGGCTATGGGTATGACAGGTTCTATGGAATTCATACGGTTTTGAAAAAAAGCGATTACAATTATGTGTTGGCGGCACAGTCCTATTCGGCCTCTTTTGATGTTACCTGCGATTTATACGGGATACAGGACAGCGATGCCTGGATCATTGAAATCAAAGACTGCCTGTTTCATGCGCCTCATATTCCTGAAATACCATCGGGTCCGGACAGCCTATGCCACACAACCGACTCCACAAGCACCTATTCAATCGGCCCTGCTGCAAATGCCTGGGGCTATGAATGGGATATAGCGCCGGATGAGGCCGGTACAGTTACAGAAGATTCCCTTTTTGCCTATGTCAACTGGAACCGGCAATACGAAGGAGAAGTGGAAATTTCAGCAAGAAGCTTTAACGATTGCGGTGAATCGGACTGGTCGGAAGCAAAAAAGACCTGGGTTTATAATTGTGTAGGTGTTGAAGAATTATCTGCCGGAGGATTTAAACTTCTGGTGTACCCCAATCCTGCTAAAGAAAAAGTGATCTTTGAAATTGCCCATAAGGACACAGGAATAACCACAACAAATAATTTGAAATTGATTGTCCGGGATATTTATGGAAGAATCGTGCATAAGACAAACATTCGAGACCGGCAGATATGGGACACCCGATCTGTTAAAGCCGGCATTTATTTTTATACCCTAATCTCGAACGGATTTTCTAAATCCGGGAAACTTGTTGTAAATTAGATACCCTTGCAGAGACGCCCAAATTGGGCGTCTCTACGTGCGTTGGTCAGGCGATCACACCTCCTTTTGTGAAATCAACATTTTTTAAAGGCACGGATGGGGACGTCCACGCCAGTATGGGGATGTACACCTGGATATTCGAAATTGGAATTGAATATCCAATATCGAATGTTCAATTTCCTATGACCAGATTTTTGACCCACGCCCGCAAGTGAACCGATCAATTGGAAAGTCTTTTGATTAAAGCAAGGCAGTGGGCGATTCATCGGACAGGTAGCTCTCCATTACTCCAATCCATAAATTACCATCAATTACAATGAATTACCATTAATTACCATGAACTATCTCCCTCACCATCCCAAATTAGTGTAAATCATAATCAAATACCATTCGTGCATCCCTGGCTATCCATTTTACAGCACCACCACAACTCCACGCTCTTTACCAATTCCCGCACCCCTTCCGGCAATAACATATTCCAGCACCCACACATAGGTTCCCTGTGCGGCGCCGTCGGCTTCCCAGCCTTCATAGGGATCAATGGTTTCGAAGAGCAATTGTCCCCAGCGGCTGAAAATGCTGAGGCGATAGCTGCTGAACTCGCAGTTGGTAACGGGTTTGAAAAGGTCGTTGAGGCCGTCCCTGTTGGGCGAGAAGGCATTGGGGAAAGCAATGCCGCAATCGGGCTGAGGGGCCTGGTAGCTGATAAGGATGGTGTCGCTTGCGCTGCCGCAGTCGTTGCTCAGCTCAACATAATAAGTGCCGGCGGTGTCGGCCGTGAAGTTTGCTGCGGTGGAGCCGTTCTGCCAGAGGTATTCCGAGCCGGGGAAGGAAGCCTCCAGCAGAATGCTTTGCCCGGGCTGCAAGATGGTATCCGGCCCCAGGTCCACTTCGGGCAATGGGTTCACGGCAAGTTCCGTGCTGATCAGGCTGTCGCAGCCCCAGATGCTTTGCAGGCTTTCGTTGTAGGTGCCGGCCTGGCTCTGCCAACTGCCGGCCAGCCAAACGGAATCCCCCTCGCAAATGGCGGTATCATGCTGCATATCATAAACGGGATCGACCAGCAGCTCTGTGATGGTGATGCTGTCGCAGCCGGCCACCGACTGGTTGGTGTCGTAGTAGGTTCCCGCCTGCTTCTGCCATCCGCCCTGCAAATAAACCGAATCGTCCTGGCAGATGGAAAAATCATAGTATGCATGGATGGTTTCGCTCACGAGCAGCTCCGTGGTCAGGGTGCTGTCGCAGCCGAATACTGTCTGGTAAATATCGGTAAAAGTTCCGCTTTCGCTTTGCCATGCCCCTTGCAGGAAAACAGAATCGCCTTCACAGATCTCCATATCCCTGTATATATTAAAGGTATCCCTAACCATCAGTGCTGTTTGGATTACACTGTCGCAGCCGTGTATGCTGCTGAGGGTATCGTAATAGTTCCCGCCTTGTTTTTGCCATTCGCCTTGCAGGTAGATGGAATCCCCCCGGCAGATTTCCGTTTGCTGCTCCTGGAAATACTCTGGGTAAAATTGCAGGATGATACTGTCGCTGGCAGAACATCCGTTCTGGTTGGTCACTTCCACCCAGTACAATCCGGCAGTGTCGGTGGAGATGGTTTGCAGGGTATCACCCGTGTTCCAAACATAGCCTTGCATGCCGGGGCCGGCATCCAGTTCCACGGAAGTATCTCCGCAAAGGGAAAGATCATCCCCCAGGTTGACTTCCGGCAATTCGAAAACGCTCACATATTTGCGCACATCTTCGGTGGTATCCCTGAAATAAGCGGTCATGCTGACCTGGTAAAAACCGGGCGAGCTAAACACATGGGTGGGATCGAACAGGGTGGAGGTGTTCTGGCTGCCCGAGGCCGGATCACCGAAGTTCCACAGCACCGAATCGGGGGTGCGGGAGGAGTTTTCGTAAAACTGTGTGGGCTCGCCGAAGCAGCTTACGATAAAGGTGAAATCCGCCCCGATGTTGAAGATGGATTGTATGAAAGGCGGCAGGCCCGCGCCGGCCAACCTCAACTCGAGGTAAATGGCGTCTTTTTCAAAGTCACAGCCGCTGCCCGGTTCATTCGGGTTGTTGATGCGGGCCAGATAGAGGCGTGCCGTGCCGGCAATGTATATGCGGCCGTCGGGAGCCAGTTGCAGAGCGTCCATCCAATAGTTCTCCGAAAAGTTGACTTCGGTCCTGGAGTCCAAAATTTCCTGCGGGCTGCCGGCAGTGAGGTCATACTGGTAAAGATAGCTGTTGATCAGCCCGCCGCTGGCCGTAACGTAAAGCACTTTGCTGTCGGGGGAGAACTCGATGCCGTATGGTTTGGGTTCATAATCATCATCAAGGATGGCATTGCTTACCAGCCCGGTTTCGTCGTCAAAGTCAAAGATCTCGACCGTCTGGCTGAAATGATTGGCTTTGGCAATTTTGGTGCCGTCGGGAGATGCCTTCAGATAGCCTGCCGCGTCGATCATATTGCCGGTGATCACCTTGCCCAGGCTGCTGATCACCGGGTTGTTGACGTCCACCCCGGAAGCGCTCACTTCATAGGCATAAAAGGAATTGGTGTTGTATTCATGGGAGATCACCCAGAAGCCGTCGCCTGCGTTTTTTACAGCGGTCACCTTTTCGCAGGCCAGGGGCAGCATTTCAACATTTTTCTCGGAGCTGACCACATCGCCCAGGCCTCCATCCAGCTCCATATCCACCAGGGAATATTGCAGGCCGTTTTGCAGCTCGTTTTCTTCGGCGTCCACCGTAAAGATATAATAGTAACGATCGGATTCAGGCCTGGGGACAATGATGGCCGACTGGGTGCTGGAGAAATTCCCATTCAGGTTGATGCCGTTGGGCATTTGTTCATGCTCCCGGTTCCAGACTTTGGAACCGTCGGTATAAAACAACAAATTACCCTCCTCATCCGAAATGGCCGAAGAGCCTTCCCAGGTGAGCAGGGCGCCGTCGGTGACGGCCACCGGATCGCCACCTGAAAAATCCAGACCGGCAAACTCCCCGAAGTACCAGTGGTCGGCGATGGTTTGCGACCAGGCCAGGACAGGTGTCAGCAGCAGCAGGATGAGCAATTGTTTTTTCATGGTGAACAAGTGGTTTCTTTTTCCGGTAAAACAAAAGTAAGGAATTGAAGAATGGAAGCCACGGATTCACGAATAATTTTGATTCTGCATAACACGAGTGTGGGAGGTAGTTAATAGTAATTCATGGTAATTGATTGTAATTTATTGTAATGAGGTTGGCTCAGAAAATCCCTTATAACCTTATACCTGTATACCTCTATACCCTGGTTGGCTGGGAAATGGAAGCGTTGGAGTGCTGAAGTACTTGAGTGATGGGGAGCATACAGCAACCTAAAATCATGAGATTAGCCTCCGGTTTCATCCATGGGGTAGAGATGAAAGAGATTGTTAGCCAGTTATCAAAGCTATCGCAGCACCACCACAGTTCCTTTCAGTTGCCGGGTAAATTCGTCGCCGCTGCGGCTGCTGTATTCCAGAACAAATGCGTAAGCTCCTGCCGGAACAGCTTTACCGCCGGCTGATCCGTCCCAGGCTTGCAGGGGATTGTCCGCATGAAAAATTTGCTTTCCCCATCTGTCGTAAATCCAAAGATTGTATTGAAAAGATTCGCATTCCATCACCGGCAGGAACACATCGTTCAAGCCGTCTCCGTTAGGCGTGAAGGCATTGGGCATGCGCAGCTCACATTCGACCGCACCGCCATTTTCATCATCGTATTCAACAACTATGGTATCCGAGGCGAACCCACAAAGGTTGCTCACAAGTACATGGTAGGTTCCGGGCATGTCCACATAATACTGCGGATTGTCCGATTCGTCCTGCCATAAGTATTCCGCTCCCGGGAAGAAAGCATCCAGCAATAAAGTTTCTCCCTGTTGCAAAAGTGTATCATGACCGAGATTTACTTGCGGTATTGGATATACCTCCAGGCTGGTGGTGATCAGGCTGTCGCAGCCGGAGATGGTTTGAAATGCATCATAATACACACCTTCTTCCTGCCGGTATTCACCGCCAAGCAAAATGGAATCGCCTGCGCATATGCCGATATCCTGCAGAATATCATACACCTCATTAACGAATAGTTCGGTGATGGTGATGCTGTCGCATCTGAAAGCGGACTGGGCGGTATCGTAGTATATCCCTGCTTCGTGCCGGTAATCGCCCTGCAGGAAAATACTATCGCCCATGCAGATCGAGCTTTCCATGTTTGTGTGTATGACTGCACTCACTGTCAAACCGGTAACAACCGTGCTGTCGCAGGCCAGCTGGCTTTGAAAAATATCGGTATAGCTTCCTGTTTGTGTTTGCCACTCCCCTTGCAGGAAAACCGAATCGCCATCGCATATCTCCATTTTCTGATAAACCAGAAAAGTGTCCCGTACCGCCAGGTTGGTTTGCAGTATGCTGTCGCAGCCGTAAACAGTGCTCATCGAATCAGAATACACACCGCTTTCTTTTTGCCATTCATCCTGCAAATAAACCGAGTCGCCAAAGCAAATGGAGGTATCGTGGCTGATCAAATAGTTTTGATTGAATTGGATCATGATACTGTCTCTGTCAGCACAGCCATCTGGGGTTTCCACTTCCACCCAGTAGAGGCCGGAAGTGTCGGCTTGCAGTGTTTGGGTGACTTCTCCATTCTGCCACAAATAGGAAGCAAAGCCCGAACCCGGATCCAGGATAATGCTGTTGCCGTTGCAGAGGGATGTATCGTTGCCAAGGTCGATTTCAGGACTTTCATGAATACTGATGAATTTGCTAACTGCATCTGTGGTGTCGCGAAAAAAAGCTGTCAATTTTACCTGGAATATCCCGCTGGAAGTAAACATATGAGAGGGATTGAATAATTTGGAAGTATTTAAACTTCCCGAAGCCGGGTCACCAAAATCCCAAAAAACCGAATCCGGCTCCCGGCTGCAATCTTGCTGAAAATAGGTTAATTCTCCAACACATACTCCCTGATAGGTAAAGTCGGAATTAATATAATATATTGACTGGGGAAGCTGCGGCAATCCTATATGGGCCAGTCCTCCTTCAAGAAAAATAACATCTTTTACATAATTACAACCGGCTCCAATAATATGCGGGTAATTGATCCTGTCAATATATTCTCGCATGGTACCGGTAGCGTATATTTTGAAATCAGGTGCAAGCTGCAAACCGGTAATCCCGTATTCTTCCGTATAAATAAGACTGATCCTGGAGTCGAGAATTTCCTGCGGATTCCCCGAAGCAAGGTTATATTGAAGAATTTCTCCTTTAAGCAACCCATGGTCTCTTGTAGCATACAATACGCTGCTATTTGATGCAAATGCGATCCCATAGGTATAAACCGAATCCGAAAGAAAAAAAGAAAGTTCACCGCTGGCATCATTGAAATGAAACAATTCAAGTGTGCCCAATACATTGGATTTAGCCAATAATGTACCGTCAGGACTGACCTTCATATTTCCAGCCGCCTGAATTTCTTCTGTCGTAACCATCCCGCCTGTACTTATTACCGGGCTTCCGGCATCGAAACCATCAACGGTTATGGGGTATGCAAAGATTTGATTTGTTCCGAATTTGCTGGTGATCACCCAGTAATCTATACCGTTTGCATGTTTAACAGCTGTTACTTTCTCGCAAGCATGATACAACACTTCAACATTTTTGTATCCAGGAACCACATCACCCAGTCCGTTATCCAAATTCATATCAACAATGGAATAGCATAAACCTTTAGCAAGGTGATTTTCCACTGCATCAACTGTAAAAACAAAATATTGATTACTGTTGCCAGGATGGGGTACTATCAAACCAGACATGGTGCTTGAGATATTGCCGTATAAGTTTGCGCCATCAGGCATAATCTCATGTTCCATGTTCCAAATCTTAACACCATTGGTGTAAAATAAGAGGTTTCCTTCCTCATCCGATATTGTTGAACAGCCTTCCCAGGTGGCAAGTTCACCATTGGTTAAAACCTCAGGTTCGTCACCGGTAAAATGCATGCCGCAATATTCACCGAAATACCAGTAATCTGCAATGGTTTGCGACCATGCTAAAGAGGGTATTGCCAGTATTAGGATGAACAAGCATTTTTTCATGGCTAAGGTTTTATCTCGTGTTGCTTGTAACAAAGATAGGAAATTAATGAAAAATTCGCTACTACATTAAACTAAGCGCTCCGCGGTTTTTGAATCTGCATTAATTCCGGCTCAATTCGTCACGGTCAGGTTAAAACCGTCGTAATGTGTCTTGTATTGCCGCAGTGACCGGATGGCTGGGCCGTCGAAAGGGGAGCCGTCGAGCATCAGGTAGCGGGAACCGCAACTCGGACAGGTGATGAGGGTATTGTCTTCACCCACCTCCACTCTGGCGTCACTTTCAAGCGGATCGAAGGTGCAGGCGCGTTCGTAGGCATAAAAATCGTTTTGTGTGCGGTGATATATGATGATCCCCCTGTATCCTCCCGTAACATAAGCGTAATTGCCGGGTATGTCCAGGTCGCCGTATTCGACCGATTGCGGATTAATGGTAAAATTCACATAAACGTACGGGATGTCTTCCTGGTCGCTTTCATTGCAAGAAAAAGAAATGAGTACGGATGAAAAAACCAGCATCCATACAATTAAAGGCCGCTTTTTGGTGTTTAACATTCAAACTATTTTAAAGCATAACGACAGGTGTATTTAAATATTTCGGTTTGAATTCGCTAAATTCGTCCGGTGAACGATATGAGAGATCCTAAAGCATTATATTTTTTGATAATCGCTCTTGTTGCGGTGTCACTTTCATCCTGTTCGCTTATGGAGAAAGTTGGATTGCGTGACGGTACGAGGAAAAATGAAGTGGCACAACAGGAAACTTCCATCGATATGAAAGAGGCCCGGAAAGCGCACTTTGAGCGTCAAAGTGAAAATACCCGGCGTATGATGAAGGAATCCAGGAAGCGTTCCAGGAAACTCAATCGATCAAGGGGAAGATCATGGATTGAGCGTTTTCTCGGACTTTGATTAGAATTCATTTGCATGAAAAAAATTTTCACATACCTGATCCTGTTATTGACCATTCCTCCTGTTTTGAAATCCCAGGAAAAAGAAGTTGTATTTTTCGACCGGATCACTTCCGAGAACATCAAGATCGAGAAAGGGCTTTCCCAGAACACCGTCTTTTGCATTATGCAGGACCGGGAAGGATTTATGTGGTTTGGCACCTGGGACGGCCTGAACAAATATGATGGTGTGCGATTCACCATTTTTAACAGGGAAAGCGGCTTGCCCAATCAAACCATTTATTCGCTGCTTCAGGATTCGACCGGCCTGGTTTGGATCGGGACGGAGAATGGGTTGAGTACTTACGACCCCATAAACGGTCATATTCGGAATTATTATCATGACCTGCAAGACAGCAATTCCCTGACCAGCAACCGCATCACACAAATCTACATAGACCACTACGGGCAGATCTGGATCGCCACCGCACGCGGCCTGAACAAGTACCGTCAGGAAACAGACGATTTCGCACAGTATCTGAATACCGAACGCGACAATTTGGCCATTCGGAGCAATTATGGCAATCAGTTGCTGCAGGATGGATTTGACCATTACTGGATTGCGACCCGATATGGCCTGATACGTTATGATATTGAGTCCACCGATGTCACCCGCTATTACCATAAACCAGACGATCCGAAGAGCCTGGCGGATAACTTCGTGAATTGCTTGCTGAAAGATCGGGAGGGCAATTTGTGGGTGGGTACGCGCAATGGCCTGAGCGTCTTGCAACATTCAACCAAAACATTTAGAAATTACATGCATCGCGAAGGAGCGGACTCCGGCCTTTCGCATAATCATATAAGCGCCCTTTTGCAGGATAGCCAGGGCAACATTTGGATTGGAACACAGGGCGGAGGACTGAATTTGTATGATGCGGAAAGCGATTCCTTTATCACTTTCAGACGTAGCAATATCAATACCAGCAGCATCAGCAACAACAATATATACAGTTTGCTTGAAGACCAGGCCGGCAATATCTGGGTGGGCACCTTTAACGGGGTGAACAAGATTGATAGAAATTCAAGTAATTTCAAGGCATACAGGATTGATCCCGATAATCCGAACAGTTTGAGCAACAATTTTGTCAGATCGTTTTTTGAAGGTCCCGAAGGTTTGATTTGGATCGGCACGGAGCAAGGTATCAATCTATTCAATGAACAGACAGGTGAATTCTCGGTAATCAAAAAAAGTGAAAATAAAAACAGCTTCCTGCCCAGCAACGACATTCGTGATATTTTTCTGGATAGCCGCGGTTTTTATTGGATCGGTACACGCGACAGCGGCATTGTAAAGGTAAATATGCAAACACATGCTTATGAAATCTTCAGGCATGATCCCACGGATAGCATGAACCTTTGTGATAATTTTGTTTTGAAGATCAACGAAGATATCGCAGGAAACATCTGGATTGCTACCGAACGCGGACTGAATGTTTACAATTATACCCACGGCTCGCTCAATGCTTATCCCTATGATCCCACCGATCCTGCCCGAGCGGGCGTGTTAAAGATCTATGATATTCATTCCGATGAAAGCGGAACCCTCTGGTTTGCTTCCAGGAACGGTTTATCAAGGTATTATCCTGATAAGGATTCATTTGGAATCATCCGCCTGGAAAATCCGGAAGGGAATCAAAACGTAAGCAATGAACTGTTTGATATTTATGAAGATGATGCGCATAATTTCTGGCTGAGTACGAGAGGAAGCGGCCTGGTTCATTTTAACAGGAAGACCGGTGTATTCAGCTGGTACGATCAAAAAGACGGCCTGCCCAATAACGTGATTTATGGGATGCTGAAAGACGAAGAAGGCGATTACTGGATCAGCACCAATTGGGGTATCTCCCACTTCAATCCTGAAAAAGAAAGCTTTGTGAATTATGACGTCCGTGACGGATTACAAAGCAACGAATTCAACAGCAACGCATTTATGAAAACCGAAAGCGGAAAGATGTTTTTCGGGGGCATGATGGGTTTCAATTGCTTTTATCCCGATGAAATCAAGATCAACCCTTTTGTTCCTCCCGTGGAGATAACAGGGTTTAGCATATTTAATGAAAGCAAACCGCCTTCATGGTTCGAACGCGACACCATACATTTGAACCATGATGAAAATTTTTTCACCATCCATTTTGCTGCATTGGATTATACCAATCCTATGAAAAACAAATACAGGTATATCCTGAAGAATTTTGATAAGAAGTGGCGTAGCACAGATGCTGCGAATCCATCCGCTGAATATACAAAGGTTAATCCCGGGTTATATGAATTTCAGGTGATTGGCTCTAACAACGACGGCATTTGGAATAACACGGGAGAGAAGCGGATCATTGTGATCACGGCGCCCTGGTGGCAAAGATGGGTTTTCAGGATACCTCTGATTATTGTTTTGGTTACCACCGGTTCACTCCTTTTGTGGTCAAGAACAAGGGGACTGAAAAGAAAACATGAGGTGGAGAAAAAAATGCTTGATATAGAGAAACAAATGTTCGACCTGGAGCAAAAAGCATTGCAGCTTCAGATGAACCCGCATTTCATTTTCAACTCCTTGAATTCCATACAAAGTTTTGTTTTGAATAACGATACCGACAAGGCCATCAGCTACCTCGCCAAATTTTCACAACTCATGCGACTGATCTTATCAAATTCACGCGAATCCTATATCCCACTCAAAGATGAGATCACTGCGCTGTCGTATTACATGGACATTGAAAAACTACGTTTCGACGATAAGTTTGATTACGAGATTATCATGGATCAGCACATCGATGCGGAATTCACGGAGATTCCTCCCATGATCATCCAGCCTTATCTTGAGAATGCCATCATACATGGCTTGATCAATTCGGAAAAGAAGGGGAAGATCAAGATTGGTTTTAGCCTGGACAAAAAGAACATAAGCTGTGTTGTTGAAGACAATGGCATTGGCCGTGAGCGGGCCGTGCAAATCAGAAATGAATCGGGTATCAAGCGAAAATCAAGGGGCATGCTGATTACAAAAGAAAGACTTGAAATTCTCAAAAAACAACATAACGAAAAATTCTCCGTGAACATCATCGACCTAAAAAACCCGGATGGAAGTGCAAAGGGCACACGGGTTGAATTGATCATTCATTACAGGGAGTCTCTTTAAAAAATTATTCCTAACTTTATCGGGAAATCAAAAAACAAATCGGTAAATTGATCAGGGCAGCTATCATAGAAGACGAAAAAAAATCCCGTGAAACCCTATCCGGTTTGCTCAAACGTTATTGCAAAAGGGTAGAGATCGTTGCGGAAGCCGATGGCTTCAAGAGTGGGCTGGAAGCCATTCGGAAGTATGAACCAGAGGTTGTGTTTCTTGATATCCAGATGCCTGACGGAAGTGGTTTCAAATTGCTTGAAGAACTGGGCGAGATCAATTTCGAGATCATATTCACCACCGCCTATGATCAGTTTGCCATCAAAGCCATAAAATACAGCGCCCTGGATTATTTGTTGAAGCCTATTGTTCCGGAGGAGCTTATTAGCGCCGTTACCAAGGTTGAAAAGAAAAAGGAAAGCGGAAACCTCAACAAAAATGTCAATGTGCTGCTCGACAACCTCAGGAACAGGGATACCAATTCGGGTAAACTCGCTCTCTCCACGGCGGAAAAGATCCATATTGTTGAGATCAGCAATATCATCCGTTGCGAATCCGACAATTATTACACCCGTTTCTTTTTCAATAACGGTCAAAAACTGCTGATTTCAAAAACCCTGAAGGAAAACGAGGAGCTGCTGGCCGATCACAACTTTATCCGGCCCCATAAATCTCACCTTATTAATATAAGATATATCGAAAGCTTTAACCGCTACGAGGGTGGCTATATCATCATGACCGACGGCAGCAGGATACCGGTTTCAAGACGAAAGAAAGAGAAAATAATTGACATCATTAACCATTTGTAAGCTACAGGTTTAGCTTGACGGCACTGCTGCCGTAAACTGATTTCATTTTGCCGTTAACTGATTATCCCTTTATATTTGTGCCCGAATTTTCTATTTTTACAAATCGTTAACAATTCAAAAACCTGAAAATGGATGATTTCATATACATATTATTAGGGGTCGCCTGGATTGGCTACAGCATTTACAGCTCTCAAAAAAAACTGAAGGAAAAGCAGCAAAAGGCAAGACGGTCAGGTGAGCAGTCACATGGCCAGTCCACGGAATATTCCGAAGAAAGTAAACCCAAGTCATTCATAGACCGGTTGTTTGAAGAGTTTGAAGAGAAGCCAGAACCTTCTTATGAGGAAATTGGAAACGATTTTGACCGGGCAAAGCAGAAAGTTAACCAACCCCAACGGGAAGTGAAAGAAACAAAATATCAACCAGCAACATATTCGGTGGAGGATGCGAGGACGATGAATGATATGGTTGAAAGCAATTCGGGACTCTCATCCGACTATTTTAAGAACAAATCAGGATCATCTGCCAGAACAAAGGATGAAGAATGGGAAGAGCGTAAAAAGAAGCATTATCAGACCTCTTTTTATGAAGATGAACAAGACGAAGAAGAGGTTGATTTTGACCTCAGGCAGGCGGTGGTTTTTTCAGAGATTTTGAACCGCCCGAAATTCATGGAAGGTAGTGTTACGTAAAGGTTAAAAAATGATAAAGCGAATTTTAATTTTTTTGGTTATTACATATTTTTATTATTAACTTTACCGACTTTTAAAAAGCGCAATGTATAATCTAACATAAAACTTTACAGTATGTTAAGAAATTTACTATTATCCTTATGCATCTTACTAACATCTAATCTGTTAGTATTTTCACAATCAGGTACGATCTCAGGTACGATCACAGACGCGAGCACAGGTGAGGCCTTGCCTTTTGCCAACATTGTTGCTGAACTGGGAGGAACGCAGATAGGTGGAGCTTCCTCGGATATTGACGGAAGATTCACGATCAAGCCCATACAGCCCGGAACCTACAATGTTGTAGCTACCTATGCCGGGTATCAAAAGGCTATTTACGAAAGCGTGGTGGTTAAGGCTGATAAGATCACCGAACTTGATATCGAGCTGAATTCAACCGCAGTTGCCTTGAAGGAGGTAGAGATCAAGACCTATAAGGTTCCCGTTTTTGACAAGGACCAAACTGTGCAGGAAACCACTGTAACTTCCGAAGAAATTGAAAAAATGCCCAACAGGAATGCCAATGCCGTAGCCACAACGGTGGGTGGTGTATTCTCCAGGGACGGTGAACGAGGCAGTGTGCGTGGTGCACGCCCGGAGGGAACCGTTATGTATATTGACGGAATCAGGGTTACAGGTTCTTCTTCTTTGCCACCCTCAGCTATTGAGCAGGTGTCGGTGGTGCTTGGCGGTATCCCTGCCAAATACGGAGACGCCTCCAGTGTGATCAACGTGACCACCAAAGGCCCTTCACGCCAGTTTGGCGCAGGCTTTGAGCTTGAATCCTCCCAATTCCTGGATGCATTTGGATACAACAGGTTGGGTTTTAATGTTAACGGACCATTGTTTACCAAGAAGAATGAGCGCGGTGAAGTGGTGAGTTCGTTGCTTGGTTTTTTTATTGCCGGTGACGCTACCTACAGGGAAGATGGCAATCCATCAGCAATTGGAATTTACAAAGCAACGCCCGGAACCCAGCAATACATTGAAGAAAATCCACTGAGGCCCTCCGGCCTTTCAGGAGGTGGTACTTTCCTGAATGCCGAGTTCCTGCGCCAGGATGATTTTGAGCATGTGAAGACCACACAAAACACTTCACGATACAATGTTAACCTTTCCGGTAAAATTGATGTTCGGACAACCGAAACGACTACACTTACTTTCGGTGGGCAGTTTAACTATAGCGACAACAACGGATACAGCTATCGAGGATCGCTTTTTAACTATGATAAAAATACCCATATCACCAACCAGACCTGGCGTGTATTCGGACGGTTCACTCAAAGGTTCAAAACCGATGAAGAAAAGGATCCGCTGATCAGCAATGTTTATTACTCCATTCAGGCGGACTATTCTCAGTTCCATAGCGTTTTTGAAGATCCCGATCACAAAGACAATATTTTCCATTACGGTTACCTGGGCGACTTTACCGTTCATAAAACGCCCACCTATGAACTGGGTGCAGATACCATTAACGGACAGGCATACCAGAATGTTTGGTTGCTGAACAGCTGGGATTTCGATACCCTGGTTACCTTCGAACCGGGCCGGTATAATCCACTGGTTGCCGAATGGACCTCTACCTATTATGATCTGTTTGCCGGCCGTCCCGAAGGCAACTACATGAACTTTGACCAGATCCAGCTTGGCGGCGGCTTGATCAACGGACAGGGCCCCGATGCGATTTACGGCCTGTATCAAAGCCCGGGTCAAATCCAGAGCGGATACGGCGTTACAGACAACTCCCAAATCGGGATCAACGGTTCCTTTGCTGCCGACATTGGAAATCACGAATTCCAGTTCGGTTTGCAATACGAACAAAGAATTCAAAGGAATTACGCTTATGCGGCCACACCGCTGTGGACCCTTATGAACGGTTTGACAAACTTCCATATTCGTGAGATCGACCGCAACAATCCCGAGCTGGTTTATGTGGACGGCGTATTTCAGGATACCATTCGATACCCCAGAAAGTATGATGCCAATTCCCAAAGATATTTTGATATCAACCTCAGGAAAAAACTCGGTTTGCCCGTTGACGGACTGGATTACATTGTGATCAACTCATACGACGTAGCCAATAACTCAATCACTTATTATGACGCCAATGGCAAAATGCAAGAAATTTTCCTGGAAGAGGATATTTTCTCCATTGATATGTTCAGCCCAGATGAGTTGCTCAACAATGGTAACTACCGGGTTGCATACCAGGGATTCGATTATACAGGCAAAAAGCTGACCTCCAAACCCAGCTTTAGCGATTTCTTTAATGAACAAAATGAAGACGGGATTTATACCCGCCCCATAGGCGCTTTTGAGCCCATTTATATGGCCGGTTATATTCAGGATAAATTTGCATTTGAAGATCTGATCTTTAATGTTGGCGTGCGGGTTGACCGTTATGACGCCAACCAGCCCATATTAAAAGATCCTTATTTGCTTTATCCGGCACGAACCGTAAACGAAGTCTCCGAGATTGACGGTGTTCCGGTGAACCACCCGGGAAACATGGGCGATAATTATATAGTATATGTTGATAATCTGAACAATCCCTCACAGATTGTTGGTTATCGCGATGGAGATAACTGGTTCAATGCCGATGGCTTCGAAATTCAGGATATAACTGCCCTCTCCGGAAGTACGGGTATCAATCCTTATCTGGTGAACCCCAATCAGGATCGTATAAATGCCGAATCTTTCAAAGATTATGAGCCGCAGATCAGTGTTATGCCGAGAATCTCCTTCTCATTCCCTATATCCGATCAGGCCAACTTCTTTGCTCACTATGATGTATTGACCCAGCGACCGACTTCGAATGTGATCGTAAGTCCTGCTGATTATTGGTTCTTTAACAACATTGGTGGAGTGATCAACAACCCCAATCTGAAACCAACAAAAACCATTGATTATGAAATTGGCTTCAAACAATTGCTAACACAAAGCTCAGCGATTTCGATCACATCCTTCTACAGGGAAATGCGCGACATGATACAGATATTCAGATATTACGGAGCATACCCAAGAGATTATACATCATACAGCAACCTCGACTTCGGCACGGTTAAAGGACTTACGGTTACTTATGACCTGAGAAGGACCAAGGGCGCCCGGGTCCGTGCTGCATATACCCTGCAATTCGCCGATGCCACCGGTTCTTCACCGACAACGGCAGCGGCACTGGTGGCAGCGGGACTTCCTAATCTGAGAACCACTGTTCCGATGCCCTGGGACAGAAGGCATCAGATCAACCTGTTGCTGGATTATAGGTTTGCTGAAGCACATGGCAATGTGACTACGCCTTTTGCCAAGAAAGTATTAAATAACTCCGGATTCAGTCTTACCTTTAACGGCGGTTCCGGAACTCCCTATACAGCTTCGCGAAATATCCGTTCTCCCATTAGTGGCGGAAACAATTTGCTGAAGGGTACCTATTTCGGATCCCGTCTGCCCTGGCAGTTCAGGATGGACGCCCGTATCGACAAAGAATTCTTCTTCGGCAGTGAAAATAATGGTCGCAGATCATACCTGAACGTCTATCTGCAGGTGCTGAATGTGCTTGATACCAAGAATGTGATCAATGTATATCCGTTTACCGGAAACGCCGATGATGACGGATACCTTGCCGCTGCCGAATGGCAATCGGAAATTGAGGAACAGCTCGATCCGCAGTCATTCCGCGATTACTACAGCATGTTTGTGAATAATCCGGGAAATTATAGCTCACCGAGAATGATCCGCCTGGGCCTTATTTTCAATTTTTAATTCAAAAAAGAGTAACAAATGATGATCAAAAATATCTCAGTGATGAAAAGAATTACACATAAACTCATCTTATTAATACTCGGGCTTCTTCTGATTAATCCTGTTTTTTCGGAGAGATTTGTTGGAGCTAAAAAACAAGTCAATAAGTATAAAAATACCACAGCCGGTTGTTCACCTGCTTCCAGTTTCAGGTTTTTGGACATCAATAATGTTCGGGCCAGGATCAATACCGGTGGTGATATGTGGTGGGATTTACCCGGCGGTGTGGGATCACAATATTTTGTCCCGAAGGAAGGGACTGCTACATCCCTTTTCTCCGGCTCACTCTGGATCGGTGGTCTGGATATTAACGACCAGCTGAAGCTTGCCGCTGTCCGATATCGCCAGATCGGTAATGATTACTGGACAGGTCCGCTTACAGTGGATGGCACGGCTGCAGTGGATGAGGCTACCTGCGCCAAATACGATCAGCATTTTCTTATGAACAGGGAAATGGTTGACGAATACCTGGCCTGGTGGAGCAGCGATAATCC
Source organism: Bacteroidales bacterium (assembly GCA_021738625.1). GTDB lineage: Bacteria > Bacteroidota > Bacteroidia > Bacteroidales > JAIOZK01 > JAIOZK01. The sequence continues at coordinate 33,869 of JAIPBS010000011.1, forward strand.
TGCAGAGGAATTCCCCGATTATGTGATACCGGATGAAATTCTCGACTGGCCGGCGCATGGTAATGAAGCTTTAAATCAGAGTTTTTACCTTGCCCCGTTTAAGGATAATGACGGTGATGCCATTTATGATCCCTATAACGGTGATTATCCTTATTACGATATCGATAACTCACTGTGTCCGCTCAATCGCCAGCTCAACCCCGAAGACCCTCCGGCAAGAACCTATGAGGAAATTTACACCGATTACGATGTAAAACTGTTCGGAAGTATACTTTCCGACCAGGTTATCAAAGGTGACCAGACCCTCTGGTGGGTGTTCAACGACAAAGGCAACTTCCACTCAGAAACAGAGGGTGCTGCCATTGGTCTTGAAATCAGGGCGCAGGCTTTTGCATTTTCTACCAATGATGAGATCAATAATATGACCTTTTACAGTTATGAGATCATCAACCGTTCTACTTTTGAACTTACCAACACCTTCTTTAGCCCATGGGTTGATACCGACCTTGGATATGCATGGGATGATTATGTAGGTTGTGATGTGGATCGTGGTTTGGGCTATTGCTACAATGGTACTGCTGTTGATGGCAACAGCGAACCGGAAGCCTATGGCGACCAACCTCCGGCAGTGGGCGTTGACTTTTTCCAGGGGCCCTATATCGATGCTGATGGCGTCGACAACCCGAAATTTACAGGAGATTGCTCCATCATCAACTCACCAAATGAGAACGACCAGATGGCCATTAACGGCATCAACTTCGGTAACAATATCATTGACGACGAACGTTATGGTATGCGCCGGTTTGTATATCATAATAATTCTGGCGGACCACAAGGCGACCCCAGGTATGCTCCCGAATATTACAATTACCTGAGGGGATTCTGGAAAGATAATACACGCATGCTTTATGGTGGTAACGCTCATACCAACTCCGGCGCACTGGGCCCGGAATGTGACTTCATGTTCCCCGGCGATTCAGACCCCTGTAACTGGGGAACCGATGGTGTGCAGCCCAATGGCGGATATAACCAAAACGGCAACTACTGGACGGAAGAAAATGTCGGGAACAACCCGAGCGACCGTAGGTTTATGCAGTCTGCCGGTCCATTTACATTGAAATCCGGTGCGGTTAACTATATCACAGTCGGTATTCCCTGGGCAAGGGCAACAACTGGCGGCCCGTGGGCGTCCGTTGAATTGCTCAGAAGTGTGGATGACAAATGTCAGAAACTCTTTGAGAACTGCTTTAAAGTGCTGGATGGCCCCGATGCTCCCGATATGACTATTATTGAAAGAGACAGGGAATTGATCGTTCTGCTTTCCAACAGCAAAACATCAAATAACTTCAAGGAAGAGTATAACGAATATGACAACAGGATCCCGCAGCCTATCGATCCCGATTTGCCCAGAAATGACTCCACCTACAAATTTGAAGGATATCAGATTTACCAATTGAAAGATCCAACCGTTTCGGTTGAAAGCCTGCACGATCCTGATAAAGCCAGGCTTGTGGCCCAGTTTGATAAGAAGAATGGCGTCACTACCCTAATTAACTATTACAAAAACCAGACTTACGGTATTCTTGAGCCTGTGGTTGAAGCAGAAGGCGGTGACAATGGTATTTCTCATTCATTCAAATTGACTGAAGATGCTTTTGCAAGCGGGGACAACCAATTGGTTAACTACAAACAGTATTATTATTTAGGCATTGCATACGCATACAATGAGTTTAAACCTTACAACCCGCAATCACCTACCGGTCTTGACGGACAAAAAGAACCTTATCTGGCAGGCAGGAAGAATATCAAAACATACACAGGCATTCCGCATAAGGCACTCAACGGTACGGTTACTCAAAGTGATTATGGTGATCAACCCAAAACAATACGTTTGGAAGGTCAGGGCAATGGTGGAATGAACCTCGAGTTGACCGAAGAAACAGTTCAGGAAATTCTTTCAAAAAAACCTGCGGGTTCAATAAACGATCAGGGTGACCCAATTGAGTTTGGCGATCCGGAATACCCTATAGCCTATGAACCCGTCTATAAGATCGGACATGGTCCGGTTAACATTAAAGTGGTTGATCCCCTCAATGTTGAAGAAGGTGATTATATTTTGAAATTCACTGATATTGTCCATCCTGAAGGTGATTCTATACGAATTAACACGGCAAGATGGCAGCTGATCGATCAGCAGACCGGTGAAATATACAACTCGGATACAACCATAAAATTGAAATATGAACAATTACTGCTTGATCTCGGACTATCTGTGAGCGTCTACCAGGTGCTGCCTCCGGGAGATACCTTTGCCGTTAATAATGGCTTTTTGGATGCACAGGTAAAATATGCAGATAGCTCGCGTCAGTGGCTTAGCGGCATACCGGATAATGATGTGCCTACCAGTCCGCAAAACTGGATCAGATCGGGTACTTACCGGGCCACGGAAGGTGGCGATCCAAAAGCCAATGACTGGAACCTGCCCGGCAACCCATGGGATCCTTTTGAAGATTATGAGAAGATTGCCGGAAGAACATGGGCCCCCTATAGCCTGACGGCCAGTGGTGATCAAAGCGCGATCGGCCCTTCTACGGGCGTGGCTGGTAATGTTTCTAAGATCGAATCCAAACTGGAATACCTGAGCAGTGTAGATATTGTGATGACACCCGATAAAGACAAATGGAGCAGGGCCGTTGTTCTTGAAATGAGTGCTGATCCGGTACTGGCACAACCCTATCCCGATGGTCGCCCGGTGGAACGTTTCTACATTCGGGCCGGGCAATCCGTTGATAAGGATGGTAATCCGGCTCCGGTTGGAAGCGGATCAAGCGACAATCCGGAAGATCCGAACTATATCAGTGAAACCGGAATGGGATGGTTCCCGGGCTATGCCATTAACCTCGAAACAGGTGAACGTCTCAATATTATGTATGGTGAAGATTCCTGGTTGGTTGGACAAAACGGACGTGATATGATGTTTAATCCGACCAGCAGAGACCTGGACGTTGACGAACTATCCGATCCGAATCTTTACAATCCCGTTAACGGCGATATTCTCTTCGGAGGCAAACATTTCGTTTACATATGGGGTAGCAATACCATCACCAGGGTATGGCCACAAATTGGCGCCAGGTTCAGCTTTACCAGCCCGCCTTATGATGCAAGTAAATGGGCAAGAACTGTACTTGACACATTGCATGCAGAAGGTGTCCCATCTTACTACCCGCAGATCGCAAGTATTGCTTATGCAAATATTATGTATGTTGGTATGCCGATGGGTGTTGAAGGCCAGGAGTGGTTGTCGAATGATGCTACTGTCAAAATCAGGATATCGAAACCATATAGCAGATACAAGTCACAACCTGTTTCAGGTGAGGAAGTGACAGCTGATAACAACTTTTATCCTATGTACAATTTCTCAACCGAAGGCATTTTCACAAAGGAAAATGTGCCCAGTGTTGCAGAATCGGATCTGGATCTTATCAATGTGGTTCCCAATCCTTATTATGCATATTCAGGTTATGAAAACAACTCACTGGATAACCGGGTACGGATCATCAATCTGCCTGAGAGATGTACGGTAACCATATACAATGTGAAAGGTACCTTGATACGCCAGTATAAAAAAGACAGCCCGATACCATTCATCGATTGGGATTTGAAGAACTTTGCCGGTGTTCCGATCGCAGGAGGCGTTTACATGATGCATGTGGAAGCCGACGCGGGAGAGCGGGTAATTAAATGGTTTGGTTCATTAAGAACCCCGGATCTGAATATTTTCTAAAACGACGAATTGATAACAATAAAAAAGTATAAGGCATGAAGAACTTTTATAAATATTTATTGATAGTTTGCCTGATCGGATTACTCACTACTGAGGTTGAAATGATGCAGGCCGGAAATAAGGACAGATCCGGACAGGCAGGGGCCAGCGAGCTCCTGTTGAATCCCTGGGCCAGAAGCTCCGGCTGGGGTAGTGTTAATATTGCCGGTGTGCGTGGCATTGAAGGGATGTATATCAATGTAGCAGGTGTGGCTTTCACCGAGGGTACCGAAATCGCTTTTACGCATACCGATTGGCTAAAGGGCGCCGATATCAACATCTATTCTTTTGGTTTTAGCCAGAAGATGGGTGAGTCGGGTGCACTCGGCCTTGCCGTTATGTCGATGAACTTCGGCGACATACCCATCACTACCTACGATCTGCCGGAAGGTGGGATCGGTAATTTCAGCCCGAGTTATCTCAATGTGAATGTTGCCTATTCGCACATATTCTCCAATAGTATCTACGGAGGTATTAACCTAAAGATCATATCCGAGTCTGTTTCGGATATGAGTGCTCAGGGAATAGCTATTGACGCCGGTATACAGTACGTTACCGGTCCCCTGCAAAACATAAAATTCGGGATTGCACTGAAAAATGTCGGACCAAGTATGAAGTTCTCAGGCGATGGTTTATCACTTCAATCATTCATCCCGGGCCAAAACAATGCCTTCACTCTGGAACAACGCGTATCTGCCTTTGAATTGCCTGCGCAGTTGCTTATCGGCGGTGCCTATGATATTCATATGGAAGGAAGCAACAGGCTTACTCTTGCCGGTAGCTTCACCTCCAACTCATTCTCAAAAGATCAATTTACACTTGGAGGTGAATTCAGTCTGAAAGAATATGTGATGCTAAGGGCTGGTTATACATATGAAGAAGGAATAACCGGTGATCTCGGCTCCGAAGAAAAAACCAACGTTTTCAAAGGTTTTAGCGCTGGTTTGAGCGTGCAGGTGCCGTTAAACAAAGAGGCTGGCACCAGGTTCGCCGTTGATTATTCGTTCAGGTCAACCGAACATTTCGACAATACACATAGCATTGGAGCTAAAATTTACTTGTAAAACAGCTTCATTTGTTATATATTTGTAAGGCTTAAACAATTAGAACATTTTCGAAACGAAAAGGACCCTTTAGAAAGGGTCTTTTTCGCTTATTATATACCGTCAGGAAAGGAAATATCACAAAATGGTACAAGTAAGGTATTACACAAAAGCGGGCTTGCAAAAGCTAATAGAAGAACTGGATCAAATGATACATGTTGAACGGCCCAAAATTTCCCAGCAAATTGCTGAAGCCAGGGATAAAGGTGATTTATCTGAAAATGCAGAATACGATGCAGCTAAGGATGCACAAGGGTTGCTTGAGCTCAAAATTTCGCGATTGCAGGAGATCGTCAGCAATGCCCGCATAATTGATGAATCCAAAATGGATAATACCAAAGTGCTTTTGCTGTCAACCGTTAAGCTGAAAAATCTTAACAATGAAACAACGATGGCATACACCCTGGTGCCAGAGAAAGAGGCAAACTTGAAGGAAAAGAAACTTTCTGTGAATTCGCCGATTGCCAAAGGACTACTTGGTAAAAAAGTAGGAGAGAAGGTCGATATACAAGTGCCGGCTGGTACACAGACATTTGAAATCCTTGAAATCAGCAGAGCATAAAATTTAGCAGTTATGGCAAGCATATTCACCAAAATCATAAAAGGCGAGATCCCTTCATATAAAATCGCGGAAAATGATCAGTGTTTTGCATTTTTGGATATCAATCCACTGGCGAAGGGACATACTCTGGTTGTTCCTAAAAAAGAAATCGACTATCTGTTTGATGTGGAAGATGAACTTTACAGGTTGCTTTTCACCTTTTCGAAACAGGTAGCCAAAGCCATTGAAAAAGTAATACCCTGTGAGCGCGTCGGAATTGCGGTGCTGGGTCTTGAAGTGCCTCATGCCCACATACATTTGATACCCATTAACTCTATTTATGATATTGAATTCTCCAGACCCAAGCTCAAGCTATCGGAAGAAGAGTTTAAAGATATTGCCTCCGGGATCAGGCAGGAGTATGAAAAGATCAATCAATAAGCCCGTTCGTCTCTTCCTTCAATATAGTTGATAAACGATCTGTTAACCACCCTGTTTCCGCCAGGCGTCGGATAATTCCCCGTAAAATACCAGTCCCCCTTATGTTCGGGAATTGCCTTGTGAAGATGTTCTATGCTTTGATAAACTATTTTTAGTTCCGCCTTGATTTCATTTGAGCGCAGCATCTCAGATATCTTATTGGAAATTTGCCCGGCAGTGAGAGGTTTGTAGATCATCTTGACAAGGTTACGCTGCTGGTCAATCGGAAGCTTTTCTTCTTCTTTTGCCAGTTTGTAAACTTCATTGATCACACTTGTTTGTCCACCCTGCTTCAGCAACTCGATGGCAGCCCGGAAGGCGATGAAGTCGCTTAGTTTGGCCATGTCGATACCATAACAGTCGGGATACCTGATCTGAGGCGCAGAACTGGCTACGACAATCCTTTTGGGATTAAGCCGGTCGAGTATTCTGATAATGCTTTGGCGAAGGGTAGTACCCCTGACAATGGAATCATCCAGCACCACCAGATTGTCCTGATGTGGCCGAACCGATCCATAGGTGATGTCATAAACGTGAGCCACCAGGTCTTCACGTTTCTGGTCCTGGGTGATAAAAGTTCTGAGTTTTACGTCTTTTACTGCAACTTCCTCAACCCTGGGTTTAAGTTCCAGTATTTTATCGATCTTTTTCTTAATAGGATCTTTGCCCAGTTCAAGCAGTTTGTCGGATTTGATCTGATCGCAGAAATTATGTAATTCCTCTACCATTCCTCTGAAAGCCACGGATGCGGTATTGGGAATATAGGAAAACACCGTATTTTCAAGGTCGTGGTCGATGGCTTGTAAAACATAAGGAGTCAATAGTTTGCCAAGCGACTTACGCTCGGTATAAATCTCTTTATCACTACCTCTTGAAAAATAAATGCGTTCAAATGAGCAGGAACGTTTTTCCTTGGGTTTTTTGCATTGATATTCACCGCTGTTACCATTTTTTTTGATGATGAGCGCATGGCCGGGTTTCAATTCTTTAACCCCGTCGAATTCCACGTTTAATGCAGTTTGAATAACAGCCCTTTCTGACGCAGCCACAATAATTTCATCGTCACGGTAATAGTAAGCCGGACGGATGCCGCATTCGTCGCGCATCACAAACGCATCTCCATGACCGATCATGCCTGCAATAACATAACCTCCGTCCCAATGCTCGCAGGAGTCTGTAAGGATTTTTTGCAGGTTCAGATCTTTGGCGATCTTGTAAGAAATTTTCTGCTTGCTGAAGCCTTCCTTTCTGAATTTTTGGTACAGCCTTTCATTCTCTTCATCCAGAAAATGGCCGATCTTTTCCAGTATGGTGAGGGTGTCGGAAGTTTCAACCGGATATTGGCCAAGCTCGATCAGCTTTTCGAAAAGCTCCTCTACATTGGTCATATTGAAATTTCCTGCCAGAACCAGGTTTCGCGTCATCCAGTTGTTTTTACGTGCTACCGGATGCAGGTTGGAAGTTTTATTCAATCCATATGTACCATAGCGCAAATGCCCCAGGAATAATTCCGCGGAAAAATCAAAATTTTCGCGCAACCAGCCAATATCGTTCAGTCGGGTTTTGTTATACGATTCAATATGGTTGAGTTTCTGATAGATTTTGTTGAAGATATCGGTAATGGGTGAAGTTGCTTTGGATCTAACCCTTGATATGTATTTGGTGCCCGGTTCCAGATCGTATTTAATAGAAGCTATTCCGGCGCCATCCTGACCGCGGTTATGCTGTTTTTGCATGAGCAGGTGCAACTTGTTGAGCCCATACAAAGCTGTTCCGTATTTGCCGTAATAATGCTCCAGCGGTTTTAGCAGGCGAACCAGGGCGATGCCACATTCATGATTCAGGAAGTCACTCATCTTTAGTACTATTAATGATTGCAAAGGTACGGCTTTATCAGCAACAATAAAGCATATGTTTTCCGGTATTTTAATCGATTCTACGAGGCTGTTTGCCTGAAATTCTTATTTTTGCTGGATTCCCAAAAATGCAACGAATATGAAAAAACTGAATTCATTAAAAATTATTTCAAGTGTATTGATCATTTTTATCATTCCTGTTTTGACTTCCGCTCAGGACAAAAGCGACTGGGAGGGTGGCGTACCCGACGGCTGCACTTCCATCACCGTTGGCAAGATGGCAACTGCCGATGGTTCGGTGATTACTTCGCATACCGATGACAGCCATCGAACTCGCTCATGGATAGACATTGTGCCGGCTAGGGATCATAAACCTGGCAGTACGGTTCCGATGTTCAAAAGGGTGGCCTGCGACAGTTTTGCCATGCCAACCTATTCGCATATCAAAATAGGGGAGATCCCACAGGTGGTTCATACCTACGGATATATAAATACAGCTTACCCTTGCATGAATGAACATCAGCTGGGCATTGGCGAAAGCACGTTCGGAGGCAGGGAAAGCCTGCAATCCAACGAAGGCCTGATCGATTGCCAGAGGCTTTGCCAACTGATGCTCGAGCGATGCACCACGGCCAGGCAGGCCCTCGAACTTACCCGTGAACTGACCAAAAAATACGGCTGGAACGACTATGGTGAATGCCTGACCATTTCCGATAAAAACGAAGTATGGCATTTGGAGATCGTGGGGCCCGGAAAAGGAAAAGCTGGAAGCATTTGGGTAGCTCAGCGCGTGCCGGATGATGAATTGTCGGTGAATGCCAATGCCAGCCGCATCATGGAGATCGATCTCAACAATCCCGATTATTTCATGGCATCTGAGAATATTTACGATATGGCCCTTGATTCGGGCTGGTGCAAAAGCAAGGAAGATTTCCGCTTTGCCTATGCTTATGCCCCAAAAAGTCGTACTTCATTCGCTGCCCGCAGAAGAGAATGGCGTGTGTTTGATATGGTGGCCCCTTCGCTCAAACTGGATCCCAATGCCGAAAATTTCCCCTTTTCAGTAAAACCCGATAAACCGGTCACCATGGAAAAGCTGGTCGATATTTTTGCTGATTACTACGAAGGCACTCCTTTCGACATGACCAAAAACCTTACGGTTGAAGATGAAGACGGCCAATGTGTGGTTAGTCCCCTGGCCAACCCACAAATGCCTTACGATGAAAACAAACTGTTCGACATCAATGGAGGTTGGGGCTGGCGTGGCGAGCGCACCATTGCCCGATGGTACACCATGTATGCCACCATCATACAGAGCCGTGATTGGTTACCGGATGCCGTTGGTGGCGTGGTTTGGCTTGCCATGGACAATGTGGCCACTTCCATCTACGTCCCTGTTTTTTGCAGCGTGACCGATCTTCACGAAGCCTACAAAACACCCGGCAGGCCCAATGGCTTTACCCGGGAATCAGCCTGGTGGGCATTTAATCGCATGAGTACCCTTGCACACCAGCGCTGGGGCGATATGCGCTACGATGTGGAAAAAGTCTGGAAACCTATGCAGGAAGAACTTTTTGAAAGTCAATCCGGGATTGATGAGGAGGCTGTTGAGTTGTTTGACAAAAAGCCCAAAAAGGCAATCGAATTCCTCACGGAATACAGCATGATGTGGGGAAATAAAGTGGTGGAAGAAGCATGGAAACTGGGCGACTTCCTGTGGACGAAATACGATGAGAAGTTCTAAAGAATAAAATTCTGTTTATGGCGAAAAAGAAGAAAATACCACACACCTATGTAATCATTTTTTCGATCATCATTTTTGCTGCCATGCTTACCTGGGTGATTCCCGGCGGCTCTTTTCAAAGAGAACACATCGCCTTGCCCAGCGGAGCGGAACGAGAGGTGATCGTGCCCGGATCTTTTGAATTTACACAAAGCGATCCGCAGACCTGGGAAGTGTTTTCAGCTTTGTATGACGCCTTTGTGGATCCTGAAAAGGCGGCCATTATTATTTTTATACTACTGATCGGCGGTGCATTCTGGATTATGAATGACAGCAAGGCAATCGACGTGGCCATCTTTTCTTTTTTAAAAAGAACCCGTAAGCTGGAGAAATACCGCTTTTTCAGAAAGCTGGGGGTGAACAACATCATCATGACTTTGATCATGTTGATGTTCAGTGTTTTCGGGGCGGTGTTCGGGATGAGTGAAGAAACCATCGCCTTCATCATCATATTTGTCCCCCTGGCCATATCCATGGGTTACGACTCCATAGTTGGGGTGAGCCTGTGCTTTGTGGCCGCCGGCCTCGGTTTTGCCGGCGCCATGCTGAATCCCTTTACCATCGGGATTGCACAGGGCTTGTCGAGTGTGCCTATGTTTTCAGGTATTGAATACCGTTTTATTTGCTGGGTGATCATTAACATTGTGGGGATAACCTATGTGTTGCGCTATGCCGCCAAAGTGAGAAAGCGGCCCGAGAAATCACTGGTTTATGAAGAGGATAAATATTGGAGAGATAAGGCATCGGGCGATATAAAGGAAATCAATTATAAAACGCCTGCCGCGGCCTGGTTTACATTTGTGGCCATTCTTGCCGGATTGATCGCTTTTTCGGTTTTCTTTCCCCAATCAGAATTAAGCGTAGGCAACGATTCAGTGGTTCTGCCGATCATCCCGCTTTTAACCGGTTTGTATGTGGTCGTAAGCATTATCATGCTCAGAAGGTCGGCGCATTTTTTCGTTTTTAATTTGTTGATCTTTACCATTCTTTTTCTGATCGTGGGTGTGATGGGTTACGACTGGTACATCAAGGAGATCGCAACTTTGTTTTTCGTGATGGGGCTGGCCAGCGGTTTTGCCATGAGCAAATCCCCCAGCAAGATCACCGTGTTATTTCTGGATGGAGTGAAAGATATCATGTCGGCCGCTCTCATCGTAGGACTGGCAGGCGGTATTATCATCATCCTGAACAATGGAAATAACACTGACACCCTGCTTTATTATGCTTCAGAATCAATGAAAAACGTGGGACGTGTCGGGTCCATAGCGGTGATGTATGTAATCCAAACCCTGATCAACATCATCATTCCTTCGGGTTCGGCCAAGGCGGCGCTGACCATGCCGATCATGGCTCCCTTCTCCGATCTGATCGGGATATCCCGGCAGTCAACAATCATGGCGTTTCAGTTTGGCGATGGGTTCACCAATATGATCACACCGACTTCAGGCGTGCTGATCGGTGTTTTGGGAGTGGCTAAAATTCCTTACGACAAATGGGTTAGATGGATCACACCGATCATGATCGTTTTGATCCTGCTGGGCTTTTTGTTGCTCATCCCGACCGTTACTATGGATCTTGAAGGATTTTAGGCGGTCAATCCGTTCCGGCTTCAGAAAGCTTTATTTTGACTTATCCGGGCGTAATGGATGTCACATTCCCGTATTAAAATAGCGGGCGATGCCTTCGGACTTTTGCGTCATCCAAATGCCGGCGAGCAGAAATAGCAGGCTTAGCAGGAAATAGCCTTTTAAAATGATAGGTTCGCAAAAAACCAGTGAAACGATCAGCAGCGAAAGAGCCGGCAGCACAAATATGATTGAAGCAATTATTGAAACATCTGCTTTTTTCACTTTGGCCAGCCGCAGCGAGCGCGTCCACATGATATAGCCCAGTGCGTCCACCAGAACACCCATGGCAAAAGCAAACAGGATGTCATGGAGCGTTATCTCGGCAAGTACTTTTAGCGGCATGGGATTCTTTAAAAGAAAGGTGATCAGCATGGCAATCAGGCTGGATGAGAGTGCTGCTATCAAAAACAAGGGATGATCTTCTTTACGAACCCTCGAACTGTATGCGCTGAAGAAGCCATATGCCATGCCGCCTCCCAGGCCCCAGAGCAATCCGTGAAGATTCCGGAATGCAAAAAGGCCTGTTGAGCCTCCGGTGGCGAGCATGTAAACGGATATGAAACACAATAACAATCCTGCATAAGCCGGTATCAGAGCGACTAGCTTTTTTGATTGATCCCGAAACATCAATTGAAAAAAAACCACTGTGAAGATCAGCCAGGTATAGTTCAGAACAGTGGTTTCAGAGGCGCTGTTGTAACTGAGAAAGCTTTCGGTATTGCCCAGCCAGATCGCGTAATATCCAAACAAGCCGATCACAAAATATCTGAAGGGTATGGTTTTAAGTTTTTTTATAAGGTCTTTATGATAGGTTCTTTGTGCATAAAAGAGATATATGACGAGTGCGAAAAGGAAAGACAAGCAAAACAACAGGTAAGGTGAAGAAAACGACAACATCCTGGCAAGGGTGCTGGAAAAACTCCAGAAAACAACTGTTAAGATAGCAAGTGTTCTTGGATTGTTCATCAATCCTTATCTTTCAGCAGTCTGAAATAGATCACGAAGACAATGGCAAACAGCAGCAAACCGATCCACATCATGGTATTGGGTTCAACCACCTTGCCGATGTTGTAAAGCCCCCAAACATCATGGGTGATGCTTTCGGGCTTATGGAAGAATTCTGAAAGGCCTTTCAGAAATTCAAGAATGGCGAATCCGCTGATGAAGAACAAGAGCAGTTCGGCAACCTTCTGGCTTCTGTTAAAAGCTTGCTGGTATATCTTGCTGATGTTGTCTTTGCAAAGCGTGATCTTCTTCTGCACATTTTCCATGATGTTGTCGATGGTCCATTGCCTGACTAGCACACCAAAGAAAAATGCCCTGTTTCGCTGCAGTCCCTGGTTGATATCCGAAAAATTGATCTTGATCAGGTCGGTCACAAAGATCATCTCTTCAAGCATTTTTTTGTATTGCCTGGTTTGCTTCACCGATCTTCTCTTGTGTGAGATGCCAATGATCTGGGAAAGATTCTGGTTAAGACTGTCAAAAATTGCGTAATAATACTGGGCCAGTCCCAGGGCGTAAAAGGCGTCTTTAATTACCTTATCTTTGATGTTGCCCAGCATCAGGCTGTGCATCCATCCAAGATATATTCTGTTTTTTTCGTCGTCTTTTTGTTTGCTGAACTGCTGTGCGATCTCCTCTTTCGATTCTGCTGCGATCACCCATCGGTTCAAAAGTTCCTCAAAGCCTTCATCACGTTGTTCAACCACCAGCGATCTGCTCACCCACAATGGAATGCCGCATCTTACCGAACGCTTGATCATCCGCTTTGGCGAGCTATCATCATAAACATCGGGAAACCCGATATGCTTGCCCGAAGCGCAAAAGAAACTGTATTTATTATCAAACGATCTGAGTTTATTGATAAAAGGAAGCAGGATGTTTTTGTATGCATAATCAACCATATAAGCAGAAAAATCATTCGACCATTGTTCCAGTTTTTTAATACAGTCGCGGCAAATTTCTTTGTTTTCCATGTTCAGGCTGAAGGTGAACTCAATGGTGGACAGGGTGTTTTTATACAGGGTAATGCGGCAGGAATTACTTAGATATTGCATCTTTTTACAATCCTCTTCTCCAAAGCAGTTGCTGAAAAATGCAGCCGATTTCCTATCAATGATCTCTTCAAACCACTCCTGGGGTGTGATGTGCAAAACAATGGGCGAAAAAGCGTCGATCATGCTGGAATCTTTGTCAACACTTTCAAATTGCAACTCATCTTCTTCAAAGCAGTGATGCAGGTAGGTTGCCCGGACTGTTTTGCCGTCGGGTAGGTGGTTGATGTCTGATCGTTTAATCCGGTTCCAAAGTTCGCCATATGCAGATTGGTTTTCAAGGATATTTCCTTCCCGCAGGCTGAAATCGGAACGGAAAGGGACTTTAAAATAAAAATAGTTTTTCGCCATAGTACATTCAATTGTTGCACAGTATATTGGACAAAAGTATGGTTTTGCTTAAATGGCATGCCAATCCGCCTGCTGAATTAAAAAATTTATAATGATTCCAAACACGCCAAAAGAAAAAGCTGTCCCGTTTTTAACGAGACAGCTTTCTTTGAACTTAAAGTCTTTGAAGTAGAGGGTTAATACATTTTAACTTTCCATTTACCGTTCTGTTTGATCATCTTAACAGTTTCTTCATCTTCCGACTCGTCGCCGTAGACCATCTTCATCTTAACTTCGGCTTCATTACCGTCTTCTGTAACTTCTTCACTGATGATCTCCACCTTTTTGAGGCCTTCTTTCTTTTCAATTTCTTTCTGGCCATAGTCGAGCATCATCTGGAGCTGTTCCATATCTTCATCGGAGATCTCTTCACCTTCTTCCATGTACACCAGTTTAACGAAACCTTCCGCATCCGCGTCAGCAGCGGTCATCATAGCTTTTTCAGCGGTTTTACCCGGTGAGTTTCCGCCACCGCCGCATGATACAGCCAGAAATAAAACAAATACACTCAACACTGTTGAGGCAATCAGACTTAACTTTTTCATAACGATTTTGATTTTGGTTAATAATTGGATTTTTTGCTTCATTAAAAAGTAAAGGTAGTAAAATTATCAAACCATGTGAAGAACAAAGGCTTATATTTTTGTGATCCCCATATTAAGGGTTGCTTAAGTGTCAGTATTTCAGAAAAATAACCGGATGGATTTATTTTTGCCATGCGCTTGCCTGTTCGATTCTTGATATGTGTTAAGCTTTCCGATAAATTCATGATTTTTTGTAAATTTGCACTCCTGTTTCAGGTACACTCTCCGTAGCTCAGTTGGCAGAGCAGCTGACTCTTAATCAGCGGGTCCAAGGTTCGAATCCTTGCGGGGAGACAATTGGCAGCGCAGTCTCGCCCCGGGCGAGACGGGTCCAGGGTTCGAATCCTGCCTGGGAGACAATTGGCAGAGCAGTCTCGCCTCGGGCGAGACGGGTCCAAGGTTCGAATCCTTGCGGGGAGACGGTTGGCAGCGCAGTCTCGCCCCGGGCGAGACGGGTCCAGGGTTCGAGTTCCGCCAGGCAGACCATATAAAACAACTGCTGTTTATTTTGAGGTAGTCTTTTCTTACTGTAAATCAATACCCTGTTATTCCTGATGATGCATCCAGTGATCTTATTGATCTCATTTTTCTGTTGCCGGGTGATGTTTGTGTTTTTATCTGTGTTTATCCGGGTAATCTGTGGTGAGTTTTACCACAGATGGCCACAGATTTTCACAGATTGAAATTTAAAAAGTGAAATTGTTCACCTTTACAATGCGTTCGGCGCAAAACTGAAAAAAACATCTGTGTTTTAGAGAAAAAAATAAGTATTTTTGGGATATGAGTATTGTTGATCAAAATATTGACAGAATTCGTAAACTATGCGAACAGCATTATGTTTCGCACTTATCCGTATTTGGTTCGATTTTGACTGATAAATTCGACAAAAATAGCGATATTGATTTTTTGGTAGACTTTTCCAATATGGACTTGAAAAACTATGCAGACAATTATTTCAGCCTGAAACAAGCTTTCGAAAAAATATTTGGACGACAGGTTGATCTGTTGGAAAACAAAGCGATCAAAAACCCTTATTTACGACAATCAATCAACTCTTCAAGGCGACTTTTATATGAATCCTGAAATCAAAACCTGGCTTTTCGATATTCTTCAATCAATAAATGAAATTGAAAGCTATTATAAGGACAGACCAAAAATTTTCGCTGAATATGAAAATGACATCAGAACAAAGCGGGCGGTTGAGCGAAATATCGAAATTATTGGAGAGGCTGTAAACCGGATTCTAAAAAAAGACAAGGGTTTTGAGATTGATAATGCTCAACAGATTATTGGGACCCGGAACCGGATAATTCATGGATACGACAGAGTTTCTGACGACATGATTTGGAGTATTGTGATAAATCATTTGCCAAAACTAAAAACTTCCTAATTATGAAAACTGGTAACTTTACGATCATTCTTTTTGCTTTATTATTTTTCAGCAGCTGTTGCCGTGAAAAGGAAAGCATTATCGGCACCTGGAGTTTTTGCCTTGATGGCATCTATCATGAACTTTATATAAATGAGTCACTTATCGCAGAGTGTACTCATGGTATTATGGCTGTATCTCCTTCAAACCAATATATACTGAATAATGATACAATATTTATTTATAGAGATGAAAATATTGTGAATCATATTCCGATTCCGATAATTGAGAAAAACAAAATAGTTATATTTTATGATGACAATTGGGTGGTTTGTGATAGGGTTTCGGAGGTAGAAAGTATATACTATCAGGAAACTTTTGTAAATCGGAAAGAACTAAATAGATTTATATTCAGGTTTAAATTAAGAGCGCAGAAAACAGATTGTGAAGGCAGTCCATTTTGAACTTTGTCTGAGGAATTATTCAGTCGCCACTTAATAATTCCACAGAACCATTGACTAAAATATGTTGATAGAAAACACATTCAAATACAATCTGCCTGGCCGGCAGGCAGGCGGAAAAGAACTTAACGAAACCAACGGCCTCAGATGGTACGATTACGGTTTCAGAAGATATGACCCTCAAACAGGACGTATGCATGTGATCGATCCTAAGGCTGAATCAAATCAATTCATGTCACCTTATATTTATGCAAGTAACACCCGCTAAAATGAAACAAAATGCTTGAAAGAACGTTTATTTTAATATATATGTACCACAATGGTACACGAAAAATTTAATGGTATGTTAGTAATTAGCAGTAGAGAATTTAGACAAAATCAGAAGCTTTACTTTGAAAGAGCTGATAAAGGTGAGCAAATTATTGTTCAACGAGGAAAAGATAAAGCTTATGCTTTAACTCCTATAAATGAAGATGACGTTTATTTTAACGCTGAAATGATCAAGAAAATAAAACTCAGCGCAGAACAGGCGAAAAATGGTGAAGTGAAAAAAATTACAAGTTCTGAAGAAATAAACGACTTACTTGGATTATGAGTTATGTTCTGGAATTCACCACAATAGCCTTAAGAGATATAGAAAAGCACAATCAGGAAAAGCGGTATTCCCGCTACTGCGCTATTGTATCGCGTGGGTGTCTTTAATACTTTGTCGGGCCTTTTGTTCTGAGTTGCCATAAACAAGGCAATCGACAGAATCAAAACAACTTATTTCAAATCCCCTCACCTCCCCTGCAAATGAAACCATCCCGCCTTTTTCAGATCATCATTTCTTAATGGCCGGGTTTTCCGGGAAAGCAATCCCGAAGGGATTTAATACGAATAGCGCCGCATGCAATGCGGTGTTAAAAGACAACAGAGATGTGCGGGAACCGCGCTGCGGTTCAATATATGCCCAAATCAATATTTTCTCATAAAAATTTTGAACCAAGTAACTTTTAAGTTACCTTTGCGAAATGAATAATGTAAGAAAGGTTATAGCCTATAAGCATTACTTCGAGGAGTTTTTATTGAGTTTACCTATAAAAACTCAAAACAAGGTTTTTAAGATCATTGAAGCCATTGAGACCTTTGAAAGAGTTCCATCTAACTACCTGAAATACATAAAAGGTACAGAAGGTCTTTTTGAAGCAAGAGTCAAGCTTGGCAGTGATATATGGAGAGTATTCTGTTTTTTTGATGAAGGTAATTTGGTAATTTTATTGAATGGATTCGCTAAAAAAACACAAAAAACTCCCAGGAATGAAATTGCAAAAGCAGAAAAGCTAATGAAAGCGTATTATCTTGAAAAAAGGAGGAAATCATGAATACCAAAAGTTGGAGTGAAATAAAGGATCAGGTTTATGGAAAAAAGGGGACGAAAAGAAGAGATGAACTTGACAGAGAGTTTGAGTCTTTTAAGATCGGATTAATGTTGCGCAAAGCAAGGGAAGAAAAGCAGTTAACACAAGAGCAATTGGCAACAAAACTTGAAAAAAAGAGGACTTATATTTCCAGAGTCGAGAACGATGGAAGTAATCTTACTTTAAAAACGCTTTATGACATTGTTGAAAAGGGTTTGGGTGGGAAGGTAAATATTTCAATTGACTTGAAATGAAATCCTCCGGCACAAAACTGAAAAAAGAAGTGTGGGATAACAGCGATCCGTCCTCAAAATCTCCTATTCTGCCTCGTATCTGAATATCTCTCCTGACCTGAGGCCTTTTTCTTCCAGCCGTTTCAACTCTGTCCGGGCTTCCCCTCGTGTGTTGTAGTGATTGGTAAAAATATACATTACGCTTGAGGATGCATCATAGCCCAGGTAGGATCTCACTCCCTGCTCATGAAAAATCCTGATCAGTTTTACAGCGGCTCTTTTGTTTGATGTGGTGTCGAGCAATACATAATATTTGCCATCTTCCATCTGCTTTTCGCTGTAGTCGAATGTATCGATGTTGAATTCGGGGATGCTGTTTTTATCAGGCGGACTTTCACCTGTTTTTTCATAAACTTCACCGGAAAGCACTTTGAATTTTTGCAAATCTTCTTTTTCCCCGGCCGGTTTGGCCTTTTTAAATTTGATCTTCCTGCTCATTTCCACAACTTTGAAAATTGTGCTGTCCGAAATGCTGTCGTTGACCTCGGCCAGGATGTCGTTTTTCATGATCTTGAAACTGCTGCCGAAAACATTTTGCATACGGACGTGGTAAGTGTTGTTTCCAGGGACATATATGGCGAAACGACCGTCCTTGCCGGTAAAGGCCGAATAGCTATTCCCTTTTTCATTGTAAGCCGTAATTCTGATATTGTCGAGTTTGATACGTTGATCGGTTTCGGAGATAAATTTTTGGCGTTGCATATCTATTTTTCCTTCAATCCTGCTGGCCTTTTGAAATGGAATTTCGTAGGTTGCCCGTTCAAGTATTTCGAGTGTTTCGATGTTTTTTCCAACAAAGAAATATTCTTTGAGGTCGGAGAGCGGGGTGATGGTGATGTCATATTGTCCCATAGGAACCTTGTTGAATCGCACCACTCCTTTGTCATTGGTGAGCAGGCTGACGTCAAAAGGCAATTTTCTTGTCCCGGCTTCAACCGGTTCTATCAGCCTCAGCCCCACCTTCACCGAACGAATCCCCTTTTCACCTCTATCTTTTCTGCCATTCCCATTTTCATCTCTGAAAAGCTGAATTCGTATTTTTCGCAATTGCCTTGATCGGTTTTTTTTATCCGACTTCCCCCACTTTTTCTTTAGTGAGAACTCCGCATAATAGAAGGTATTGTGGGTTTTTTTGCCGTTGAATTCCTGTGTGGTATAACTGTATGTGCCACCCGCCACAACATACCAGTCTCTGAAAAGGTAGGTTTCAACTTTGGGGTTGATATTCAAAGAACCGTATTCCAGGTCGAAGCGGTAGGTGTAATTGGTGAAAAAGGTAAGGTAAACGCGGTCGTTGAACAATTCTTTGATGGCATAAGGTGAAACGTTGATCCGGCTGTTGCCGGCGTCGATGGCGAACTGGTACAGCCCTTTGTTTACAACCGGTCCGTAATCATAGGCCAGCTGGATGCCATATCCTTTCATATCCCAGGAAGCCAGCGCGTGAATATCAAATTTGCGTTCGGCGATGCTATCGGTGTCTTCATGAAAAATATGGCCAATGCCGGTTTTAAGATTCAACATAAGATGACGCCCAAGCAGGGCCTTATATTCCATCCTGTATTTATTCACTTTATAGATATCCATGCCGGTTTCCTCCGAACCGGGACGATAAGAGCGATAGAATTCGACGCTGGGGCCGGCCAGCCAGCGGTAGAACTTCCCCCGGTTGTCATGATAGAGCACATTGGCATATTGATCTTTCAAAAGAATATTGGATTTGCGAACACCCTCATAAGTCATGTTGTAGTAGTCTCTTTTGCTGTTGATATAATTTGCCGAAACATAGTTTTTCTTGTCGATAAAATACCTGGCTTTGGCATAAAAATTCAGCAAGCCCATCTGTCGGCCCGGTATATCAGGAGATCCGTAGTTATTGGTCAGTTGATAGCTAAGTTTGTCGCCGATCTTACCAAAAAAATTAAGGTCGTAGGCCACACCCATCAGGCTGTATTTTTTATCCCGGTAATGATGTTCGTGAAATGCATACAACACCCCGCCGACCTCATGATTTTTAAACAAAGGCAAGCGTCCCAGTTGAACGATCGCCGATGCGGTATTTCTTTTCCTACCCTCATCCATATTGTAAGCAAGCGAAGTTTTTATATCCCTGTTGTCTTTTTGCAGATGGTATCCAAGTGCCGCACTCGTATTCGGCGTCAGCAGGCTTGTGCTTGCATAGGCTTCGATGCTGCTGCTTTTGTTCAGTTCAATTTTATCGGCAACCATAATGCTGCTGCGGTTGTAGAGGTTTCTGCCAAGCTGAGAGCTGAATGCTCCCAGGCCTACCCTCAAATCTTGGCGCCTGTAAAGAAAGCTATAGTAGCTATTGCTCACAAAGTTCTCATTGGCCGTGATATCGTAATAATTGAAATTGTACTTGAAGCTGCTTTCGTTGCTGATATCGACAAATCCCCTGGCTTTGATGAAGGGCAACACTTCGTTATTATGTGAAAAAGTCCTGACGCCGGCTTCGGTTTCATGCGGCAGGTTTCTGTCGAATTCAAGGGGAGCATAAGTGTCGGAATATTTTTCCAGAATCACCGAGCGGTGTAGAATCTGATCGCCCGATGAAGCCGTGATCCTGACTTTATCCAGATCGAATACCCGCTCGTCATCCGATTTAAAAAATGCTTTGAATTCCAGAGTTGTATCCCGGTTCGCTTCCAGGGTGATTTCATTGTAAGCATCGATGATGCCGACCTGTTCCAGTTTTATTTTATTTCCGGGTTCAATATCCAGTTGTATGGTTTCGGGCGTGTTGCCCCGGTTGCTCACCACCACATCAAACCTCACAAATTGCAAATTGGGTTGGAAAATTATGCGTCTTTCAGGGATCAGCACATTCCAGTTATGGACAGCCTCCAGTTCAATGCTCAGATCGCTTTCAGCAAGCAGGTTGCCATTGGGGGAGAGGGCTTTAAAATTTACCTTATGGCTGATATTGCCATTTGCATGTGTCGGTATTTTTAGCCGGAATGGCAGGCTGATGGTATCTTTTGCACCCACCAGCGTGTCTCTGAATACGGCGCCGAACATGGCCCAGCCATCGGGTATATTGATTATTGGCCTGATGGGGATTGCATCCGTTGAAGGGTTGATCACACGGACAACATTGAACATGATGCTGCCCGCGTTTTCGTGGATTTCGGGTTTTACGAAGTAGGCCCTTAGTTTTTGATAATCTTGTGAAAAGGAGGAGGTGATGCCGAGAAATGCAAAGCAGAAAAACAGCAGCAAAGTATTTTTTGCCGGCTGTAATTGTTTTATGGTATTTCTTTCTTCAAGACTTATTTTGATGAATTGACTGGTTCGCACTCCGATAAAGTTAGATAAAATCTTCCCGTAAAATAATCATCTTCCACATTCAGCCTTGAAAACCGCTTGACTTTGGCCACTTCATCTTCAAAGGTAAATTGCCATCTCAGTATAAAGGCGTTTTCTGCCGAGCCGCCGATATTGTTCCGGCTTCCGTTCACCAAAACCATATTTTCATTGGGCGTAAGAGAAATGACTGTGTCTTTTGCTTTATTGGTAATGTTGGAGAACAGACCATTGTCCCAGTTATCTCCGCGGTTTTCTATGCTGTATCCCAGGAATTCAACAGGTATTTTTTGTGTTGAGTCTTTTTTCCCTTTAAAAAAGTCGGCTTCGGTTGAAATGGACAGGTTCCAGTTGCTGGTGGATTCCACGCTAAAATAAACATCTTCAGGAGGCTTGCTAATTTGGTAAAGATTATCGTTGACCTTTTTAACGCCAAACTCGATAAGGGTTTCTGGTTTGATATTAAGCACCAGCACCGATTCCAGTTTGGCTTCGAACTGGGTTTCAAACTGACTTTCCTGGGCATGCAAATGGCCCGGCAGTTTTAAAACAGCCAGGCCGGTCAAAATCAACCAAAAAGTTTTCCTCAAGAAAAACATAAATAAGGATTTTATAAATGGACAATAAGGAAATGCAGCACTCAGCCGCATTTCCTTCACACATAATGAACCAAAAATCGCCTACAATGCTGTAAGTGTTAAGTTTACAGTTGTGGTAAAAGTACCGATATTGGCAATTGTTCCATCAGAAAGTTGCTGGAAGATACTGGCGGCATTCATCGTACCGTTCATCGTGCCCATTGTCCAGTTCAGGTTAAATGCATTGTCTGCGGCGTCACCGCTGTTTTCTCCACCGTTGCCCAGAAGAGTCTGATCAGTTGCGGTTATTCCCATTGCATTGGCAAGTGAAGTATAATCACAGGTAACTTCCGTGCCGATTTGGTGAGCGCCTGTTGCTTCACACCATACTCCTAAATTGTCGATTGGGATAAGGGCAGTTGCTCCGTCTGAAAAATCAGCGGCATTTATCTTCACATCCCAGTTACTGGTTGATTCAACGGTGATGGTTGTGGTTCCAACCGCATCAATACCCAGGTTATATTTGTCCGGTGTGTCGAATGTTGCGGTCTGGTCCTGACCACTTGTTACATTAATATTCAGTACTGACTGTAGAATAGCCGTAAAGTTTACTACGTCCGTGTCCGTATCCTGAGAAAAAATATTCGTTGCCTGCATGGCTACGAAGATGGTCAGGATGAGTGTAAGCTTTTTCATGATTCAAATGTTTTAAATTAATAAGTTTTAATTTTTTGTCTTTTTAAAAATAGCCTTGAAATTAAAAGGCGACTTTTTGCTCCTGTTACAAAGTCTTAAGGTTAATTCCCTTTATGGACAAAAAGTATCCCGCATTTATCGCTGATTTGGTGGAAATATTTGCTGAAAAGCAACTTCAAAAAAACTGATAAAAGGACTGACGGCAAACTTCCCAGGCTTGATTTGTGTTACGAGTCTTTTGCTATTCAAGGGATACAAGGCCGTTTCGAATGGCGTATTTCACCATGTCGGCGGTGCTGTTGAGGTTCAGCTTTTCGAGAATGTGTTGCCTGTGGGTACCCACGGTTTTAATGCTAACAAAGATTTCATCGGCGATTTCCTTGGTTGATTTCCCTTCTGCAAACAAAATCAGTACTTCGAGTTCACGAGCAGTAAGTCCGGTGGTTTCCGCTTTGTTTTCATCCTTGTTCAGATACTCCTGGATTAAAACCTCCGTAATGTCGTTGCTCAGATATTTTTTACCTGAATGAACTGAATTGATGGCGTCGATCAATTGATCATAGGTGCAGTTTTTAAAAAGGTATCCCCTTGCGCCGGCTTCAAGCATTGCTTTAACATAATGCTGATCGGAGTGCATGGTAAGTGCGATCACTTTTACTTCGGGGTGATTTTTGAGGATGTTCCGGGTGGCTTCCACACCGCTCATTACCGGCATGCTAACATCCATAAGAACCACATTGGGATTCAATTTCTCAATTTGTTCAAGGGCCATTTTCCCGTTTTCGGCCTCGCCAACAATTTCGATGTCACCGGCGTCCGACAACAGGTTTACCAGTCCTTCGCGGAACAACTTATGATCGTCAGCTATGATAATTTTTATGGCCATAATCAATTATTGTTTAAGTGGTACTTTAATGCATACGCTTGTACCCTTGTTTATCCGGGATTCGATCTGCATACTGCCCTGAATGGAATCAAGTCGCTCCTTTATGCTGAACAATCCCTTGCCGCCGTAATCGGATAAATTGGCAGTAGGTTTGTAATTGAACCCCTTCCCGTTATCCGATACCGCAAGATATAAAAAATCCTTTTTCTCATGCAGTTCAACTCTAACTTTATCGGCATGGGCATGCTTGCCCGTATTTGCCAGTAGTTCACATAAGATTCGATAAATCAGGATCCGAAGATGGTTATCGAGTGCATACCTTTCTTTTTCACTGATCACTTTGCATTTC
The DNA here is from genome assembly GCA_021738625.1 of Bacteroidales bacterium. Classification (GTDB taxonomy): domain Bacteria; phylum Bacteroidota; class Bacteroidia; order Bacteroidales; family JAIOZK01; genus JAIOZK01. Next base: position 57,470 of record JAIPBS010000011.1, read on the forward strand.
AGATTAAATTCGTCGGATACCTGATCCAGTTTCCATCTTATGGCAGGTAAAAGACCAAGCTCAAACAAAATGGGCGGGCTCAGATCGTAGCTAAGCAACCTTGTCTTTTTTATGGCCTCATTGAGCAAATTTGAAGCCTCACCAATGGTTTTCTTCACTTTAGGCAGCAATTCAAGTTTACCCAGTGAAGTTAGTTTAAGGTTGGCAATGGAGAGTTCCTGCCCGATCCCGTCATGGATGTATTCGGCAATGCGCTTTCGCTCACTTTCCTCGGCATTAACAAGTTCTGTATTTAGCTGCTTCAGTCGTTTCTGATAGTTCCTTATCCGGTTAAGGTCTTTTTTGCGGGCTTTCTCCGCCAGTTTCTCTTTTGTGATATCCCGGATAAAAATATAACGCTGGTCTTTTTCAAGACCCAGATGGTTGATGCTGATCTCAACATTGATGATGTTATCTTTTTTTTGCCGGTGCGTGGATTCGAATCGCTTGTGGCCATCCTCTTTATTGGATAAATAGTGGGAGTTGATCCTTTTACTGTTTGATGCCTCCAGATCGAAGATGCTCATTTGAAGCAATTCTTCCTCTGTATAGCCCGTCATGTTAATGATCGCCATATTTACTTCCTGGATATGGCCTTGTTGATCGATGAGGCAGAAACCGTCGATGGATGTGTTGATGACGGTACTCAGTTTTTCTTCATGAAGCATGCGCTCGGTAATGTTCTGACTGGCGCCCCGGTACCCTGTAAACTCATTTTGTTCGTTGAAAATGGGAAAGCCACTGATGGCGAGCCAGACCCTGTTTCCGTTAAAGGCTGAAAACAAAAACTTTTCCCTTTCAAATTTTTTCTTTTTTTTCAGGAGTTTAAGAAAAAAGGCTTTGGTTTGCTTCCGGTGGTCTTTGTGGCTATGATCCCAAAGATATTTTCGACCGGTGAAGTCTCCTTTTGCAAATCCCAATACATCTTCCACAACCGGGCTGATGTACTGGAAACAACCGGTTTGATCCACCTCCCAGAATATTTCATTGGCATAACCGGCTATCTGATGTATTCTTTCCTCACTATTGGAAAATTCTTTAAGTTGACGTTTAATGGTTTGCTCGAGCTGGATGTTCTGTTCACGCAACTGGTCTTCTGCATTTTTAATGCGCAACATAACCCTGACCAGGGCGACCAGTTCCGCGGCGTCGTAAGGTTTAATGATAAAAGCGTCAGCACCTTCATTCAAACCCTTGATCCTGATTTTGGGATCATAACCATAGGCGGAAACCAAAATGATGGGAATGCTTTTTGTTTGATCGCTGCTTTTAAGCAAAGAACAGACCTCGAATCCGCTCAAATCGGGCATAAAGATATCCAGCAGTATGGTTTCGGGAAGATGTTGCTGGGCCAGGTGAACGCCTTCCGATCCTGAACCGGCCAGCAATATTTCATAATCAGGCATCTTCTTTTGAAGCACATACCTGATCAAAGTAAGATTATCGCTATTGTCGTCTATGGCGAGAATTTTTTTCATCTGCAAAACACCATTTACCGGATATTCACCGGCTCAAAATATGATTATCCTTTTTAAGCTGCAAATTTCATAGCTGTCAGGGGATAACCGAAACAGTTAAAATAATATTTACCGAATAACTGTCCGCTTCGATCATTTGTTCCAGTATGCTTAGGTTTTTCATATTGCCGCGTTGGGTCCCCATTTCCCAGTTCAATGTAAAAGCATTCCTGATGCCGTAACCTTTGTTGGTTTCACTGCCTTTGGTTAGTAACAGCACCTCATTACTTTCAAGTGCTATTGGTGCTGTTTTGGCGTAGTTGATGATATTGGAGCCGTCATCCAGGTTCGTGCCGGTTGAAACTACAACAACGCCCACATTGTTGAGTTCCATTTGGTTCGTGGGGTCGTTATCTCCATAAAACATATCCTGGTCCGCACTAAAATGCAGCTGCCAGTTGGTGATGGACCCAACCCGGATAAAGGTGGATTGAGGCCCGTTCATGATCCCGTTCTTGTATTCGTCCATATCATCAAAGTTGAAAACGATGCTATAGCCCGAAACGATACTAACCCGCAAGGAAGGATTGCCCGGCGGAATATCCTGGGCCGGCAGGGTTTCGTATAAAAACAATATGAGCAGCAGCGAAAGCAGTTTTCTCATCTTTTCTTCCTCAGTAAGTTATGCCGATCGGAGCATACAATCAATCATTTCAAAGCTGTTCCGAATCGGTATAAACCGGCCATTGACTTATTTAATCTGCCTGACCAGCTTATTATCATAAAATTCAGCCTGTTCGAGGATGTTGCCCTCCTCGTCGTAGGCTGTTAGTATGCCTTCCAGTTTTCCGTGCTTATAGTAAAGGTCCAGTTTGATGGAGCCATTTTCATAATAATAAACCCAATGACCGTGCTCCAGGTTGTCCTCATAGGTTCCTTTTTTCTTGATCTGACCGTTTTCATAATAAAAAAGCCATTTACCCTCGGACTCACCTTTCCTGTAATTCCCTTTTTGCTTAAGCCCGCCGTTCGGGTGATAGATTAACCAGAGCCCCTCGGCAAAACCATTTGCATATTGACCTTTCATGTATGTGGTCGAGTCATGATACAAGGAGGTCCATTCCCCGGTCCTCTTGCCTTTTTCATACCTGCCTTTTTCGTAAAGGCTACCGTCAGCATAAAATTGCTTCCATACTCCTTCTATCCGGCCGTTTTCATAATGCGCTTTTATCATCAATTGCCCGTTCTCGTGGTAAACAAGGTAGGGCCCGTCAATTTTAAACGACTTGTTGTAGGAATATTCTTTCTCTTTTTGCCCGTTTTTATAGAATGATTTGTAGTCACCATAAAAACGTTTCCCGATCATCGTTCCCTGCTCTTTCAATTCACCTGAGGGATAATAGATCTCATATATCCCGTTTTGAACGCTGTCGGCAAAATTCATCCTGTAGGCGGGATTTCCATTCGGATAATAACCTTCTGTCAATCCATTCAGGCGGTTGCCCATATAAATCCTGCTTTCTTGTAGTTGGCCCCCGGGATAATACAGGCTCATTTTGCCGTTCAGCGAATCATTGATATAAAAACCCTCATCCTTAACACTGCCATTGTGGTAATAATTGTGGAATGAACCGTTTTTCAGCCCATCCCTGTAAAGGGCTTTTCTTTTCAAATGGCCATCCGGAAACCAGGTGGTCCAGATCCCTTCCATTTTTCCGTTATGAAAGAATCCATCCTGCCAGGGTTTTCCGTTGGAATAATAAAAATAAGCGCTTCCCTGCCAGAGCGTGTCATTGGCGGTGACCTTTCTGTCGATTACGGATTTGATCATACCGTTTACATGGTATAATGTATCGGTATAAAAATCCTGGCTATGCGCAGTAAACTGCATAAACAGGAACAGGATAATCAGTTTTACTTTACAGGCAAATGGCATGTATTGTTTATTTCACCTCTATTTCCAATTGTATACCCTCGAGTTCTTCGTTGTAGCCGTAATCAAGAATAGCTGCAACCGAGTAGAGGCCCTTGTCAAGTTTTTCTTCGAGTGCATATTCAACATCTTTGCTTGATTCGGGCAATACTGAGAATTCGATGGGTTCTGATGTGAATTCTTCAGCTGTCTCCAGATTTGAAACTGTAAAGAACACTTTGCAATTCAATATCTTATCACCCAGGTTGATTACTTTCGTTTGGTAAATGCGCGAAGTATCCGTTACCTTTTCTGATAAACCTTCGATGGTGCCTTTATACAGGGTGTTGCTCGAAGGCGATTGAAAAACCGGCACGGCAATGCGTGCGGCAACCTGCAGGCCCATGCGCACGTCTTTGTCGATGGCTTCGGGGCCTGTTCTTTCTTCAGCAGATTCAACAAAGACCACCGCCCATTTGGTTGCATTGTTACCTTCAGGAACGAGCATGGTTACATTCACGCCCACCGATTCGTTTGGTTGTAATGTAACCAGCGATGGGGTGATGGTGATCCACTCGGCGCAGGAACGTGAAACCGATCCCGGGCTGAAATATTTCACTTCACCCGATTCGTCGGTTAGCCAGTCGGCAATGTTAAAAACAAATGATTGTTCGGTTTTGGCTTTGTTTCTAACGTAAATCTGCTGGGTTTGCGATGAACCCGGATTGGCAGTAAACATCATTGAGCCTGGCGAAACTTCTATTTCTTGGGCATTGGCGATACCCGAAAAGATCAACATAAAGCATAAACCAGACATCATGAAATAACTAGCGATTGTTTTCATAATTTCAATTTTTTTTGTGTTGCGAATTGGTTTTACAGCATTTTGGTTCATTTTCTTTCATTTTAATTAATTATCTTGTTACGAATATTTTACAGTTAAAGTTGCCCTTTTGATGGATAATATTCACAATATAGCATCCCGGTTCCGTATTCAAAGGTATACTTTCTTTATCGAAAACAAATGAAGGCAGATTTATAACAAGCTGTCCGGAAATGTTGTAAACTTTAACCAGGGCAGATATTTGTTTGTCTGTTTGTTTTTGGATATGCAAGCTGTTACCCTCGTAAAAAACTTCAAAATATGATTTGGACTGATCGTTTTGAAGCATTTCCTCAGAGGGATTCAGGAGCAAACTGAAGCGGTTCCGGGCGTAGTTTGTTTGATGAAAGAATTGGTATGCGGAGTCCCGGCTGATTTCAGTAAGTTGTTGTGTGAGATGATCTTTTAAATATACTTTGGTTGACGGGGGCAAATTGCTTTTCTTGTCAAGCATGATGCTATATTCGCCATCAGTGCCACAACGAAATCGCAGGTCGAAACTCAAACCATCTTTAATTGTCTTTACTGAATTTATCGTCAGGTTGCTTTTCGACTGAAAAGTCCATATTTGCGGCGCATTTTCATTCAAGCTGAAAAGCTTGGCGGCGTCGGTGTTTGCATCGAAGGCATTTGTTGCGTAAGGTAAAAATCTTATCAGGGTTTCATCGCTGTATCCATTGGCAGCAGTGCTAAGGAAAATTGCCGGATAATCTTCCCGCCCCGATTTATAGTAATCCGGTGTGGAAGGCGTTTGCGTTATGCGGCAATTGTTGTTCACCTGCAGCGTGCCGTTTTGCGCTGCCTGCACCCAGAACCCCTGGTTGGAAGGAATGTATCTTGTGCCTCCGTTTATCCCGACCGGATCGTTCCCGCCCAGAAAGATCGTATAGTTTCCATTTGACGGATTCCAGATATATTTTGCGTCGTTGATGGCGGTTTTACCCCAGCCTGATTCAGTTAGCCAGTCGACCGGCGAAGGGTAGGGGTTGCCTACCAGGTTCCAGCCTTTGTGGCTTTCGATCTCTCCATTCTGCGGATCGGTTTTGAAAACGCTTATGCTGTATGCGCCTGTATTAAGGGAACTTGGGCCGGACCCAGTGTATTCGGCGGTAATGGCCGAAGGCAGATAAACATCGTAGCCTTTCATCACATCGAGCGACCCTTCATACATCACCCAGCCAAAGTTCCAGTCGTTCTGAATGATGGTTTCATCATAGTAAAAGACCAGATCGGTTCCCGTGTATACACTGCTGTTTGCACTACCGACGGGTGAAGAGGTGTTGTGCCATCCGTTGGCCGTCAAATATCTTTCTATGCTGATGCTTCCTGTGATATTGCAGTTTCCTCCCGTGTTTTGATCGGCCAGGTAACCCGAGCCGCCTGCATCCGATTTGATGTAAAGATTTGTTCCGATATGCAGGCTCGAACCGTCTTTAACAGTAATGGCGCTTGTCGGGCTGATGGTGAACTGGGCGAAACTCACTATTGACCCGACAGGCAGTAAAAGCAAAATTATGATATGTAGCCGTATGATTTTCATGTTCACCAACTCCTCATAATTCTTATAAAGAACAAATTTTCATTTGGGATCAATAACACATCACCGCTATTGGTTTGTCCGTTTACCATTACTTCGATATAATCATTTGCATTCAAATCTACCAGAAACGAACTGCTAATATGGGAAGATTTATCATCCGATTTACTATAAGTAAAAGAATAAGATGAACTGCTTTGAATATAAGTTGTTCCGTTTTTCCTTAACCTGGAGCGCAGGGTTTTTCGCTGGTTGTCGTCATTCTCAATACTGAACATATAGTTCAGCTCATAGGTGCCGTCATACTTCACCTGAATGCGGCTGGGATTGGAGGTGTTCGAATGGACAAATGTTGCAGTATCTTTAAACATCTCCACATCCCATGGTAGGGAAACATCACCCGTAAGGTAATTCAGGTTGATGTTTGAGGTCGAACCGAGCTGCATCACTTCTTCTTCGGAAATGCTCTCGGTAACAGTCACCGTAGATTTGTTGTTGCCGTTGTCAATAACTTCTACGGCCCCTTCGAAATTCAAAACATTAACTCCATCCACAATCAGGAAATCATCCTTTTCAATATCCAGAGGAAGGGCTTCATCCCAGCTTGCATTGCCGTTGGCGTCAGAAATCAACACCTTATCCTGGCCTGCATTTGTTGGCATGGTAAAACCACTGGTAGTGACTTTATTCACTCCGCTGACGTTGGCATTGTCGTCAAGAATGACGGATGAGTTTTGCAGCTGGCTACCTGAAATGCCGTCAAATCGTGCGACAGCGTTGTCGGTTGAGGAGGCGGGACCTTGCACATCGCTGCTTTCGGCGGGTTTTAGCATTTGCCATGAAGCCCCGTTCCAGAAGTAAAATCCTTCCTGCTGGTTTGTTCCCGAATTATAAATCAGCAGCCCGGTTGCAGGTGAGCTAACCGGCGAAGGGCTCGACAGGTCACCGCTCAGGCTTACCCGCGGGATCAGCAGGCCTTTGTCTGAGGATACGATATCCAGTGCGGCCGAGCCATCGGGATTGTCGGTTTGTATGCCGATCTGCGCCAGTAAAGGAGCCTGGCAGCAAAGCAAGATCATCAGGAGAAGTGATCTCCAAAAACTATTACCCAAGGCCTTATGCCATCTATATTTGTTATATAAGCGTATCATAGTTCTCTGATTAATCTCATGAATAATAAGTTTTCGTTTGGGATCATATTCAGGTTTCCATCCGAGGTCTGTCCGTTGGAAACAACTTCCAGGTAGTCATTGGCGTTCAATTCAACCAGAATGGATGAACTTTTGTTGGATATTTTATTGTCCGCATAGTGATAGGAAAATGCATAGCAGGCTACATGGGGGATGTAGGTTGACCCATTTTTTTTCAGCCTCACCCTGATGGTTTTCCGTGTTATATTTTTATTGACGGCGGTAAGCATCCAGTTGAGTTCATAAATTCCCGTTCTCTTCACTTGTATGCGACTCGGATTGGTCGTGTTGGAATGTATAAAGGTTGCTTCATCTCTGTATTGCTCAATGTTCCAGGGAATGGAATTGACCGTATCAAGCGGGTTCAGGTTTAGCGAATCACTCGAGGAAAGCTGAATGACATCCTTTGTGACGCTGTTTTTATAAAAGATAACTGTGGCCTTGTAGTTGCCTTCATCTTTGACGCCAATCATTCCTTCAAAATTGAGGGTGTTGGCATTGGGCACGATGGTAATGTCGTTTTTCTCAATATCCACCGGAGGAGCGCTTTCCCATGTACCGTTTCCGCTGGCGTCCGATACCAGTATCTTACCTTCAGCCGGATTGGTGGTGATCCGAATGCTGTCGGTTGTGAGTCCATTTACGTTTGAGAGATTTCCTACATCATCAATGGTCACTACTGAATTCTGAATAACCTTGCCGCTTGTCCCGTCGAAGCGAACCACAGCCTGATCCGTTGAAGATCCGGGTCCGGTTATATCAATGGCTGAAGGTGATTTAATGAGTTCCCATGAAGTCTCGTTCCAGTAATAAAACCCCGTGGGTTGGTTCGATCCGGTATTGAAAACCAGCAGGCCATTGACCGGTGAACTCACCGGACTGGGGCTGCTCAGGTCCGAACTCAGGACGATACGGGGTACTAAAATACCCTTGTTGCCTGAGACAATATCCAGTTCAGCAGATGACTCCGGTGTGGTAGTGAGTACACCGATCTGTCCGTAAACAGCAAAGGTCAAAAGACAAATGCTCTGAATTAAAAAGGCCTTTATTGCTTTCATTCGCTTTAGCTATTATTTGTAACAGGTTAAGCTAAAGTCGCCAATTAATTCAAAGCTATTTGGCGCTAAAGTAATACATTTCCATGGAGATGTCAAAAAAAAATAAATCTGTTTTCTGAAAACCAATCAGTAATAGGTGATAACTCTTTTGGTGATGCGTTTTTTCTCACTTAGGCCGGTCGTATAAATATTGTGTTCTTTCCTGCGGTTTTCCCGGCGATAAGTCCAGTTTTCATTGGCATCAACCTGGTAAGTAAAGGTGGAAGTCAGGGCGAGATAATTGGAGATGAACATTCTGATCTCAGAAACGAATCCTTTTTTCCCATATCTAAATGTTTTTTTCCAGGATAGATTGCCTGCTGAATTATAAAATTTGGTTTCTTTCAGGTTTCCCCTGAAATCATACCGGTGAATTAATTTATAAGCCAGGCTGCTATCTGGCTTCAGGTAAGTTTCTTCCAGAGCCCTTCCTTTGTGGTCATTTTTGAAAATGACGCGTTTGAAAAGATTGCTGAAGAATTTTTCAAATTCAACATCTATTTCCGTTCTTCTGTGATCATAGCCTTTTTGAAGAGAGCGATCATAAACGGCTTCCGTAATGTAACCTTTTTCATCCGTAACATATTCGGCTTTGAGATAAGGACTGCCGTTCGCGGTAAACTCACTGAATCCCAGCGGATGATTGTTATCGTTATAGTGATAGTTTATGGTTGAATACAGCTGACCATCTTTATAAACTTTTGTTTCAATAAGGAATCCTTCTTTGTTGAAAGTCATTAATTTGTCGGAGATCACTTTGCTTTCCAGGTCCGGATTGATGCTGTCGGGGATGGTTGTTTTGGTCTCACGGATGGTTTTCGCTTTCTCATGGATGCCCATATCTTCCAGCCTGTGCTGAGTCCATGAGGCTTCAGGTATCAACAAGGCAAACAGTGTAATGAGTGTGGTAGCAGTAGTTTTCAGCATAATGTGCGTATGATCAGGGGCAAAGATAAATAAAGCTCCAGGATTACATCAATCCCAGCATGTATTGCGCGATCCTGTCCAGCTTTTCTTCACTGAGTTGGGGGAAGCCCGGCATGGGGGGATAGCTTTCGCGTTTCCTGCCCGGTTGCTTGATCCAGGCGATCAGTTCTTCTTTTTTGCCTTCGTACATTGGGACGATCTCTTTGATCGGTGGTCCGATCAGTCGGCTGTCCTGCTGGTGACAGGCAGCGCAATTTTGATCAAACAGTTGCTGCCCCATTGAGGCTGTTTGAGCAGCTTCCTCAAGTTTGCCTTCGGCTTGCAGCCGGCGGGCTTCTTCTGCAAGTTGCAGATACTGTTCGGTTTTTTGTTTTACAAGTTGTTGGTGGGTAGCCAGGGCATTGGACCTGTAAAACTGTCGTCCGGTTCCCATAAAGATCACGGTAAGGGTAAGTGCCATGACCACCGGCACAAACCGGTTCACCGGTCTTTTCACGGGTGAATTCACCATGCGCCACATCCAGACGATGGCAAAAACCGCGGCGGTTACCCCCAGTCCGATGTAAAGAAAAAGGTTCCACTCGATGCCCTTGGCAGGAAGGGTGAGGAAAAGCAAAGGTCCGAACACAAATTGCGCAGCAGTGGCTGCCAGGGCGATGTTCAGGGCTTTCCTTTGGATGTCTTCCCTGCCGAAGCCCTGTATCTTATTTTCAAACGGATATTTCTTCCTGCCGAAAAACCAGTAAAAGAAAAGTCCTGTGAGGGCAATGGTGGCAGTAATAAAATGAAGGTATCTCGGAAAAACGTTGTTTAGTGAAACGGCCGAGAACAATCCCTGCACTTCTCCCCATTTTTCAGGGAATTGCAAAAGGTTGATATTGGCAAGAAAGATAAAAGGGATGAATAAAAAGATGAGTGCGGCACCGGCAATGATGGAAATATGCAAGATCTGGTTGTTCGCCATCTTATCCCAGGTATATTTATGAAGATAACCAAGCAAAAAGGCAACGATAACCAGCGGGATAATGGAAATCCACATATATCCTAACAGTATGCTGGAAGTATAGAAATATACAGTGTATAATACATTGATGGACAAGAGTGGAGCAACACCCAAAACAACCGCAAGGCTCTTGTTTACTGTGATGGTGTTTTCAATTTCTTTGGCCACCTGGTTATAATGTTTGTTCTTTCGCCCCAGCATTTGGGCCCAGAGCGTAAACAGGGTGCCCCCGATCATCAGGTTCACAAACAAAATATGAAGTAAAAAAGAAAACACCAGTATGGCCACCAACAGCCAATAGGGAAGGGGTAAAGCCAAAGGAATATCTTTAGGAACGGGAATCTGAAGTAAATGATAAAACATGCTGTTCATGATTATTCAATTAAATTTTCTTCAATTTTATCCAGGTCGTAATTCACTACCGGTGTGCCGCCAAGCTGGGCGCCCTCCAGTGGTTCGGGGTATTGCTGTATGTTTTTGATATAATGGGCCAGGGCGTCAAGTTCGGCTTGGTTTCCCGGGAAGGGTGGCATATAATAGCGGACTTTGTGCATGCTTTGCATATACGATTTCATGGCCTCCACCTGCAGCGGTTTGTCTTTTCCATACATTCTTTCAAATCGTGTTACCACCGAGTTGATGCCGTTGGTGGTGTGGCAGCGTGTGCAGGCCAGCATAAATACATTTTTGCCTGCTTCCACTTTGTTCTCCGGTCTAACTGCTGTTGTGCTCACATAGGTGGCGTGCGGTAAAATCCCGTCTTTTTTAAGCAAAGGGTAATCGTCCAGCCGCATTGAGTTGGAATACATGAAATCGCCTATCACAAAAGGTTTTCTTATAAACTCCCTGATGCGCTCGAAAGAGCCTGCAAAAATGAAAACGCCAATGACAGGGATCACCATCGCCCATTTTGGCACCCGCTGTGGTTTCAGCAGTGTCCAAAGACTGATTAGGATAGCCAGTGCCACAAAACCGAATAAAGTATAAAGCAGGGTGCCGTACCATTGCTGGAACAATTGTGTTGCTACGGCTACCGGCAGATTGCCCACCATCAGCTGGGGAATTTTGTAATAATACCACAATCCAGCCACGGTGATGTGCGGAACCCATACCAAAGTCCATATGGATAGAAACTTAAATGCTTTTAAACGTATGGGGTTTTCTTTTTTAAGGAAGAGTGATGCCAGGAACAAACCGATCACCCCGGCCATGATCATGGCAAGCGGTGTTCTGAATAACAATTGCGGGATGTATAAGGGATTGGTAAACCCGACAAACATATTCTTTTTAACGATCCAGTTGCCCGGGTCCATCATGAATCCCAGTATGCCCACTATGATGGCCATTGTGAGCCATGAAAATATACTTAAAAACAAACCAAAGCGCAGATGGCGTTTTTTGGCCGTCTCGGAAGAATTAGATTTTTTCCAGCTCAGGAAATAAACCACGATCAGGATCACCTCGGCGGCAAATATGATCCACTCAAAAAACCAGGCAAAATAAAACACTCGAATCAAACTCCCTATCGAATCGGGGCTAACCAGCGAAGTGCTGAACCAGATGCCTACACCTGTTAGTGCGCCCAAAGTTGTGGTGATCACAAAAGCCACAAATAGGAAATTATAGGCCAGCTTGTCCCATCGCTGTTGCTCGTCAAGACTGATTTTCCGGCTTAGGAAACCCCTGAACTCAAGCAGCGTGACCATAGGAATAAACCCTACCGCTAACCCATGACTGATAAAAACATGGATGATGGCAATGATGGCGATCAACCAGCGGTTGCCCATAAAATCGAGGTGAAATAAAGGAAAGTCCATAAGCAATGCCTTTGGTTTATGAACAAATTTAATTTTTTAAATCATTTTCTGATGTTTAAGGCAAATGTCAAAAACGTAACAGCCATTAAAACAGCAACATAATCTTCTTATTTAGATTCTTTTTATCTTTGCCACAAAGCATTGGATGATGGCAGAGAATCAAAACGAAGGCAAGGAAGGAAAGGCATTGCATGTGAACAAAGGGATCGACCAGCCTGAATCGGTCAGCCCGGACGCCCTCAAAAAATTCAGGAGCGCACGCCGGAGTGCATATTCCATAGATGATTATGTGGAAGGGATCAGAAAATCAAACCGCACCGTATTCAGCAAAGCCATCACCCTGGTTGAAAGTACGCTTCCGCAGCATCAGGAAGTTGCCCAGCAAGTGATTGAAAAATGCCTGCCTTATTCGGGCAACTCCGTCCGCGTTGGTATAACCGGCGTCCCCGGCGTGGGGAAAAGCACTTTTATCGAATCTCTGGGTATGTATCTGATTAAAAACGGCCACAAGGTTGCTGTGCTGGCCATCGATCCCAGCAGCGAGCGCAGCCGGGGAAGCATACTGGGAGACAAAACCCGGATGGAAGACCTGGCCGTGAATGAAAATGCTTTCATCCGTCCTTCGGCTTCGGCAGGATCGCTGGGCGGGGTGGCAAGGAAAACCAAAGAGGCCATCATCCTTTGCGAGGCCGCGGGCTATGATGTGATCTTTGTGGAAACGGTCGGGGTAGGGCAAAGCGAAACCGCCGTGCACTCCATGGTGGACTTTTTCCTGTTGCTGATGCTGGCCGGCGCCGGCGACGAACTGCAGGGCATCAAGCGCGGCATCATGGAAATGGCCGACGCCATTGTGATCAACAAGGCCGATGGCGACAATCTGCAAAAAGCAAAGAACGCAAAAAGGGAATATGAAAATGCATTGCATTTATTTCCACCGGCCGAATCGGGATGGAAGCCGCTTGTGGATACCTGCTCGGCTTTGCACGACAGCGGCGTTGACCGGGTGTGGGGTATCATTCAAAAGTATGTTGATCTTACGCGCTCAAATGGTTATTTCAAAAAAAACCGCCGTGAACAGGCCATTCGGATCATGTTCGATGCCATCAACCACAAATTGAAAGATCATTTTTATCATCATCCGGAGATCAGAAAAAACCTTGAAAAACTCAAGCAGGATATCCTGGAGGACAAGATCAGCTCTTATGTGGCAGCGCAAAAGTTGTTGGAGGGGTATTTGAATAAATTTAATGAATTGTAATCAAATGATTTTAACCTGATGGTCTTGATTAGCAATCATCTATCTGAATTAAAAAATTAGTAACTTTACAAAAAAACAAGCTATGACTTTTGAGGGAACGTTCAATATCCGGAAAGATAATCGCCTGGTTATCAAATTACCAGATAAATTTAGAACTAGAAAAAAGGTTAAGGTAATTATAGAGGATATTGATGAATCGCGCAAGGAAAAAATCCGAATGCTTGAAAAGGCCTCAAATGATCCGCTATTTCTTTCAGATATTGAGGAAATAACCACAGACTTTAAGCATTCTGACAAAGAAATGCCATGAAGTATAAAAAGTGGAGTATTTGGAGAGCAAACCTTGATCCTGTTATAGGTTCGGAACAAGGTAAATCCCGCCCGGTTTTAATAATCAGCGAGGATGATGTCAATGATTTGTTGTCAATAATTAATATCATTCCAATAACATCAAGAAAATTTGATCGTACGATTTATCCAAATGAGGCTTTTTTGCCGGGCAATAAGTTTGGACTTGAAAATGATTCAATTGCTTTATGCCATCAGATTAGAACCATCGATAGACGGCGATTATCAAAACGATATGGAAAAATATCTGAAGAGGATATTAGAAAAAAGATAGTTGAAGCACTTTGTTTTCAATTGGGTATAAACCCCGGTTAATGACGCGTTCTAATTCTAAACCTCCTCCACCTTCTTCCTCTTCGGGAACAATACCGAGGCCAGCATGCTGCTTCCCAGTATAAATACAATGATGTATAGCGAGTGTATGGTTTCGAAGCCGATCTCTTTCAACCAGTCATGAATGAGCATCTTAACACCGATCACAACAAGCAGGACCGAAAGCCCGATCTTGAGATAATGAAAATAGTTGATCACGTTCATCAACACAAAAAACAGCGCCCGCAAACCGATGATGGCGAAAATATTTGAAAAGAAAACGATGTAAGGATCCTTGGATATGGCAAAGATCGCCGGTACCGAATCAACGGCAAAGATCACATCGGTGAATTCAATCACAAGCAACACAATAAAAAGCGGGGTAACATACCTTTTGCCATCCTTTTTTACCATAAATTTTCGTCCTTTGTAGCCCGGATCTACCCTGAAATAGCGCGAGGCAAATTGCACGATAGGATGTTTCTCGGTATCTATTCTTTCTTCTTTATTCCGGTTGATGAACATCCTGAGCCCGGTAAAGATCAGCAGGCCTCCAAACAGATACAGTATCCAGAAAAATTGTTGGATCAGGGCAGAGCTGAGAAAGATAAAAATGAACCGCATCACAATAGCGCCCAGGATTCCCCAAAAAAGAACCCTGTGGTAATGTTTCTGTTCGATGCCGAAAGCCATGAAAATCATGATCATCACAAAAATATTGTCGATCGAAAGTGCTTTTTCAATCAGGTAGCCGGTGATGTATTCCAATCCCAGGTTATGCCTGTATATGATGATGGCTTCTTCAAATGAAAGGCCTTCCAGTTTAATGTCGTGCTGGTATTTCCGGCTGATCTCTACCAGATGTTCTTTTGTTTGTATGCCATGGAGCCAGTCTCCGTGCGTTCGCAGAACAAAATAAAAACCAATGGACAGGATAATCCATAGGATGGTCCACCCCATGGCTTCCCGGAAAGAGATCACATGGCTTTTCTTATTGAACAAACCGAGATCGATCATCAAAATACCAATGATGAACACCAGGAAAGCAGAGAAAAAAATGACCTCGCTCAAATGCATATACCCTTCATTATAAGGGGGCAAAATTACTAAAGTTTTTGTCAATGGCTTTATTTAAAAGAGTTTCAAATAATGTATTCACAATGATTTAACATATTGGATTTGGCTATTTTTAGTAAGTTTGCTCTCCATTTTTGAACAACAGAAAAACGCGGGATATGAAAGAATACATCGAAATGCATCCAAATCCGCTGGTACAATATCTGAATAAGTTGCCATCGGATTTTACAAAGGCCGATCTGATAAAATACATTGAAGACAACAATATCGAGATGATCAACTTCCGATACATGGGATGGGATCTCAGGCTCAAATCCCTGAATTTTATGATTAACGGGAAGCAACATCTGGATACCATGCTGTCTGCCGGGGAGCGGGTGGACGGATCAAGCCTGTTCTCCTTTATTGAGGCCGGCTCGAGTGATCTGTATGTGGTGCCCAGGTATCGGACTGCATTTCTAAATCCATTCAGCGAAATCCCTACCCTGGATATTTTATGCTCCTATTTTACCAAGGATGGCGATCCGCTGGAAAGCGCACCAGAATATATCCTCAAGAAGGCTCACCAATCCCTGAAAGATAAAACCGGATATGGCTTTGAAGCTATGGGCGAACTGGAGTATTATGTAATTAGCGAGAATGAGGACCTCTTTCCGGCTGTCGACCAGAAAGGTTACCATGAATCAATGCCATTTGCCAAGTATGGCAACCTTCGCCGTGAAGCCATGCGCCTGATCGCACAAAGCGGGGGAGATATCAAATACGGCCATTCAGAAGTGGGGAATTTCAGCAAAGGCAACCTCATTTATGAGCAAAACGAGGTTGAGTTTTTACCCACCAATGTTGAAGATGCTGCCGACCAGCTGCTGGTAGCCAAATGGATCATGAGAACCCTGGCTTACCATCATGGTGTTACACTGACTTTTGCACCGAAGATCACCGTTGGTAAAGCAGGAAGCGGGATGCATGTCCATACCCGTTTAATCAAAGACGGAAAAAATGCCATGATCGCCAATGGAAAGCTTAGCAATGCTGCGCGTAAAGCCATTGCAGGTTATCTTGATCTTGCTCCTTCTCTGACTGCCTTTGGAAACACCAATCCTACATCTTATTTCAGATTGGTGCCACACCAGGAAGCACCCACAAATATTTGTTGGGGCGACAGGAACCGCTCGGTTTTGGTAAGGGTGCCGCTGGGATGGTCGGCCAAAAATGACATGGTGGCTGCAGTGAATCCCCATGAAACACCCCATCCACGTGATTTTTCAGATAAGCAAACCGTGGAGTTCCGCTGCCCCGACGGATCGGCGGATGTGCATCTGCTGATGGCCGGATTAGTTGTGGCGGCGCGTCACGGTTTTGAGATGAATGACGCCCTCAATTATGCTGAAAAAACCTATGTAGATGTGGATATTTTCAAGAACAAGGAAAAACTTGATCAACTTGAAAAACTCCCCACATCTTGTTTTGAATCGGCAAAGGCCCTCGAACGCCAGAAAAATATTTATACCAAAGACGGCGTGTTCACCGAAGGCATGCTCAACTGGATTAGCGGATACCTAAAGAAGTTCAACGACCGGAATATCCGCGAGGAGATTGGCGATGACGAGGACAAGATCATGGAGCTGGTGAACAGGTTCTTCTATTGCGGCTAATATGGTTGGTGGTGAGTAGTGTTCGTGAGTAGAAATTGTTAACAGGTACCCCATTCACCTATTATATCCCCTTATTTTCCGAACTCCGGTCTTTTCTTCAAAGCATCGATTATGGACCTTTAGTGGCGAATAGTATTACGACAAAAAGACTGTTATATCAGGGCCTTTAAGACATTTTGACACCTTGGTTCTAATCTTAAAACCTTTTTTCCATTGGTATGGAAATTGACTATCCACTTAACGTATTCAAAAAAGTGAATATTAAAAATTAACAATTAGGAGGAACAAACAATGTATATGGTAAAATGGAATAACAGACCTGCTTACCGCAGATTCAGAAGCGAAGATGCAGAATGTGCACACCGCAGACCGGCAACCAACATCAGGGAAGACGAAAATGCTTTTGAGATCGATCTGGCAGCACCCGGAATCGATAAGAGCGACATCAGCATCAATCTTGAAAACGACATGCTGGAGATCAAATATGAAAACGGTAAGGAAGATGAAACCAACTATACCCACAGGGAATTTGACAAGCATTCTTTCTGCCGCTCATTTTCACTGCCCGAAATGGTTGATACCGAAAAGATCAACGCCAATTACAAGGATGGTATCCTGAGCGTTGTGCTTCCGAAAAAAGAAGAAGCAAAACCTGTAAAAAAGGAAGTTAAGATCTCATAATCATGATTTGGTTTTGGTTGATTGTTGAGAGCCCGTTGGCGGAAATATCCGTCGGCGGGCTTTCATCTTTTTAGGCGGTGGGTTATTTGATTTCCCTTTTGAGCATATCCACCCATTGTTCAACGCGTTTTTCACTCAGGTTGGGCTCGTTATCGTGATCGATGGGCAGCCCGACAAATTCTTTGTTTTTAACGGCAGTTGAATCTTCAAAGCGGTAACCTGAAACAGGCCACTGCCCGACAAACTGTGTGTTGCCTTTTAAAGCATTGTAAAGGACGCCCATACCGTCCACAAAACTTTCGGCATAAACTTCCTGATCGCCCAGCCCGAAGAGGGCGGTTTTCTTTTTGGAGATATCCGTTTTGAGCAGCACCTTCAGAAAACTTTCCCAGTCGTCCTGCAAGTCGCCTACCCCCCAGGTGGAAGTTCCCAGGATGAGGTAATCACATTTTTCAACATCTTCTTTGGATGCGGAATCAACATTGAACAATTCAACATCATGATCCGAAAGATGCTTTTCAATTTTTTCAGCAATAAACTCCGTGTTTCCTGTGGAGGAGCCATAAAATATTCCAATCTTGGCCATAGTCTTAATCTTTTGAGTTTTCAAAAGTAATAAATAAAAATAATTTGGAATTGTTCAAAATAAGCTTGAAAAAATTAGTAAATAAAGCGTAATAAATAAAAGAGTAAATTTTCTCATGATTGGGTATTTTAAGGATTAAACGAACAGAAGAAGGCTCACTGCCATTACGGCCATGCCTGCGACCAGCCCGTAAATGGAATAGTGATGTTCGCCGTATTCCCTGGCTCCGGGCAAAAGTTCATCAACGGAAATAAAAACCATGATGCCGGCAACCGAAGCGAATAAGATCCCGAACACGACCGGGTTCATAAAGGGCATCAGCACCAGGTATCCGATCAACGCGCCGATGGGCTCTGCCAGCCCCGATGAGAAAGAATACCAGAAAGCTTTTCGTTTGCTGCTCGTGCCATAGTATATCGGAACCGATACGGCAATGCCTTCGGGGATGTTGTGGACGGCAATGGCCACCGCAATGGCAATACCCAGACCCGGATCGTCCATAGCCGCTGTGAAAGTGGCCAGCCCTTCAGGGAAATTGTGAATGGCAATGGCCAGGGCGGTGAACAGACCCATGCGCTTTAGCTTATGGTTTTTCATGGCTTCAGCTCCAAGGGCTTCTATCTTCTTCATTTCATGAGGGTTCTCGAAGCTTGGGATAAGCTTGTCGATCAAGGCAATAATAAAAATGCCCCCGAAGAAGGCCGCCACCGTGATCCAGTAACCGGTGCTTTCTCCCAATTCACTAACCAAAGAATATTTGGCTTTGTAGAAAATCTCTACCAGGCTTACATAGATCATCACGCCTGCCGAGAATCCAAGCGCTATTGCCAAAAATTTGGTGTTTGTCTTTTTGGCAAAAAATGCCAGGCCGCTTCCTATTCCGGTGGATAAACCGGCGAAAACAGTCAGGCCGAAAGCAAACCAAAACACGTTTGTCTCCATTGCGGATGAATTTTGCTAGTTGTGTTTTTGATCCATGCAAAAATAATAAAATCAGATCAGGCTTCGCACAAACGACATTTAGCGTTAAAAGGTTTGTTATACTGAATCTTATTAAAAATGCAAAGCATTTTTTTATTAGATTCAGTTATACCGATTGAAGTATGAGGTCAATCATTGCAAACCTGTTCCTAATCGGTATACAATTGTGAGGCATCTGAAAAGATCAGGTATCGTTTTATTTTATCCTTATCCATTTCAAGCACAACACTGAATGGCACAGCAAATGAGCTATCATCATGGCGTGTATAAGACACCCTTCCCATTACTGAAATCCTGTCGTTTTTTTGCCAGTATTCAAGCTGATCGTGTTTCAGTGCTTTGACGCTACCGAAAAACTGTTCAAGAAAATTAAAAATGTTTTCTCTTCCTTCTATCTCGGGAATGTTTGAAAATCTGAATCCCGCATTCTTTTTCATAAAGTTCAGCAGCCCTCTTGAATCTTTGCGGTCGATGGTGCCAAACATTTCAGGTATATCTATAGCTGTCATTTTTTCTGTTTTTCTAATAAAACATTACTTGCGATGATATGTTCAGCTTGTGAAAACAAATGTGTAAATTGCACGTTCAAAACACAAATGCAAAACTTGCACCCATGAAGCATTATCATGCCAGTTTGATTTTGTTTCTGCTTATCCCGGCAGGATTAATCGCTCAGCAAAATCAGGTTATTTACGACAGCCTGGCCCGTCAGCAGATTTTGTTTGGTCCCTGTGACCGCGGGGCACTCATGACCTTCGGGGATTATGCCGATTATTATCATGATGAATATAAACATTATGAACCGCAGAAAGATGTGATGCGCGAACTCAACCGGATATCGACTGAATATCTTCACATAAACATTATACTGGGGACATGGTGCCACGACAGCAAGGAACAAGTACCACGTTTTTTGCTGATCCTGGATGAAATGGATTTTCCAATGGACCGGCTTGGGTTCATTTTTGTTAACCGGCTGAAAACTGCCGGAACAACCGACATTTCTGAGCTTGACATTGAGCTTGTACCGACTTTTATTGTTTATGAACATGAAAAAGAGCTTGGCCGTATTGTGGAATCCCCTGCTCAGTCACTCGAAAGTGACCTGCTCGAAATAATTAAGGAATAATGTTTGATTTCCTGACTGTAATTCTTTAATTTTAAATGATAAGGAAAAAAATATGGAAATAGTTCATACCGTTGAAAATACCAGGAAGATACTTGGCCAAGTGAGTGCAGAAGACAAAAGCATAGGTTTTGTTCCTACCATGGGCGCACTGCATGAAGGGCATCTGGATTTGATGCGACGTGCAAAAGAAGAAAACGATTACCTGGTGGTGAGCATTTTTGTGAATCCCATTCAATTCAACAACTCTGAAGACCTCGAAAAGTATCCCAGGACACTTGAGTCCGATATCGAAAAGCTTGAAAGTGTTTCATGTGATCTGGTTTTTAATCCTTCGGAAGAAGAGATGTATCCCGAACCGGTGACCGTTAAATACAATTTCGGCAAGCTCGATCTGGTGATGGAAGGCAAGCACCGCCCGGGACACTTTCATGGGGTGGCTGTGGTTGTGAAAAAATTATTTGACATCATACAACCCGACCGGGCTTATTTCGGGCAGAAAGACTACCAACAGCTGAAAGTGGTAGAAGCTCTTGTTAATAAGGAAAGCCTGCCGGTGGATGTCGTGGCGTGCCCCACCGTGAGGGAAGATGATGGACTGGCCATGAGCAGCCGGAACGAAAGATTGGATGAGGAAGAAAGAGAACTTGCACCCGTTCTTTATCAAAGCCTGAAAGAGGTCAAAGATCTGGCTTACAAAGAATCGGTGCCGGAAATAAAAAAGTGGTTTGAAAAGCAACTCGAAGGTTATAATGATATTCAACCCGAATATTTTGAGATCGCCGACGCAATATCCTGTATGCCCGTTGATGAGATGCAAAAGGGTAAGAAATACGTTGCCTGCGTTGCCGCTCATATCGGCAATGTGAGGTTGATAGATAATATAATTATTAATTTGTAAATTTGCAGCCGCTATGCAAATCGAGGTATTGAAATCAAAGATACACCGGGGCACCATCACAGGCGCCGACCTGAATTATGTGGGTAGCATCGAGATTGACGAGAATCTGATGGAGGCTTCCAACCTGATTGAGAACGAAAGGGTGCATATTTACAACATCAACAATGGCGAACGCTTCGAAACCTATGTGATCAAAGGCAAAAGGGGCTCAGGTTCCATTGCCATGAATGGCGCGGCTGCCAGGAAGGTTGCTATTGGCGATCTGGTGATCATTGTTTCGTACGCCACTATGCTTTTTGAAGAAGCCAAAAAATTCACCCCTACAATCGTATTCCCTGATCAAAACAATAAACCGAAGTAAATTGTCCCGAAAAAAAGTATTTGCCATACTACAGTATCTGGCCTTTTTGTTACTTGGCTTTTTTCTTTTATGGCTGGTTTTCAGGAAGGTCGATTTGCAGGATGTCCTTTACCAGTTCCGGCATGCAAACTACTGGTGGTTATTGCTTTCCTTTTTCTTCGCCATACTGAGCCATCTAGCCCGCGCCATTCGCTGGAATATTCTGATCAAATCAATGGGTTATAAAACGAAAACTAGTACGACTTTTTATGCGGTAATGATAGGTTACCTGGCCAATATCGCGGTGCCGAGGCTTGGTGAAATCACCCGTTGCGGCGTACTCGCAAAAAAAGACAAAATACCCATCAACTCGCTATTTGGTTCAGTTGTGGCCGAGCGGGTTTTCGATATGATCGTGTTGTTGCTGCTGATCTTTCTGGTCATCATTTTCCAACTCAACCTGGTGGGGAAATTTGTTGACGAACATATATTTACACCCGTTTACATCCGTTTTCAGGATAATCTTGGACTGATCATCCTTGTTTTTGCCATTGTGTTGTTGCTGATCGCTACGGGGATTATAATGTTTCGCTTGTTTTTGCCTCGATTGAAGAGACAACCCTTTTATGAAAAGCTGCATGCCTTTACCATGGGATTCATAGGCGGATTAAAAACCATTCAAAGGCTGAGGCGCAAAGCCGGGTTTTTCCTCTGGACCATTGTCATCTGGCTGATGTATGTGTTAATGTCCTATGTGATGTTTTTTGCTTTACAGGGCACGGCTCATTTAACCATAATCGATGCATTAACTGTTATGGCCATTGGTAGTTTGGGTATGGTAGCACCTGTGCCGGGTGGAATTGGTGCTTATCACTTTTTTGTAACCCTGATACTTTTTGAATTGTATTTGATACCAAAACCCGCTGCCGCTTCCTGGGCCACATTAATGCATGCTTCACAAGGAATACTGATACTGGCCCTGGGAGCACTTTCATATTTAATGATATTTTTACAAAAAAGAAACCTGAATGACAAAACTGGAAATCATAAAATCAAAAATATATAGCTGGAAAGAAATACAGGGCCGCGTGGCCATTTGGCGGTTTAAAAATAAAAAAGTTGTTTTTACCAATGGTTGTTTCGACATCGTTCACCTGGGACATATCGATTATCTTTCCAGGGCCGCTGATGAAGGAGATGCTCTGGTCGTTGGCCTGAATACCGATGATTCCGTGAGGCGGCTCAAAGGCGATCACCGACCGCTGAATGATCAGAATGCCAGATCGCTTGTGCTGGCCTCCCTGCATTTTATTGATGCAGTGGTGTTGTTTGATCAGGATACACCTTATGAACTGATCAGGCTGATACAACCCGATGTGCTCGTAAAAGGAAGCGATTATAAGGAAGATGAGATCGTGGGGGCAGATATCGTAAAACAGAAACAAGGCAAGGTGGTTCGGATCGATTTGGTGCCCGGATATTCTACTTCAGGACTGGAAAAAAAGATCAGGGAACAAAGCTGATGCAATCCGGCACATATTTCTTAAATTTACATCATGGCCAAAACCAAAAGTATTTTTTTCTGCCAGAACTGTGGCAACGAGTCCACCAAATGGGTTGGAAAATGCCCTGCCTGCGGTGAATGGAACACCTATGTGGAAGAGGTGGTGAGCAAAACCCAAAGCAGGGATAAGTCCATACCTTCTGTGTCGACCCGCAAAGACAACAAACCTCAGCGTATCCAGGATATCCAAAAAGGAAGTGAAAGCCGGGTAAATACCCGCAACAACGAGCTGAACCGTGTGCTGGGCGGCGGGCTGGTTCCGGGTTCCATTATCCTGATCGGCGGAGAACCGGGCATCGGTAAATCCACGCTTTTGCTGCAGGTGGCCCTGAATATGAAGGATGCAAAAATCCTTTATGTTACCGGTGAAGAAAGCGATCAGCAGATCAAGATGCGGGCCGAGCGGATAGGTATTCATAACGACAGCTGCTTTCTCCTCACCGAAACTTCCACCCAGCAAGTATTCAGGCATATCGAAACTGTGCAGCCCGATGTGCTGGTGATCGATTCCATACAAACCCTGCACACCGACTCCATTGAATCTTCAGCCGGCAGCCTGTCACAGATACGTGAATGTGCGGCCGAACTGCAACGCTTTTCCAAGGTGAGCGGTGTGCCGGTATTCCTGATCGGACATATCACCAAGGAGGGAAGCCTGGCAGGGCCGAAAATCCTGGAGCACATGGTTGACACGGTTCTGCAGTTTGAAGGCGACCGCAACCATGAATATCGTATCCTCAGGTCGATGAAGAATCGCTTTGGCTCAACCTCTGAACTCGGTATTTATGAAATGCGTGGGAGCGGCCTGCGTGAAGTCGATAATCCTTCGGAGGTTTTGTTATCCAAGCGGGAAGAAAACGTCAGCGGTGTGGCCGTTGCGGCCACCATCGAAGGAATGCGCCCTATGCTGATCGAGGTGCAGGCCCTGGTCAGCTCGGCGGCATACGGAACACCTCAACGCTCAACCACCGGATTTGATCTTAGAAGGATGAACATGCTGCTGGCCGTGCTCGAAAAACGCAGCGGATTCCGGCTGGCAGTGAAAGACGTTTTCCTGAATATCACCGGGGGATTGAAAGTGGACGATCCGGCGGTGGACCTGGCTGTGGTAGCAGCAGTGTTGTCTTCCAGCGAAGATATATCCGTTGACCAGAAAATCTGCCTTGCGGCTGAAGTCGGACTGTCGGGAGAGATAAGGCCCGTAAACAGGATTGATCAGCGCATCAGCGAAGCGCAAAAACTGGGTTTCCAGGAAATATTTATATCCAAATTTAACCAAAAAGGCTTGGACAGCTCAAAATTACAGATTAATATTGTTCCGGTTAGCAAGATCAGTGAGCTTTACGGAATATTATTCAAATAAATAATAGAAAAAATGAAACTGCTGAAAAGAATCTCTTTTGCACTTGTTATTGCATCAATGTTGTTCATGGCATGCAATAAAGATGACGATGAAAACAACGAACCCGAAAATGTCAAATCATACACCGGCATCACCGATCAGGATTATGTGGTGCAATTTCAAACCGGTGAGATCAACAGCACCCTCTACCTGCTGAAATACGATCTCACTGTGCTTTATTCCAGTCAGCAAGGTGCCAACACACAAGAGCTTGAACTATACAAGTCGGAGGGCATCACCAAAATAGAGAACAACCAATTTGAAGTAAATCTGTCTGTCGAATCCAGCTTTCTTAAAGGAAATTTCAGCCAGCAAATGGATTCCCTGACCGGGCAATACAGCTATAAATTCAGCCAGGCCGATACGGTGATCAGCGGACAGTTTTGGACATTGAAGACACCATGAGGTGAATAAACTTTTATTTTGAGTTCTTAAAATTCCGGCTAACCGGATAGAATAACTTTCCATTTGCAATTAACAAAAGCGGACAGTTCGTGTAACAATTCCGAACATTGTTCGTCCTATGATTAAAGTCGGATTGTTGTGTCAGAAGCTGTAAATCAACTCAATATACAATCTGGCACAATAGCTGATTTTTTTAAGATATAACCAAAAAACGATCAGACATGAAAGTGGATTTTAAAGCAAATGAAACAGTTACCAAAGCCGGCGATGCCGAACATTTTATAAATGGAAATGATGAACGCGTAAAAGGAAAACTGATCCTGACCAACCAGCGTTTATACTTTGTTTGTAAAGAAGAAGCAACCAAAGAGTTCAACAAGGAGATAACCCCCGATTGCATCAGCGAACTGATGTATTTTAAAACCAAAATAATCTTAGCCAACGGACTGACCATCATCACCAAGGATGGCGAACAACTCAGGTTCACTGTTAAGAAAAGGAACAGCTGGACTGAGCTGATCAACAAGATTTATTGATTTTAGAAGGCCGGTCCTGCACGAAAAACTATTTCAACGGAACTGTGAATGTGATCACCGTTCCTTCGCCGGGCTTGCTTTCCACTTTGATCCTGCCGCCGTTTTTTTCAACAAACTCCTTGCAGAGGTTCAGGCCCAGGCCCGTTCCTTTTTCGTCCTCGGTGCCGGGAGTACTGTGCTTCAGGTCGATCCTGAATAGTTTTTTCAGGTTTTCTTTTGAAATACCAATACCGGTATCATGCACCGAAACAGCGATCTTTCCGTTGGTCCTTTTGCTGCTCACCCATACCGAACCTTGTTGACCGGTAAATTTTATACCATTGCTGATCAGGTTTCGCAACACGGCATTGGTCATGTTGACATCGGCATTGACCATGGTTTTGCTATCAATTTCCGAATAAAGGTTGATGCCTTTCTTTTCGGCATTCATTTTCAAAAGATCGATATTGCTCAACACCACGCTTCTGATGTCGAAGTTTTCGGGCTTGCATTGGAGTTCGCCCGTTTGTATGCGCGACCACTGCAACAGGTTGTCGAGCAGTTTAAGAAGTCGGTCGGTTGAAGTGTAAATGCTTTTCACCAGGTCCACGATCTCCATCTTATCCAGTTCCTCCACATTGCTGTTCAGGAATTCAAAAAAACTGATGATGGTTCCCAGCGGGCTTCTGACGTCATGCGCGATGATGGAAAAGAACTTATCCTTGGTGGCGTTCAGGTCGAGCAGCTCTTTTTTCCGGTTTTCGATCTCGATGTTTTTGCGGGCCAGTTCTTCTTCAACTTCGTTCATCCGGCGCAGCCTTCCAACAGAAGATTTCAAAATCCCTCTGGTGATGTTGATATCGCGGGCCATGAGCCTGTAAAAGGTTTCCTGATTGATGCGCAGCAACTCGGTTTTCTCGAGGGTGGTCACCGAGGCCGATCGCTCTTCCGAATCGATCAGGTAATACTCCCCGAACACATCGTCTTCCTTTAAAACCGAAAAAATATAATCCGCATCATGCACCTTTACCGTCCCTGATTCGATGATGAACATGGCGTTGCCTATCTCCCCTTTATGCACAATGGTTTTGTCCTTTTCAAGAAATTCATAGTCGAGGGCTTCGGCAATGATTTTCAGGGTTTCTCCGCGGGTTTCTTCAAAAATGCTTACCTGCTTAAGCACCTTGATCCGTCTTGATAATTTATCGGTGGGCATGGTTTTTTGTTTTTAGAAATCAATATCAAGAACAACCGGGCAGTGGTCCGAATGCATGGCTTCGGGCAAAATCCTTGCGCTGTTCATTTTGTTTTCGAGCGGATTGGATACCATGTTATAGTCGATGCGCCAGCCTTTGTTGTTGGCCCGGGCATTGGCCCTGTAGCTCCACCAGCTGTATTGATGCGGTTCTTCGTTGAAATACCTGAAACTGTCGATAAATCCGCTGTCGAGAAAACCAGACATCCACTCCCTTTCTTCCGGGAGAAAACCCGAGCTGGTTGCATTTCTGATGGGATCATGAATATCGATCGGTTTGTGACAGATGTTGTAGTCGCCCGAAATGATCAGCTTTGGCCGTTCTTTTTTCAATTCGTTGATGTATTTTTGAAAATCCTCCAGCCATTTCATTTTGAAGGCCTGCCGGATGTCGCCGCTGGAACCGGAGGGGTGATAGACCGAGATCACACTTACATCGCCGTAGTCGGCCCGCATCAGGCGGCCTTCCACATCATAGACGTCTATATTCATTCCGCTGACCACCTTGTCGGGTTCGGTTTTTGTGAGGATGGCCACACCGCTATATCCTCTTTTCTTTGCGGAAAACCAATTGCTGATATAGCCCATTTCTTCCAGATCGAACAGCGGGATCTGTTCCGGCTGCGCCTTGGTTTCCTGCAAACAAATGATGTCTGCATTGCTTGCCCTGATCCACTCAACCAACCCTTTCTTGATCGCCGCCCGGATGCCGTTCACGTTATAGGATACGATCTTCATCTTGAAATCATTAAATTTGAATCATTATAATTTGGCTAAAATACTAAAGATTATCGGGTTGTTTGGACGGTACAACCCAAATTTACTATAATTTCGCAGCGGATTGGCTGAAAATGAAAAAAAGGAACTCTCTGCTAAAACGGTTTTTGATCTGGAGGATACGCCACGTTAGCGACCGGAACTTCATTATGTTTCTGAGCGCCGTGATCGGGATCCTGGGCGGACTGAGTGCTGTGATCATCAAAAACTCTGTTTACCTGATCCAGGAGCTGCTCACCAGCGGATTTGCCAAAAACTATGAGAACTACCTGTATTTCGCTTATCCTGCCATCGGTATTCTGATCGCGGTGATCTATATCCGGTTCATTCTAAGGCAACATGTGGGGCATGGCATTCCCAGTGTGTTGTTTGCCATATCCAAAACCAACGGCATCATCAAAAGGCACAACATCTTCTCTTCCATCATTACTTCGACATTTACGGTGGGTTTTGGTGGTTCGGTGGGACTGGAGGGCCCGACCGTTGCCACCGGCGCGGCCATAGGCTCCAACCTGGGCCGATTGCTGCACCTGAATTACAGGCAAATTACGCTGCTGCTTGGACTGGCCTGTGCAGCGGCTATGGCGGCTATTTTCAAATCGCCCATCGCAGCCGTGGTGTTTGCCATCGAGGTGATCATGATCGACCTGACCGCCGCTTCCATTGTTCCCCTGCTGATCGCTTCGGTAACGGCGGTGCTGACCTCCTATTTTTTCCTGGGGCAGGCGGTGTTGTATCCTTTCGAGATCAAACAGGATTTTGTGATCGGGGATTTTCATTTTTATGCCTTGTTGGGCATCTTCACAGGTTTGATATCGGTTTACTTTACCAGGATGTATATGTTTATCGAGGTGAATTTTTTCAGGATCAAAAAATGGTATGTGAAATGGGTCCTGGGCGGACTGATCCTCGGCGTTTTAATTTTCCTTTTTCCGGCACTCTACGGCGAAGGGTACGAAGCCATCAACACGGCGCTGAACGGAGATATTAGCCCACTGTATAACAACAGCATATTCTATGGTTTCAGGGATAACATCTGGGTTATTTTCCTTTTATTCATCCTGGTCATTTTCTTCAAGGCCATTGCCACCACGGTGACCTTTGCGGCCGGTGGGGTAGGAGGTATTTTTGCCCCCACCTTGTTTTCAGGGGTTTTTGCCGGATTGTTTTTTGCCATGGTGTTCAATCACTTCAACCTGGGTGAACTTTCCGTCAATAATTTCGCCATGGTCGGCATGGGCGGGATGATCGCCGGTGTGCTGCACGCCCCGCTCACCGCCATATTCCTGATCGCGGAGATCACCAGCGGTTATGGGCTGTTTGTCCCCCTGATGATCGCGGCAACCCTTTCCTATGCCACCACGCGCCTGTTTACACCCAATTCGGTTTATACCCACCAGCTGGCCAAAAGGGGCGAGCTAATCACCCATCACAAAGACAAAGCCATCCTTTCGCGTATGCGGGTGGATAAGCTGATCGAAAAGAATTTTGCCACCGTACATCCCAACGCCAAACTGCGTGACCTGGTGAAAGTGATCTCCGAGTCGAACCGGAATATTTTCCCGGTGGTGGACGAAAAACAAATCTTCAGGGGCATCATCCGCCTCGACGACATCCGCAACATCATGTTCAAACCCGAACTATACGACAAAACCAGCGTCAGGCAGCTGATGATCATGCCGGAGACCCTAATCGATCCCAACGACAGCATGGAGCAGGTGGCTAAAAAATTCCAGTCCTCCGGCAAGTTCAACCTGGCCGTGGTGAAAGACGGCAAGTACCTGGGTTTCCTCTCAAGGGCGAAAGTGTTCTCGCGCTACCGGCATATGCTGAAGCAGATATCGGAGGATTGAGGGCAAGAGTTCAATGTTCAATGTTCCAGGTTGCAAGTTACAGATTTCAAGTTACAGGCATTGACAGTTACATGAAATGCAAAAAGTGATCCGATTACTCAGAGCCTGCAGATTCATTGAAATACCGTCCTTTGCAAGTAATCGGATCACTAAACCTGGAGGTCAATAGTATCTGGTTCAAAGTTTTTAGTTCGGTTAAGTTTCGTTGGTTATAAAATTGATTTGGAATTTTTGTAAGTTATGGTTGAAACCTGGATCGGATGTCTAATTGAAACCGAAGAAGAAAAGTTGTACGGATATAAACCAATTAAGGAATGATTATCGGACAAAATGTCCGTATATAAACAAGTTGGCAACAATTTTAAAACAATCAGCATGAAGAGAAATATTTTGGTTTTTTTATCTCTACTTTGCTTTCATTTCCTAAGTGCTCAGACCAACAAGCTGCGAATTGAACTTAAACCATCTGTTTCAATGAGTTTATATTCATCAAAATCATTGGATTCTTATCCTTCACGAACAACCGAATACTCTCCAACATTTATTGGATCATTCACAATAAACTATTTAAAACGTTTAAAAAACCAAGACTATATAAAACTTGGTATTGGTATATTTTCGACTGGCCACAAAGCTATATATTCAGAAAATCCCCCAATCCATTTTTCAAAGCGTACCGATATTTTGAAAGCACATTACGTACAAGTTCCCATCGAGTATGTAATAGCTTTTGGAAAGTTTGAAATGGATTTGGGTGTTTCGGGAAATGTTTTATTATCTGAAAAGCGAATAGTAGGTACAGGAGATAATGAGAAATATTTATACGATATTCCTTTTGATGGATTAGCTTTTGGAGCTGGTGCTGGGTTAGACTATACTTTTAACATATCTAATCAATTAGGCTTGATATTGGGATTTTTCTCACATTATCTTTTAACAGAGAACCAGATGAATTACGGTGTTAATATAGGAATTGAATATAAGCATAAAAAATAACTTTTACCAATAACAAAGCATCTGGTCTGTTTGCAAAACAAAGGTCTTGATTATTCAATTCAATTTTGTTACTTCCTTTGTTTTCTTAAAACATTTTTTAGTATTATTGTTGCTGAATATCAACCAAGACCCAAGTCATGCAACATTTTTATTCATTGCTGGAGAGTGTGATGATCCTGGTGGTTTTGATCGGCACAACTTTCTGGCTGAAAAAAAGAGGGGTGGTCAATGAAAACCTGAAAGGGGTTTTTTCAAAGATGACCACCGATTATGCCCTGCCCGCTTTAATATTTGCCAACCTGTCTACGCGCGAGCTGGAACTGAACCAACTGTTGCCGGTCGTCTTGATGCTTGGGTCCATCCTGATCACCATGGTTTTTGCTTACATCGGCGGAAAAATTTTAAAACTGAGCACCGATCGTTTGGGGGTGTTTATCATTCTGGCCGGCTTCGGCAGTTCATCTTCCCTGGGTTATCCTTTGGTGAAGCAGGTTTTCCCAAACTCCTGCGATGCCCTGGCCGACGCCATGCTGATCGGAGAGTTGGGGGCCTGTCTTCCGTTTTTTATCATTGGTGTGGCCGTGCTGATCTATTTCGGGAAGATGAATGAGGGCCGCCCCGGCCTGGGCGCCACGCTGCTTCCCTTTCTACGTTCGCCCATCTTTATCTCTATGGTGCTCGGCCTGATTGCTTCGATGGTTGGCCTACCCCGAAACTATGTCGTGGTGGATTTCGTGCTGAAAGTGTTTAACCTGATCGGCGCCTCCCTTATGGTTTTTGTGGCCATTTCAATCGGACTGATGTTGAAACCAGTGAGTTTCCGCAGCATATGTGGCAGTGTTTACACTACCGCTGATGTTTTTGTTGAATGTTTATTAAAGATGGCAGGAGATTGGTTCATCCCGTTTAATCGCACCGCCACCCACTAACCTGCAGATAGGTATGTCAATGCCTGAAACTCTAATTGAGAGCGTTTCTCCATAATCGTTCGAGAAAAAATATGGCATCGTATCTCTCTTTATAATAGCTTGCAATTTGAAAAGCACTTATTCCCCAATAACAACTTTCTCGGCAACAGCCCTGTTGTTCGCTGTTTTCAGCTGAACCACATACAAACCCTTTTCCAGTTTCGTCAGCGGGAAGCTTAAATAATTTTCGCCCCTGCTAATGTCAAAGGTTTCTGATACGACCAACCTGCCGGTATAATCGTAGATCATCAGGTCGGTGTTCCCTGCGATGTTGCTTTCCAGCAGGATCTCCAGCTTATCTTCAAGCGGGTTGATGATCCGCAGATGCGAAAGACTTTCAGGAAGTTCTTCTATCCCCACATCGCCGCCTGCCAGCGCTTTCATGCTTACCGGCAGATGGTCCGACATATAATACAGGGCGTTGAGTACATCGGCCGGTACGCTGGTATTGGTGGGAGAAGAAATGATGGAGCTGTTGAAATGTTGTCCGTCCTGCCCGATGGCTTTATAAGTGGATGAAAGCGCCGCAACTTTCCGATTGCCGTATTTCACGTTTCCGTTGATCAGGATAAAATCGAAGCGGTCGTCCATGCCGCCGGTGGAAGCGCAGCCGTTGCTACTGGTGTGGGTCGACTGGGTGTGCACATCGCGGTATTCATAGTCGTTGTGCCACTGCCCGATGCGGCTGACGGGGTCGTGAAACCTGAAATCCGTATTGGGGTTGTTGATCAGCTTTTGAAAGGCCCCTTCGGATGAATGGTAGATATTGAAGTCTCCCAGGAAAAAATAGTTGCCCGGCTGATAATCTTCCGAAAGAGCGGTCAGGAGCAGTTCAACTTCAGCTTCTCTTTCCTGTGCATCATCCCAGTCGCTGCCGGCTTTCAGGTGCGCCAGGATGCAGCGAAAGAACACCGTATCGGGATCGTATCCGAGTTCGGTTTTCGAGTACAGTTTATAGATGTTGATGTCGCGAACAGCGGTTTCCACGTAGGATTGCGAAGCCAGGCCCAGCTTGTCGCTATTGTAAAAAAGCATGTTGGTGAGGGAAGCGGCAAAGGAAACACATGTGATCTCCGCCCGTTCGTACTTATCCGTTCCCACGTTCAGGGCTTCGTCCATGATCTTGTCGGCCAGGTTGCTATTGCAAAACATCTCATTCACGGTGAAGACATCCGGTTTGGCATAGGCGGCTATGGTTCTCAAATACTCTGTTTTGCTATTGATGTTGTTGTTGCTCGCCGTGCAATAGCTCGTAAAATTCCCGTAATTAAGCAGGTTGTAGTGCATAAAGGTCAGCGTATCCTGCGAGAAGGAAGAAGCCGCAGAGCAAACGGCAATCAATATTGTGGCCAGTGATTTTTTCATTATAGATTTCAAATTATAAATTCCAGATTTTAGATTTCAGATTCCAGATTTCAGATCACTACTGTCCGGTTAAATGCCATGGGATTCCTCGCTTTCGCTCGGAATGACAGTTGTTTCAGGTGATTGGGAGGGGCTGGGGGGTGGAAGGCGGGACTTGAACCCGCACACCCAAAAAAGGGCACAAGATCCTTAGTCTTGCGTGTCTGCCAATTCCACCACTTCTGCAGAATTA
>JAIPBS010000012.1 GCA_021738625.1 Bacteroidales bacterium
AAAAGCAAGCAAGAAAAGCAAATGCATTATGGTGCAGCGCCTAAGTTCATTTTGTTTGTAAACGGACATAACCCATAAATTTACAGCTAATTTAAAAAGAAAAATGACTTTGTAAAAGCCGGTGCGCCGGATTAGTCAATGCAGTGTACGAAACGGGAATTTAAGATGCCCGGCCGAGCAAATGCGGGTATGAGAATCTGGTTCTTTCCCGCCGAGCTTGCGAGGATCCGATTCAATTGGAAGGCCGTTTGATCAAAGTAGGGAGTAGGGAGAAGGATTGCAAATCTGTGCCAGCAGAGGCGGCTAAAGCCGCTGATTTAAAGCCTTCTCATTTTGTCAACCATCCATAAAAAGCCAGGGGATTCCTCTCTCCGGGCTTTCGCTTCGCTTAAGCCCTGCGATCGGAATGACATACGACTAAGGGTAAAAAGAGGGGGTGGGAAGCGGGCGACGCCCGCTTCCCGCCCCCTTTATTTATAAAAATGCCCTGTCATCCCGACGAACATTTTTTACGACAGTAAAAAATGTGAGGAGGGATCTCCTGGCGTTTTCCCCCTGATATTCGAAATTGGTCATTGGACATTCTTCAGTTCAGCATTGAATTTCCAATATCGAATGTCCAATAATCATTTGATCAAGTTTTTTATGA
The DNA here is from genome assembly GCA_021738625.1 of Bacteroidales bacterium. Taxonomy (GTDB): domain Bacteria; phylum Bacteroidota; class Bacteroidia; order Bacteroidales; family JAIOZK01; genus JAIOZK01. The sequence goes on from JAIPBS010000012.1 coordinate 650, forward strand.
AAGCGATCCGATTACTCTGAAACTGCAGGTTCGTTGATATACCGACATTAGCAAGTAATCGGATCACTGAACCTGGAAACTGATCATTATAGGAACCGGGAACTATCATAGCGCAACTTGCAACCTTTCCTGACCGGCAGGCAGGCTGTAACTTGCAACCTGCAACACTTTTCAACAGAACATCAATCGCCGATCACCGATCATCCCCATACATCTCCTCATAATACTTCAGGTACTCGCCGGAGGTGACGTTTTTGAGCCATTCGGTGTTTTGCAGGTACCAGTCGACGGTTTTGTCGAGGCCTTCCTCGAATTGAAGGGAAGGCTTCCAGCCTAGTTCGCGTTGTAGTTTCGTGGAGTCGATGGCGTAGCGTAGATCGTGTCCGGCGCGGTCTTTTACATAAGTGATCAGTTTTTCGGAGGCACCCGCTTCGCGATTTAGTTTATGGTCCATGATCTTACAAAGCAGCCTGATCAGGTCGATGTTCTTCCATTCGTTATGGCCTCCGATATTGTACGTTTCTCCGTCGCTTCCTTTGTGATAGATCAGGTCGATGGCTTCGGCATGGTCTTCCACCCATAGCCAGTCGCGAACATTTTCACCTTTACCATAAACAGGCAGCGGTTTGTTGTTTTGGATATTGTTGATGAACAGCGGGATCAGCTTTTCAGGGAATTGATTGGGTCCATAGTTGTTCGAGCAATTTGAAATCACCATAGGCAAACCAAAGGTGTGGTTATAAGCTCTGACCAGATGGTCGGAACTGGCTTTTGAAGCGGAGTAAGGGCTTTTGGGATCGTAAGGAGTGGATTCAGTGAAATAACCGGTTTCGCCAAGCGAGCCATATACTTCATCCGTTGAAACATGATAAAACCTTTTGCCTTCGGTGTTTTCTTTCCAGATATGCCGGGCGGCATTCAGCAGGTTGGTGGTGCCGACTATGTTGGCATAGATAAACTCGTTTGGATTGGCAATGGACCGGTCTACGTGCGATTCGGCAGCCAGGTGGATCAGCCCGTCAAATTTATAATCTTCAAAAAGCCTAATGATGAAATCCCCATCAACGATGTCGCCTTTCACAAATTCGTAGTTGGCCTTGCCTTCCACGTCTTTCAGGTTTTCAAGATTACCTGCGTAAGTGAGCTTGTCGAGGTTCACGATATGATAAGCGGGATATTTATTCACGAAATGACGAATGACATGCGAGCCGATGAATCCTGCTCCCCCTGTGATGCAAATGGTTTTGTTCATAATATTCTGTAGTTCAATTATTCAATCATTTTATTCCAATGCTTTTTCCCATTCCCAGGCCGAAAGGGTCATCTCGTCGATGCCTTTTTCGGCTTTCCAGCCTAATTCTTCATTGGCGAATTGGGTATCCGCCCAAACCTTTTCCACATCTCCCGGACGGCGTCCCACAATCTGGTAATTCAGTTTTTGCCCGGTTGAGCGTTCGAACGATTTGATCACTTCCAGTACGGAATATCCCTTGCCTGTTCCCAGGTTGAATACCTCAAAATCCTTTTTCATTTTATCATTCACCATGCGTTCAACAGCGACCACATGTGCTTTGGCCAAATCGACCACATGGATATAATCCCGGATGGCCGTACCGTCAGGGGTGTTGTAGTCGTCACCGAAAACCCTCAGGAACTCGCGTTTGCCGATTGCGGTTTGGGTGATGAAAGGCATCAGGTTGTTCGGTACCCCGATCGGAAGCTCCCCGATAATGGCGCTTTCGTGCGCACCTATCGGATTGAAATAACGCAGGGCTATGCCTTTGATCTTTGTAGATTTCACCGTGTCGGAGATGATCTCTTCGGAAATCTGCTTGGTATTCCCGTAAGGCGATTCGGCTTTCTGAACCGGTGCGTTTTCGGTAACCGGCAGCTGCTCTGGTTGCCCGTAAACAGTGCAGGAAGATGAAAAAACAAGATTTTCAATCTCATTGTCTTTCATGCCCTGCAAAATGTTGACCAGCGAAAAAATATTGTTCCTGTAATACATCAGGGGTTTTTCAACCGATTCGCCCACGGCTTTGTGGGCTGCAAAATGGATGATGCCTTCAATGTCGTTGTGGCGTTTGAAGAAGTCAGCGGTTTTTGCCTGATCCGAAAGATCGAATTCCTCAAACTCCGGCCTGATGCCCGAGATCTTTTCTATTCCGTTAAGTACATTATTGTCGGAATTGGAGAGATTGTCCACGATCACCACTTCATGTCCACTGTTTTGCAGCTCAACTGCTGTGTGAGATCCGATGTAGCCTGTGCCGCCGGTTACGAGAATTTTCATATTATTTTCTTATAATTTATATTTGCCACTAAGCCTCTATGGCTCAAAGAAATCCCTAAGATAAGATTTTATTTGATCTTCCTCACCTTTTCATTTTCCAGCTTGTATTTTTCACCGCTCTCAGGGCAAACAGCCAATCTGTTTTCATCAAACTTCAGCCGGTGGCCGTATTCGCTCATCCAGCCAACATGCCGCGCCGGATTGCCGATGACCAGTGCATAGGGAGGAACTTCTTTGGTAACGACAGCACCCGCGCCAATAAAAGCATATTTCCCGATGTCGTGCCCGCAAACGATGGTTGCGTTGGCCCCGATAGAAGCGCCTTTTTTAACCGCCGTTCTGACATAATCCCCGCGACGCACCACCGCGCTCCTGGGATTCACAATATTGGTGAAGACCATGGAAGGTCCCAGAAAAACATCATCTTCACAGATCACTCCGGTATATATGGATACATTGTTCTGAACTTTCACATTATTGCCTAGTTTCACTTCAGGGGATACCACCACATTTTGTCCGATGTTGCAATTCTCGCCCAGTTCGCAGTTTTTCATGATATGGGAAAAATGCCAGATCTTCGTTCCTTTGCCGATCTTACTGGGTTGATCGATCACGGCCGTTTCGTGGGCGAAATATTCTGGTTTGCTGTTTGTAGTCATAATTGATTCATTAAAGATTTAATCTCCGGGGTCAATTTAACGGTCATCAAATGAACAATGACATACGGCTAATGGCTATGCACATATTCCAGTACTGCATCAGTAATAAACTTCAGTTGTTCTTCATCCAACTCGGTATGCATCGGCAGTGAGATCACTTTCTTGCTGAGGTCTTCGGTAACCGGAAAATCGCCTTCCGAATACCTGGGGTCGTGATAGGCTTTTTGCATATGCATGGGCACCGGGTAATAGATCGCGCAGGGAATTCCTTTGTCCTGCAAATGTTTTAACAACCCGTCGCGGTCCGTGTTATTGGTCACCAGGGTGTATTGGTGAAAAACATGCGTTGAGTTGGTGGCTTTGGCCGGGATCTGTAATTTGGGATGACCGGCAAAGGCACTGTCGTAAAACATGGCCGCTTTCCTCCTGGCGTCGGCATATTCATCCAGGTGTTTCAGCTTGATGTTCAGCACGGCAGCCTGAATGGCGTCCAGCCTTGAATTCACTCCGATGTCGTCATGATAGTACCTAACGGTCATGCCGTGATTGACCACCGAACGCATTTTCTTTGCAAGCTCGTCATCATTTGTAAAAATGGCACCGCCGTCGCCGTATGCACCCAGGTTTTTTGATGGGAAAAAGGAGGTGCAGCCGATATGCCCGATGGCGCCGGCTTTTTTGCTGCTGCCGTCGCTGAATTTATAATCTGCGCCAATGGCCTGGCAGGCATCTTCAATCACGTAAAGATTGTGCTTTTTTGCGAGCTCCATCAGGGGTTCCATGTCGGCGCATTGTCCGAAAAGATGCACCGGCACAATGGCTTTGGTTTTGGGTGTGATGGCTTTTTCGATGGCCTCCAGGCTGATGTTGAAGGTGTCGGGTTCCACGTCTACCAGAACCGGCGTGAGTTTTAGCAAAGAGATCACTTCTACGGTGGCCACGAAAGTGAAAGATACGGTGATCACTTCATCGCCCGGCTGCAGGCCCAGTGCCATCATCGAAACCTGAAGGGCGTCGGTTCCGTTGCCGCAAGGGATTACATGTTTCACGCCCAAATAACTTTCCAGGCTCTGCTGAAACTCTTTCACTGCCGGTCCGTTGATGAATGCTGTCGATTCGATCACTTCTTGTATGGTCTTGTCAACTTCCGGTTTTATCTTCTCATACTGACCTTGCAGGTCAACCATCCTGATTTCTTTCATTACAACTGATTTTTTATTTTTTTGAAATTTATGCAAAGGTAGTATTTTATGTTTTCGGGGGAATTGATGCTTTTAAAACCGGGTAATTATACGTTAAAACTTATCTTTGCGTTTTTAGATTTATTATGGCTTCATTCAGAAATTTACTTTTTGCTGCCTTGTCGGTTTTATGGCTGGGGTCATCTGCCCAAATCGATATATCCGATTCAAGCGTGGTGGTGCCCATGTTCAGTGCAGCTTTTGGGTATCAGGTGCCCGGCGGGGATATTGCGGATCGATATGGCAACAATGCTACAATTGGCGGGGATTTTAAAGTCAAAACTTCAAGCAACTGGGTGTTTGGTGTTGACTTCAATTACATATTCGGAGAGGACATTAAAAACCGCGACCAGCGCCTGAGCATCATCCGAACCGATCTTGGCGAGATCATCGACGGGGAAGGCGTTTACGCTTCCTGGCAGATGTTTGAAAGGGGGTTTTATTCCACTTTCCGTGTTGGTAAGATTTTTCCGGTGATTGGTCCCAACCTTAATTCCGGGATCATTTTTATGGCCGGGCCGGGCTATATGCAGCACAAAACACGCATCGAAGTGGAATTTAATACGGCTCCCCAGTTAAAAGGTGATTATAAGCGCGGATACGATAAATTGACAGGCGGCTTCACTGCGGCTGCTTTCCTGGGTTACATTCATATGAGCAACAGCAAAATCGTGAACTTTTACGTGGGACTGGAATTCGTCCAGGCATGGACCAAAGACTACCGGGAGTATAATTTTAACGAAATGCAATACACCAACGGACAGTATTCGGATATGCTTTTCGGGCTGAAAGCCGGATGGTTTCTGCCTTTGCACAAGCGAGCACCCCGCGATTTTTATTATAAGTAACTAAGAATGCCTTTTCTTTACACCTTATCGGTTCATGTTTACACCTGCTTGATTAAAATTGCTTCTTTGGCGAATTCAAAGGCGCGCCAGTGGGTGAAAGGAAGAAAAGGCATTTTTATGCAAATGGGTTCGGAAATCCAGGCTGATGATCAGATCATTTGGATGCATTGCGCCTCACTGGGTGAATTCGAGCAGGGAAGACCTGTTATTGAAGCTTTGAAGCAAAGATATCCGGCTTATAAAATCATGCTCACTTTCTTTTCTCCTTCAGGTTATGAGATCAGGAAGAATTATGAAAATGCAGATTATGTCTATTACTTACCTGCTGATACTCCGGCCAACGTTAAAAAATTTATCGGCATTGCCCGACCGAAAATAGCGATTTTCGTCAAATATGAGTATTGGTATCACTATATCAGAACACTTTCCTGCAAGGGTGTTCCCGTGTTCATGGTTTCGGCCGTTTTCAGGAAAAATCAGCATTTCTTTAAGTGGTATGGGAAATGGTTTTTGAATCAGCTCAAAAAGATCGAGTGGTTTTTCCTTCAACAAGCCAGGGACAAAGAACTACTGGCGGACTATGGTATTCGGAATACCAGTGTGAGCGGTGATACCCGTTTTGACAGGGTTTGGAATATCAGGGAAGAACAGAAAGGAATACCCCTGGTCGAAAAATTTGTACAGCATAAAAAAGTGTTTCTTGCAGGTAGTTCGTGGCTCCCGGATGAAAAAATTGTTCGTGCATTCATGGCAAAAGAACCAAAAGACTTCAAATACATCATCGCCCCACATCAGGTTCATGGGGATCATATAAAGGAGATCGTCAATTTGTTCGGAGTGGAAAAGGTTGCTCGTTTCTCTGCTATGGATGATAAAAAAGTCAATGCGGTCAAAGTGTTGGTGATTGATAGTATTGGAATTCTATCCATGTTGTACCGCTATGCCAACTATGCATTGATTGGCGGTGGCTTTGGAGTTGGTATCCACAATATCCTGGAGGCCTCAGCATTCGGAGTGCCCGTTTTTTTCGGACCGAATTATAAGAAGTTCGAAGAGGCAAAAGATCTGATCCGGTTGGGAGGAGCATTTGAGATCGCCGGACCCGAAGCTTTGACCGCTAAAATGAATGCTTTCGAGTCAAACCCTGAGGCATATAAGCAATGCCGGGAAATCGCTCAGGTATACGTGAGGGATAAGCAGGGCGCCACAAACAGGATCCTTCATAAACTGTCGGCTTATCTTGGGGGATAATGGACGGCTTAATAAATTAACTCGCTTTCGGTTAGGAAGTTTCATGCTGATTTCATAACTTTGGCCAGATTAAAAAAAGGAGCTGGCTCTCTCAATTTAAGTTGGTTAAGCGGAAGTTGTATAAAAATCACTGTGCAAAACCTTCCCGGGTTTGTATCTGTGGTTGTTGAAAGAGTTTCTTAAAGGTTGTGAAGGAAGAGCAAAAACATTAATATATGAAACTGACAATCAATAAAATTGAATCCATTTCAGGAGTGGATAGCGTTGTATATCTGATTTCGGACAGCAAATTTCTAAGCACGAATTTTCTATCCGGTTCCGAACTGAAATATATTGAAAAACACCGGACAAAATACGACAAAGAACTGATCTCCCTGAACCGTACAAGCAAAATTATTTTTATTCAATTCATAGATAAAAAAGCAGAATTGCCGGCGCGACTTGAAAAATTAAGGCGCTCCGGTGAAAAGATTTGCAGTCTTTTGAACAACAACAAGATCAGGAAAATCAACTTGTATGATACCGAAGGTTCGGTTCAGGAAACACTTGCCCTGGCCGAAGGCATCGCACTCTCCAATTATCAGTTTACGGCTTACCGGAATAAGATGGCCGATAAAGAACAGAATAGTTTGCAACAGGTAAATTTATTTTCAAAGATCGAAGAAGCTGATATTGAAAGCTTGCGTGTCGGCGTGGAAGCAACCTACAAATGTCGTGATCTGGTGAATCATCCCGTTTCCTATCTCACTGCAGGCCGGCTGGGTGAGCAGGCTAAAAAGCTGGGGGAAGAAGCCGGCCTGAAAGTGGAGGTTTTTACCAAAAAGAAGATCGAATCTCTGAAAATGGGTGGGTTGCTTGCCGTAAACAGGGGCAGTGTCGATCCGCCGAGTTTTACGGTGATGGAATGGAAACCTGACAACGCTAAAAATGAACAGCCTTACATGCTTGTGGGTAAAGGTGTTGTGTATGATACCGGGGGCATGAACCTCAAGATACAGGACCATATGAACAATATGAAATCGGACATGGCAGGTGCCGCAGCAGTGATCACCACGCTTTATGCCGTAGCCAGGTTAAAGCTACCTGTTTATGTGATCGGTCTTGTCCCGGCCACCGATAACCGGGTGGATGGCAATGCCATTGTTTCGGGAGATGTGATCACGATGCATGACGGCACCACCGTAGAAGTGATCAACACAGATGCAGAGGGCAGGCTGATCCTTGCAGATGCGCTCAGCTACGCCAAAAAATACAAGCCGGAGGTGGTAATGAATATGGCCACACTCACCGGATCTGCTCAACGTGCCATCGGCAGGCAGGGGATGGTCGGAATGCACCAAAAGGCCGAAATGCCTTTTAACAGCCTGCTGCAATCCGGCTATAAGGTTCATGAACGAATCGCTCCTTTTCCCTTCTGGGATGAATATGATGAAGAATTGAAGTCCGATATAGCGGATGTTAAAAACATGGGCGGAAGCAATGCAGGTGCCATTACGGCAGGTAAGTTTCTGGCGCGCTTCACCGATTATCCGTTTATTCATCTCGATATTGCCGGTGTGGCATTTAACGAGAAGAAAAATTCCTATCAGGGAGTGGGTGGAAGCGGTATTGGAACACGTTTGTTTGTTGACTTTCTTAGTGGAATTTCAAGTCAATAATCTCTGCTTTCCGAATTACCCATTGTTTGAATCCGACGGGATATGCCCATCCCCTTTATTTTATATTAGTTATATATTTGTAGAAAAATAAGTGTATGGTTGGTCAAAAGAATGAAAGTAACGATATTAAGGTAGCCATAACCCATGGCGACGTCAATGGCATCGGATATGAGATCATTATAAAAGCATTGCAGGATAACCGCTTAAGCGAGCTTTTTACACCTGTGCTTTACGGCCTTTCCAAAGCCGTTTCCTATCACCGCAAAACAATCGACCAGAAAGATTTTAATTTCAATATCATTAAGAGCCCGGACAAAGCCAGTTATAAAAAACCTAATATTATCAACGTTTTCGACAGGGAGGTTAAGATTGATCTGGGGCAACCCAGCGAAATTGCAGGCGAGATGGCTTATCGCGCCCTGGAAGTTGCTGTGCAGGATTTGAAAAGACAACAGGTTGATGTTCTGGTTACCGCCCCCATCAACAAATTCAGCATACAATCATCAAGCTTTGATTTTCCAGGCCATACCGAATACCTGGCCGAGCGTTTCGACAGCAGGGATCACCTTATGCTGATGGTCAGCGACCAAATCCGGATAGGCGTTGTAACCGGCCATATTCCTGTGAAAGATATTGCCGGAGTGCTGAATGAAGAATTGGTTTACAATAAAATAAACATACTTCATCAGTCGCTTAAAACAGATTTTTCCATCAGGAAGCCGCGCATTGCCGTGCTGAGTCTAAACCCGCATGCCGGTGATGAAGGCCTGATAGGGGAGGAGGACAGGGATGTTGTAGAACCTGCCATTCGAAAAGCATTTGACAGAGATATCCTGGTATATGGTCCGTATTCTTCTGACGGATTTTTCGGTTCGGCTTCATACAAAGAGTTTGACGCCGTGCTGGCCATGTATCACGATCAGGGCATGCTGCCCTTCAAGCTTTTGTCATTTGAAAGCGGCGTAAATTATACGGCAGGGCTTCCCATTGTCAGGACCTCCCCTGCACATGGGACCGCCTTCGACATTGCCGGAAAAAACATGGCTTCTCCGGATTCCTTCAGAAAAGCGCTATATCTTGCTGTTGATATTTACAGGAACAGACAGATGAATGAGGAGCTGGTAAAGAATCCGCTACAAAGCCCGCCTGAACCCGAGACCAAAAATAACGGAAGCGAAAGGCATTAAATCGAAATCTTTTTTCTCTTATGTTGAAGATCCAATATGAAATTGTTGATATCCTGAAGATTTTTCAGGGGGAACTGCATGCAGAAAACCCGACGGAAGACCGGATAAAGGATGTTTTGATCGACAGCCGCCGGTTGATCGAGCCTCGCAATTGCCTGTTTTTTGCCCTGGTGACCCGCAAGAACGACGGACATAAATACATTGATGAACTATATAACAAAGGCGTTAGGAACTTTGTGGTTACTTCACTGCCGGATAAGAAAAAATATACGGGAAGCAATTTCATCCGGGTGAAAAACACCCTCGCAGCCTTGCAGGCTCTGGCTGCTCATCACAGAAGAAAATTCGACATACCGGTGATCGGTATCACGGGAAGCAACGGCAAAACTGTTGTGAAGGAATGGTTGTTTCAGCTTTTGAGTTATGATCAATTCGTCATCCGTAGCCCTAAAAGCTACAACTCCCAGATCGGGGTTCCCTTATCCGTGCTTCAGATCAACGATAAACACAACATCGCTATTATAGAGGCAGGCATTAGCGAGCCGGATGAAATGGACAGATTGCAAAAGATCATACAGCCTACAATCGGTCTGTTTACAAATATCGGTGAGGCGCACAATGAAAACTTCATAACCACCATCCAAAAGATCGGCGAAAAGCTTAAGCTTTTTACGAAAGTGAAATCGCTGGTTTATTGCACGGATTACAGTGCCATACAGGAAACCATCATACGGTCGGGGATACTTGATACGGTTGAAACTTTTACATGGGGCAAACGCACTGAGGCGGCCCTGACCATCACGGAAGTGATCCGGGAGGAAAGCGGTACGATCATAAACGGCCGATATGATAATCAAGCCGTAGGGATCAGGATCCCGTTTACCGATGGTGCCTCGGTTGAGAATGCCATTCATTGCTGGGTGTTGATGTTATTGATGGGATATGAGCAGGAGATCATAGCCGGGCGCATAAAAAAGTTGCAGCCGGTGGCTATGCGCCTCGAACTCAAAGAAGGGGTGAACAATTGCTCCATCATCAACGATAGTTACAATTCCGATATCAATTCCCTGAGCATCGCACTGGATTTTCTGCATCAGCAAAAACAACACAAACAGAAAACACTTATTATTTCAGATATTCTTCAGAGTGGAAGAAATGAACTGGATCTGTATTCCGACATCGCCAGATTGCTGGAAAGCAAAGACGTGAAAAAACTTATCGGCATCGGCCCCGCCATATCCAAGCATGCCAACAAATTTAAAATGGAAAAGTATTTCTATGATTCCACAAGGGAATTTCTGAGAAAATTTTCCTTTGCCTCCCTGAGCAACGAGAGCATTCTGCTGAAAGGCGCCAGGGTTTTTGAGTTTGAGCAGATCAGTAAGGCCCTTCAGCAAAAAGCCCACGAAACGGTTCTGGAGATCAACCTGAATGCCCTGGTTCACAACCTGGATTATTACAAATCACTTCTCGACAAACCCACCCGCGTGATGGCTATGGTAAAAGCATTTTCATACGGAAGCGGAAGCTTCGAGATTGCCAATGTATTGCAGTTCCACAAAGTGGATTACCTGGCCGTGGCTTATGCCGATGAAGGAATGGAGCTCCGGAAAGCCGGCATCAACCTGCCCGTAATGGTTATGAACCCGGATGAAGAAAGCCTTGACGGCATTATCTTCCATGCACTCGAACCCGAGATATATAACTTCAGGACGCTCGACATGCTTGAAAAAGCCATCGAAAAGAATATCATTCCTCCCAACAAACCCATCAAAGTGCATATCAAGCTGGATACCGGCATGCATCGCCTGGGTTTTATGGAAAAAGACCTTGATCTTTTGATCGAAAGGTTGAAGGCAAACAGGATGATTTATGTACAGTCTATTTTCTCTCATTTGGCTGCCAGCGACCTAGCCGAAGAGGATGAGTTTACCCGGGCACAGATCAGGAAATTTGATGAGATGAGTGACCGCCTCGTCAGCCATGCCGATCATGAGGTGATGCGGCACATTTTGAATTCTGCCGGCATCTTCAGATTCCGGGATGCGCAGTATGATATGGTTCGCCTTGGGATCGGCCTGTACGGGGTGTCGAATAATCCCGAAGAAAAAGAAAACCTGGCGAATGTGAGCACGCTGAGATCAAGCATTTCGCAGATCAAGCTCATTCAGGCCGGCGAAACCATCGGGTACAACCGTTCGTGGAAAGCCGAAAAAGAAATGCGGCTGGCCATCGTTCCCATTGGATATGCCGACGGATTGAAACGTTCGCTCAGCAACGGCAAAGGTAAGCTGATGATCAATGGCAAAGAAGTTTTGATAATCGGTGACATTTGCATGGATATGTGCATGGTGGACGTAACTGATATTCAGGCCGAGGAAGGTGATGATGTGATCGTTTTCGGAGATCAAATGCCCATCGAAAAACTGGCAAAGGAAATGAACACCATACCTTATGAAGTGCTCACCGGGATATCAAGAAGGGTGAAGCGGGTATATTTTCAGGAATAATATCCGGTTTTTTTGCATCTTTGCAGCCTGTTTAAACTCCACATGTAAAGAATGAACAAGACACTCAGCATAATCATTCCCGCATACAACGAGGCGAAGACCATTCATCTGATCCTCGATAAGATCATAGCCGTTGACCTGCCGGCCGGACTGTCGAAAGAGATTGTGATTGTGGATGATTGTTCCAAAGACGGTACCTATGAAACTTTGGAAGAATATGCCAAAACCCATCCCGATCAGGATTTTAAACTCTTGCGGCATGAAAAAAATGCAGGCAAGGGCGCCGCACTCCACAACGGGATAAATGAAGCCGGCGGAGATTATATTCTGATACAGGACGCCGATCTTGAATACGACCCGCGCGAGTATCCTTTGTTGCTCAAACCCGTACTGGAAGATGTGGCCGATGTAGTTTACGGCAGCCGTTTTATGGGCGGCAACCCGCACCGCATCCTGTTTTTCTGGCATTCCATCGGCAACAAATTCCTGACCTTTCTTTCCAATATGTTTTCCAATCTCAACCTCACGGATATGGAAACCTGCTACAAGCTTTTCAGGGCCGACATTATTAAAAGTCTTTACCTTAAAGAAAAGCGTTTTGGCTTTGAACCGGAAGTTACGGCCAAAATCTCACGCATCCAGAAGATCAGGATCTATGAGGTGGGCATTTCCTATTTCGGAAGAACTTATGAGGAAGGAAAAAAAATAAGCGCCCGCGACGGCTTCCGGGCGCTCTGGTGTATTTTGAAGTACAACTGGTTTGATAAAAAGTATCTCAAGACTTGATATCTGATTCTTTTATTTCTCCTGTTCAACCATATAAATGGCGTCCAGCCGGATCATGCTGTCGAGCGGGATGTTTTTCTTCCCGGCTTTCTTTTTCACCATCTTCAGCCATTCAGAATCTTTTTTGATCTTATCGACATAAAACCGCACCCTTTTTTCATACAGGGCTTTTGCGGCCGTGTCGATGGGAGCTTGTGGGGATATTACCTTGTAAAGGGTAACCCAGGCCGTATTCTTCCTGAACTCTTTAACGGTTTCCAGCTCTGCTGCAAGCTTCACCGAGTCAAAAACAGGATAATACTCGATGGCGGAAAAAATGCAGTAATCCACATCTTCTGAAAATTCATGAACAACCTGCTTGAATTTTTTGTTTGTATCGCTCAAATAACCGGCATAAGGGCTGGTCAGGTTAACACGCATCAAAAAGTGGGAATAAATGCTTTTGTCGAATAAATTCTCTTGTTCGCAATAATCAACCATCTTCTGATGCACCTTCACCTGATCGATATATCCCAGGTTGTCATCATGGTTGTTGATTTTTTTGGTGTTGAATATCACAAGGATAACAACCGACATAACAATGGCGAGCACCAGCAGTCCGCGCATCAGCTTAAATGCCTCGATCATCAGGTGGGCAAAGATCAATGTCAGGGGAGGCAATGTGATCAGCAAGTAGCGATTGGATAAAAAGTTCAAAGAGCTGAAAACTGCAAAAGCAAGGATGAAGAGGGTCAGCAGACTCATCACCTCCCATTTGCTTTCGATGAATTTTGATTTCCTGATGAACAGATGTACCACAAGCGCGATCAGGATAAGCAAAGTGATGATGTATCTTCCCTGGGCGAAAAAGATGAAATTCAAAATGATGAAAAACTTGGTTTTGATGATGCCGGGCGTAAATGACATAAAGTCGACATGCAAGGGAAAGAAAAACCAGCCGTGAATGATCTTCTGGACCACAAAATAAATGGCCACCAGAAAGACAGGGATCACGATGATGAGGATATTGAGTAAAAAGCGTTTGGTATCTGTCTTGTAAGTTTTATTGAGGAATAACAGCCTTACGATTTCCCAGGCGCCCAGCACGGCTACCACAACAATCCCCGATTCTTTTGTCATCATCAGCAGGGTGGCAAAAACGATGTACCATATTCTCTGCTTTGTAAGATAAAAGTAAAAGGTCCAGATCCCGAAAAGGGCGAGCATAACTTCAAGCAGCAGAAATGAAGACTGGGCCAGAAAAACAGCCTGCAAACAAAAGATCAGGGCGGCCAGCAAACCGGCATCTTTCGAAAGAAATTTCTTCCCGAACAGATAAATGGAGATGATCAGAAGAACGGAAAGAAACAACGGAAAGGCATTGATCGCCACCAGGCTGGTTCCGAATACTTTCATCCAGGCGGCTGCCAGGAAATGGAACAACAGGGGATGGCCCCGGCTTATTTCGGTGGGTATGGCGTCGGGCAGCAGGCTCAGGCCGTTTTCGTACATTTTGTGTACGGCATGGCTGAAGGGCCAGGCTTCGTCCCAGTAGAAGGGCAGGCTGAGGTGAGGGATCTTGAAAATGATAAAGACAATGATTATTCCAGCGAGGCCCAGTAAATAGTAAAGATTCTTTTGCGTAAGATTTGTCTGGTTCATCACAGTTAACGGTTAAATTAGTGGGCCAAGATAGAAATAAAAAGCTTAACAAAAGACCAATGATGCCGGTAAATTGTTTTAATTTCGCTCAATCAAACTGTACCTTATGTTATGAGATGGTTGTTCAATATCCTGGTTTATCTCTCTTTTGTTTTCCTGATCATATTTCTTTACAAGTTTGATTACCTGAGCTTAAGCCAGGTTAGCTTTCAATGGTTCACATTAATAGTGTCTGTAGTGCTTTTATGGGCAGGTTTTCTGATGAGTACCATCAGCTGGTGGAATGCCTTGCGGGTGCATGAGGTTGATATTCGAAAATCAAAAGCTGTTGAATCGCATGGGATGGCCATTTTTGCCAAATATATTCCAGGGAAAATCTGGGTAATCCTCGGACGCGCCTCCTCCGTTACAATGCTCGGGCACTCTTTAAAACTTACTTCTTTTGTCTCACTGAAAGAACAACTCATTTATGTTTGGCTGGGTTTGCTGATCAGTGTTATACCCATTGCTGTTTTGCAGGGTTTCAACTATTACGTGGTCCTGTTGATCGCATTAATACTATTTTTTAGTTTTATTCTGTTTTCCGCATGGTTTCACCACAGGTTCTTGGCATTGCTCAAGCGAATTTTTAAAAAGGAATTCGATATCCCGTTGATCAAGCTTAAAGAAGTCAGAAGTATTTTCTATTACATTTTGGTTTATTGGTTGCTATGGATGTCGGCTTTTTACTTTTTTGTAAGAGCAATAACACCTGGTGAAGAGGTGGCCATCAATGTGGCATTTGGATTCCCGCTAAGTGTTACCCTGGGATTGCTGGTAATTTTCCTGCCTGGCGGGCTTGGTGTGCGAGAAGCCATTTTAACCAGCTATTTGGTTTCAACGGGAGTCCCGCTTGAGATGGCCACAACCATTTCTGTGATTTCCAGGCTATGGTTTATAACTGGGGAGGTTTTTATTTTTATTACTGCGCTTTTTATTTTAAAAAGCAGGAAGATGCCTGCCAATTGATCCTGTATTTGTCCGTAAAGTCAAAAATTGCAGCATTCTGCGTTTATTCCGTTATCTTGAAAAGGAAGTCTTTGCTGCTTATGCAATGATGCAATTGCTTTATTTATACAACCTTTCGTTATCCTGTATGTCCATCCACATGGCAAAAAGCAGGGATTGTAAGCCGGATATGGCCAGGAAAATAAATATCAGCAGATATTGAGCAGGCGTTTGCGATCCGGTGCTGAGGGCATTGATCAGGATGTTGATCAGAAATGGCAATGAAATGAACATCAAAAGAAAGCCAAGGTTATAAAGGATGAAGAGCGGATGAAAGTCGCGGAACAGGTATTTGACCCACAACCGCTTAAAAAATGATTTCAGCAGAAGCCAGCTTATTGGTAAGATGATTTTCGGTACATTCATCTTTGATTTCTCACCCACATGATAAACCGGTTTGATCTCCACTTCCTTCAGGCTGCAGAAGGCAATGTTAAGCTTAACCAGCATATCGTTGGGCATGCCGTACCTGGGATATATTTTATAAAGACGGATGGCATTTAAAGCATTCAATGAAATGGCGGTATAACCGGTTTGGGTATCCGATACATGCCAGTATCCGCTGGCAATTTTTGTGAGTATGGAAAGAATGGAATTACCAAAAAACCTGGTTCTGGGAATGGCCATGGAAGCACTGCGGTGGATCAGGCGGTTGCCTTTCACATAATCGATTTTTTTTCGAATCACGGGTTCGCAAATGAAAAAAAGCTCATCGGGGTCCATTTGCCCGTCTCCGGCCATCACGGCCGTGCAATCGATCTGATGATCCTTGCACCATTTGTAGCCTGTGGCAATAGCAGCTCCTACACCGGAGTTGTTTTCGAGATTGATGAGGATAAGTCTGTCCTTATCTGCATTTGCATTGATGATCCGGTGAGGAGGAAAATATGCTTTCTCTTTTTCATTCAGTTCCTCAATGATATCAAGAGCCCGGTTGTATCTGCCCGTCTTTTTGACCTTGTTCTCAACCGGGAGAGATGACGTCCTGCCTGTTTCGGGGATCAAGGCTTTAACTTTTTCGGCGGTGCTGTCTTTCGACCGGTCGTTCACCACAATGATCCTGTCAACAAATTCGGGCATGCTTTCGATTACATGTCCGATTTGATTCTCTTCATTATAGGCTGGAACAACAACGGCAACAGTTTTATTGTCAATCATATTATCAATCTCCTTGTTTCTTGTTTCTTAGGATCCAGATCGCATCCAGTTTGATCATCGAATCCAATGAAATGTTTCGTTCTTCCGCTTTTTCCCTGATATCTTCCAGCAGGGCCGGATTGTTTCTAATGCTTTCTTCAATTTCTCTAACTTTTACCGAATCCGGCTCAGGATAAATGCGTTCCCCTGTCCATGGATTGGTGGTGTCGGGATCGGTGCTTCGGTATATGCCTTTCTTGGCAGCCGGGTAGTCGGGATAACGGAGCGCCTCTTTATATTCGTCCGTAGGGTATTCCTTCAGGAAAGTTTCCCAGTAAGCCTCTTTGGTCATCGACATCCAGTGAATGGCGCCTGTAAGGTACTGACGCATCTGAAAGGTGTTGAGCCAGATCAGGAATCCGATCACAACAAGAACCACAATCCTGTAGATGATTTTCCGCTTCATGAAAAAAGTTATGAATGCTGCCAACGGTATGGCCAGCGCAGCATACCCGTCAATGTAACTCCTCAGTCCGTAGCCGCCGCCAAACCACCAGCACCACCAGGAGGAAAGTACATAGATAAGGACCAGCACATAAATGGTAACAGGCCAGAACAATTTTCGCCTTTGCCTGAAAAGGGATACCAATCCAATAAGGCCCAGAGCCATGATCGGGGTATAAATCAACCATCCTTTTCTGTAGCTGAACAGGCTTTTCAAAATTTGCGGGTTGTTGAAGAAAAAGCTGGCGTCGTATTCTCCGTAGGTGTAATACAAAAAACTACCCGATACGTATTTCCAGTAGGCAAATTGCGGTACCCACACCAGGAAAAAGAAAAAGATCATCACCAGCAATTTAGGCCATGCTTTCAGGTAGAACAAGATCCGATCTCTCAATCCTTTGAAAGAAGTGACTCCCCAGAAAAACAACAAAAGAACCACAATGATGTTGGTAGGCCTGATCAAAACGATCAATCCGAAAACCAGACCGAGCCAGGCGGCAGTTGCATACTTCTTGTCACGATACCAGGTATCTGTCAGATAAAGTAATACTGAGATCAGGGAAAAATTGAAGCCGTGGCTCATGGCTGCTTCTATGGTAACATAATAATACAGGTTGGTGCCGATCACCACCGAAAACAAAACAACAGCCGTGACCTGCTTGCTGAAATACCTTTCAAGCAATTTTCGTAAAAAATGCAGCCCGACGATCAGGTAAGCCAGGCAACTGAATATCAAGGCAAATGAGTAGGGAGCCGTGTAACCGCTTGCTTCAAATCCAAGCCAGGGTGCAAACAAATGGGCGATCAGGAAAAAAGGCATGTACAGAAAGGCAAGACCCATGGAGGTGATGATAGTGTTTTTGCCGGTCTGGCTTTTAAAATACCAGATCTTATCTCCGAATTTTTCCGGATTCTCCTCGGCAAACTCAAGCGAAATATCATTGTAAATGAAAGTTGCCGGCAGATAGGCATAATAAGAAATGATATCCCAGCTGATCACTTTGTTTTCCCAGTTCCATAATTTATACTTGAAATTAACATTTACGGCCATCAACACCACCAGCACAATTACAAGCTGCCCGGGATACTTCTTGAAAATAAAATCAATGATTTTGTTTACAATGGAGTTGTTTTTAATCTTGTTAAACCTGTCTTTCCAGCGCATTATATGATTTCCGGCTTTAAATAATCAGAAGCAAAATTAGTAAATTATTGATCAATTCGTTATTCATTTCCAATCTGTTCAATTGTTGCATAATTCCTACTTTTGCAGGCACCAGATGAATACAAGATGGCGAAACTGAAAAAATATACCTTACTGTTAATTCTGCCGCTGGTCCTGAGCGGTTGTTCTACCAATATGCCAGGCAATAACAGTGACCGCCTGATGAAAATCCCAATTGCTTTGCTCACCTATGAGAATCAGTATGTTTCTTTTTCAGAGGAGCAATCACATTTTGATCTTCAGCCTTCTTTTGATTCCACCTGCCTCTTTCATTTGGTATCTTTGAATAAAGATATGCTGACGAAAATCAAACTTGTAGATCAATGCTTTCTGGCCGATCTTGCAGGTAAAGGTTATTCTGTATGCGCCAGTTTTGAAAAGGCCGGGGTTTATCAATTGGTGGACAAGCAAGGAAGTTTTGCAGCCTTCAAAAATGAAGCTATGGATTATCTGGCAATTAATGCCAACGGAATAACACCCGATACGGTTCTTTCATCTGCGAGCATGTTTTACCTGATGTACAATCCTGATGAAAGACACACGCATTACAAGATCGGTAAATCAATTGAAGATTACCAAAAGGATTTGAGAGAAAATGAGGCTTTAAAGGTTGGACTTATGGACAAAGCTCAACACAGGGGGCTATCTTTAGAAGATATTATTTTACTGGATGCCATCTGGCTTTATGAAGAAAACGATGCTTTCAACTTTGCCGACGAACGCAAGCTTTCGCATTATCATAGCATAAAAAACAATAAAGACATGATGCGGCTGATTGCTGACAAGGCAGAAGAACGAGGCGTTTCAATACCACGGATGACATGGATGGATGCGGAGTATCTGTTTAGGCAAGAGGTGAAAGCAGATGGAACTACTCCTTAGCCGTTGCTTTACTTCACTGTAATCAGAATAATTCCAACCAGGCATACCAGCATGCCGGCCAGGGTTTTGAATGTCAGAGGTTCTTTAAGAATGAAGTAGCTTCCCATTGCAGATACAATAAAAAACAATGACATAGCTACTGGGAAAGCGACATTTAATTTTAATTTTGACAATATGACCATCCAGCAAATAAATCCCACTGCATACAAAACAAAACCGATGATCAATTCGGTATTGATTAGTCTAATGATCTCTTTAAATGAAAGTGCAAATTTTTTGTCAGTTACTGCCCGTTTTAATAGAATCAGGCCGAATCCGCTTGAAAGGGCATAAGCGGCGAATAGCAAAATATTGTAGATCAGCTTCATAAAAATTGTTTATTTCTGGTCTTTCGAAACAATGTATGGCTCGAAATCTTCATTAAATGAAAATCCCCTCACTTTTAAAAGGGTTGTATTATCTATCTGAATTGTGTCAGAGGATTTTACCAGTTTTTGATAAAACTCTCCTGTAGGATTAAATTTGTTCAAAACTATGAACTCAAAAATTGGTTTAGCTTTTTCATTTTTGCTACCAGTATACCAGTTTTCATTTGTGACATGCAACCATGGTGAAAGATGGGTGTTCACTGTATAAACCCTTAAATTATTTTGAGAAAATATGGTAACTCTTTTGGCAACCCAATAATCTGCAACTCCATGAGTCAAATTGTATTGACCGGCTAGACTGTCTATGTTAGCAATTTCTGTTGGATAAATCTTTGCAAAATCTGATAATCCTTTTGGTGTGTTCTGTTTACTTTCGTGCCAAAAAATTGAAATAAAAGCAAGAATAACGATACTTGTAGCAGCTATGTCAATTGCTTTTGTGTGTTTACTATCACGCTTAAAAATTAAATAGATTATAAAAACGAATAGGCTTAACCCGAAACAAAATGTATAAAAATTATACCTGAAATGTGCAATTCCCCAAAAGGTTCCATTGATAACCGGAGTGAGTGCAACTAATACTGTTGAAGCTGTAAAAGAAATTAGCAGGATTCTTTCGAAAGGACTTGGCATAAATTTTCGTTTGTTTTGGAAAAGATATATGAAAGAAAACCATAAACCTAAAATAGTTCCTATCAGGTACATTCCGGTCATTATGCTTTCGACACTTCCTCTAATTAGCATTTTGTATATGGTTGTCGAAAAGTAAACGAGTGTGGGCCAAAACTTTGTTATATCTATTTTTCTATATCCCAGATCGACAAAGTAAACAAAGTCACTGCTTTTAATAAGCCCATAGACAACAAAGCCAAGTATTGTAGCAACCAGGGAACTTGTTGTTAAAATGACTATTTTTTTTCTTAGAACTTTATTATGTATCAGTAACAATGCTGAAAGAGAGGGTACTATGAAATAGGTTAATAGCAACCTATCCGAAATAACTCCTGTAAAAATGGTAACAAACAATGCTACCAAAATCCACGTTTTCCCATATTTGAGATACCGGAAGAATAATGCATATGAGAGAAGAGTCATTAAGAATACACCCGCATGATAACCAGTAAGTAAAAGAAATGAAGGAAGAATAAAGTTAAAGTTGTAAAAATAGAGATTCAGAATAATTGCGTAGACAAGATTCAACATCGCAAGAAAAGAGAAGTTTACTTTGTTTGCGATGGTTTTGAAAATCCATGCAGTCAAAGTATTCAATAAGAGTATATACATCAATGCATACAATAATGAAGCAATGCGAAAATTATCTGCAATTAAATGAAGGAGAAAATACAATGGCCATTCGGGAAAAAAGTTTGGTGCAGCATTTAAATGCCAGCCTTCTAATCCATTGTTGTCAATAAAAAGATCTTTATATATTGATGCCAGGTAAAGGCCATCAGAATTAAAAAAATAATCGAGATTCCAACCAGATAAATTGCCGAATATCTGCAAAATCAGAATAAGATTAATCAGGAGAGACAGTACAAAAAGAAGTTTTCTATAAGATTCGCTAATTTTCATTTCGAAGCTTTTTTTCTTCGATGATATAATTTGGTCGTTTTTTATTTTCAATAAACAGCTTGCCAAGGTATTCACCAATGATCCCAAGCATCAATAGTTGCAAACCGCCTATAAACAGAACACTCACAATAATGGATGTCCATCCGGGCATGGCTTTGGCTGTGAAGAGGTTGATGTAGATCGCATAAAGCATGTAAACTATGGCTAAGATTGACAGGGCCAGGCCAATTAGCATGGATAAGCGTAAAGGCTTGATGCTAAATGAAGTAATGCCACTAATAGCAAAACTGAACATTTTTTTTACAGAGTATTTCGTTTTGCCTATTTTTCGTTTATCAGGTTGGTATTTTATGCTACATTGCCTAAATCCAAGCCATGGTATAATGCCACGCAAGAAAAGGTTTTGTTCGTTGATTTTTTGTAACTCATTTATTACCTTGCTATCCAGCAATCTGAAATCGGCAGCACCGGATTCTATTTTAACATAGCTGAGGCGGTTGATTATTTTATAAAAAAATGATGATGTAATTCTTTTGAAGATTCCTCCCTTGCCCTCATCAATACGTTTGGTATTGACCACATCGTAACCGTCTTCCCAGTATTTGATAATATCTGTTATCAACTCAGGTGGATGTTGAAGATCGGCATCCATGGTAATCACAGCATCAGCTTCTGCATGATCGATTCCTGCTTTTATGGCGTTTTGGTGCCCGAAATTTCGAGACAGTGAGATGTAATAAACATTTTCGTATTTATCAGAAATCTTTTTAATCTCAGACAAGGTGTTGTCTGCACTACCATCATTGACGAAAAGTATAGTACAACGATATTTATTCAGTTTGTCTTTGGTAAAAATCGATTGAAGCTTTTTGTTGATCAAACTTGGATTACCTTCTTCGTTATAACAGGGTATGAGTATGCAGATGCTTTTCATGATTGATGCAAAATTAGCTCATTTAATTTTATTTTTTTAATCAATAGACAAATTATTAGAATGATCGTCCAAATAAATGTACCCACATTATTCCTATTTTTGCAGCCATGTTTCAGAAGAGATTGGATTGATTAATGATCACAGGCGCCCATGCTTTTTAATTCGATAGAGTTTCTGATCTTTTTTCCGGTGGTGGTTTCCATCTACTTTTTGCTTCCGGGCAAATACAGGTGGATCCTGCTTCTGCTGGCCAGCTATTATTTTTACATGGCCTGGAAAGCGGAGTATGTGGTGCTGATCATGGCTTCCACCCTGGTGGATTATTTCAGCGGCCTGCGCATGTCGAAGCTGCCCGATAAAAAAAGCCGGCGAAAATACCTGCTGCTCAGCCTTATCGTAAACCTGGGCATGTTGTTCACCTTCAAGTATTACAACTTTTTCAGCCAGGAGTTCAGGGAAATGCTGAATGCGTTTAACGTGCTTTCGGATATTCCGCAGTTTCAATTGCTGTTGCCGGTAGGAATTTCCTTTTACACTTTCCAGACCCTGAGCTATACCATCGATGTTTATAACGACAAGATCAAACCTGAGAAACATGCAGGTATTTTTGCGGTTTATGTGGCTTTTTTCCCTCAATTGGTTGCCGGCCCGATTGAACGTGCGGGAAGGTTGCTTCCGCAGTTCCATAAAGTCAACCGGCTCGACGCCAACCGGATCACCGACGGTTTGCGGCTGATGCTGTGGGGCTTTTTTAAGAAAGTGGCTGTTGCTGACAATCTGGCCATTTATGTGGATCAGGTTTACGGAAATCCTGCCGACCAGAACGGGATTGCCGCAGTGATCGCCACCGTCTTTTTCGCCTTTCAAATTTTTTGCGACTTTTCGGGCTATTCCGATATTGCCATCGGCACGGCAAAGATCATGGGATACGAGTTGATGGACAATTTCAGGGCGCCTTATTATTCCAGGTCGATCCCTGAGTTCTGGCGAAGATGGCATATCTCCCTCTCAACCTGGTTCAGGGATTACCTGTATATCCCGTTGGGCGGCAACCGGGTTTTAAAATGGCGCTGGTATTACAATCTTTTTATCACTTTTTTGATCAGCGGCCTGTGGCACGGAGCCAACTGGACCTTTGTTGTTTGGGGCGCCCTGCATGGCTTTTATATGATCGTGAATGTTTCAACCGTACAGTGGAGAGAATGGTTTTTGAGTACAAGCCACGTTGCAAAAGTGATATTCAGTAGCAAGGTGCTGAATATTGCATTCACATTTATCCTGGTGTGTTTTGCCTGGATATTCTTTCGGGCAAACAACATCACGGATGCAGGCATTGTGATTTCAAAAATTGCGAATATCAGCCTGAACCTTGAGGAGATTTTTGTGATCAGTCCCAGGGAATTTTATCCCATCCTCATCGTTTTGTTTATCATGCTGCTGATCCATTATTTTGAACGCAATAAAAGAAACATAACATTTGTATTGAGCGGTTGGAGCAGGCCGGTCAGATGGCTGGTATATGCTATGATGCTGTGGTCGATATTTTTGTTCGGGAATTTCACCCAGCAGGAATTTATATATTTCACCTTTTAAACGATGTTAAAACTGGCAAGGAAAATATTGTTGTTTTTGGGTTTGAACCTCATTCTTCTTGTGGTTATTCTGGGCTTTATGAACCGGCAAGTGGAGAAGCATGATTTCAATAACTGGACAACCGAGTCCAATCTGCTCCATATTCCAGCGGATAAAAATTTCGACCTGCTCATACTTGGAACCTCGCATGCTCGCTCAATGGCCAGGGCACGGAACCATCTGCGGATGGAACAAATCCTGGACCGGGATATAATCAATCTGAGTCAGGGTCTGGGAGGCGGAGGCCTGCTCAACCAGTTTGCATTTTTGAAATACTTCTACAAACAGGGCAATACCGCCGATACCATTATCTATTTCATCGATCCGTTTGTGTTTTACAATCCGTATTTCGACAGCAAAGATGAACTGTATGTTTATGAGCCGGCCCGTTTTGGATTCTTTTCGGTTTTGCTAAACCTGGGTTTTGATCCGGGTGTGATCTATACCTATCTGTATTCAAAATTCACTGAGCGGTGGCTTGGTCATCATCCCTTTTCCTGGAAATCGGAAAGCAGTCAAATCGAAAATATCAACGCAGTATCCGTTTTTAAGCGATACAATGTCGTTTATCCCAATGACCTTGATGAAGAAGTGTTCCGGGACAAGTCTGCATTGTTTGAGCGAATAACGGCTTACATCGACAAAAAGCTGGAACATAAGCTGGTCTTCATTGTTCCGCCCAGCCTGATCGAATGGCCGGGACATGATAATATGATATCGCTTTTGAAAGAAATAAAAATCCAATACGGTATTCCATATTATGATTTTTCCAATTCAATGAAAGAGTTGAAATATTACAAAGATCACGATCACTTAAATACAAAGGGCGTTGAGTATTTTACAAGGAAATATCTGAAGCCACTATTTGAGGAGCCTGCTAAAACTCCCCCTCATAATCATCAATAAGGAAGCGTCCCTGATTTTCTTCTTCCAGTTTTTCGCAGTCGGTTTCGATTTGGAAGCCGATCACCGGTTTTTCAAAATCGCCTTTGGAGATGCCGAGAGATTGATCTTCCCAGACTTTGTTCATATATATTGCCCAGATCGGCAGGGCCATATTGGCGCCCTGTCCCATGGTGAGGGTTCTGAAGTGGATGCTGCGTTCTTCGGCTCCAACCCAAACGCCGGTGGTCAGATCAGGGGTAAGTCCCATAAACCAGCCGTCGGACTGGTCGTCGGTGGTACCTGTTTTACCCGCAATGGGATTGTGGTAATTGTAGGTGAGACGCAGGCGAATGCCAGTACCATAGCTGACAACGCCTTTCAAAAGTTCCACCATCAGGTAAGCGGTTTGCTCGCTCATGGCTTCATTTTTTTCGGGTGCAAAGCGTTCCACCACATTTCCATGCTTGTCTTCGATGTGGGTGATGAAAATGGGTTCTACATAAACGCCTTTATTGCTGAAGGTATTCATGGCGCCTACCATTTCGTACAATTTCAGATCGGCTGAGCCGAGAGCAATGGAATAAACTTCGGGTATATGGCTTTTGACCCCCATTTTCCTGGCGATCTTGATAACAGCTCTTGGAGAATAACGATTGATCAGATGGCCCGATATCCAGTTGTTGGATGTGGCCAGTGCATATTTCAGGGTGATCTCCTCACCTTTTTTCCTGCTGGAGCTGTTGGCCGGTTCCCATGTGCTGCCATCGGGCAGTTCGATGATGGGCTGGGTGTTCGGGAATTTACTGCAAGGGGTTAGCTCGCCTTCCTGCATGGCCAGGGTGTAAAGGAATGGTTTAAATGTTGATCCTACCTGTCTTTTGGCCATGGTCACATGGTCGTATTGCCAGTACCTGTAATCGATCCCTCCGACATAGGCGCGAACATAACCGGTATGGGGTTCCATCGACATCAGGCCGGCCTGAAGAAAGTATTTGTAATAACGTATGCTGTCAAGCGGTGTCATCACCGTATCGATGTCGCCCTCCCATGAAAATACGCGCATCTGAACCGGTGTGTCAAATGTTTTCAGAATGGAATCTTTTGAAATCCCCGCTTCTTTCATTCTCCTGTATCGAACAGATCTTTTCATGGAGGTTTGCATGATCTTTTCCACCTCTTCTTCAGTATCTTCTTTAAACACGAAGGGCGCATGCGTATATCCTTCCCAGTGGGTGAAAAAGGCAGGCTGAAGGTAACCGCCAATATGTTCATCCACGGCCTGTTCGGCATAGGTTTGCATTTTATAATTGATGGTGGAATAAATCTTCAGGCCATCTTTATAAAGGTTATAAGGCGTCCCGTCTGCTTTGAAGTGTGTTTTGCACCACTCCTTCATCTGTCCCCTTAGGTATTCCCTAAAATAGGTGGCAGTGCCGGTGCGGTGATCGGCCTGCATATAATTCGACATATCGATGGGGCTCTGTTTGACCGAGTCATAAACTTCCTGGCTAATATAGCCGTATTTAAACATTTGAGAAAGCACAAGGTTTCTTCTGTTGAAAGCACGTTCGGGGTTTCTAACCGGATTATACCTGGATGGGGCATTCACCACGCCAACCATGAGTGCGGATTCTTGCAGGTTGAGCGAATCGGGAGATTTGCCAAAAAAGGTTTTGGCCGCTGCCTTGATCCCGTATGCCTGGCTGCCGAACGAAACTTCATTGAAGTACATGGCGATGATCTCTTCCTTGGAGTAATTTCTTTCGAGCCGGGCAGCGGTGATCCATTCCTTTAATTTGGTCACCACCAGTTTCATGGTGGATGGATTGGGAACCCGCTCGAAAAGATTTTTTGCAAGCTGCTGTGTGATGGTGCTCCCACCCCCTTTATGATTGCCGGTCATCACACCGTATGCCACTCTGAACAGGGCTTTCAGGTCGATGCCCGAATGCTCGTAGTAACGAATGTCTTCCGTTGCGATCAGTGCGTTCACCAAATGTTTTGGAAGATCCCTGAACTGAACGTTTGAACGGTTCTCGATGTAATAGGTTCCCAGGATTTCACCGTCGGACGAATATATCTCGGAAGCCAGGTAAATCTCCGGATTCTCCAGTTTTTCAAAATCGGGCAGGTTGCCAAACCATCCGATCAAAAGAAAAATCATGACCGCACTTAGCAAAACAAAAGCATAAATCAACCAGAATTTTCTGGTTAATGACCAGTATTTTTTCTTTGCCTTTTTCTTTTTCGTTTTGTTCATTTGTTTTTCAACAATTAGGGTTGTTCCGGACTTCTTTCAATCCGGATCCCGATATCTTCAATGCCTTGCAAATATTCACCTTCCTTCAGGGCTGATTTTCGCATGCCCTGTTCAATGGCAAAGATGTATTTTCCTTCTGCCGGAAACCTGAAATTTTTTCTGAGCAGAATCTCATTTTCCTTTATGCTTCCCATGCCTTTCCCGATCCATTCTCCCTGTTTGTCGGCCAGGATTAGTTCGATGGTATCGTGCACGGTTTGCCCACCCGGATAGCTGGTATGTAAAAACAGGTAAATATTCCTGTACCTGTAATTTTTATTGTGCCGGAGGTTGATGTAGAAATCATGCAAACGGCTGCTGTCATTTACTTCCACTTCAAAAACTGCTGTGTCGAAACGGCTCCAGGAACCCTCACGGGATTTTGAGCCTACAAACACGGTTTGGTCGTTACAGGCGCTTAAAGCCATTGCAATCAGGGCAATCCAGATGTAAAGCGTTGGTTTCTTGTTCATTTTAATTTCGGCCTAAGCTATAAAGGTAAAATCTGATAAAATATTGTCGGACTCATAAAATCTTAATCAAATCGGTCGAGATCGCCCATATCCATATCATTATCGTATTCGGATTTTTGTTCCTTGCTCAATGCGAAATCTTCAAGTTTCTCGGGCTTCTTTCCTTTTTTGTTCATTTTAATGATTTGCTTCACTTTATCTATGGGTATTGCCATCAGACTCGATTCATCGTTGACATAGCTGTACCACATTAATTTTTTGAAAACATCGGATTTTTGATATCCGGCTTCTCCATTTTTGGTGTTCAATCTAACATCGGTATCCGGAAATGCTTTTAGTGCGTCAATATAGGTTGGATACTCATAATTGAGACAGCATTTGAGTTTACCACATTGCCCTGCCAGCTTTTGGGGGTTAAGGGTAAGTTGCTGTGTGCGGGCGGCCTGGGTTGTGACCGATTTGAAATCACACATCCAGGTTGCGCAGCAAAGCTCCCTGCCGCATGAGCCGATGCCGCCGATCCGGCTGGCTTCCTGCCGGGCTCCGATCTGCCGCATTTCTATCCGCACCCTAAATTTCTCGGCAAGCACTTTGATCAGCTCCCGAAAGTCAACACGCTCATCGGCCGTATAATAAAATATGGCTTTGGTATCGTCGCCCTGGTATTCCACATCGTTGATCTTCATGTCGAGCTTGTGGTCATGGGCAATTTCTCTGCTTTTGAGTTTTGTAGATTCCTCCTTTTCAACGGCTTTTACCCATTTCTGGATATCGCTCAGACGGGCTTTGCGATATACATGTTTCATGTTTTCAGATTCGGGATGTACTTTTTTCCGTTTCATTTGAACCCTGACCAGTTCACCGGTCATCGAAACGATGCCGATATCGTGGCCGGGGTTGGATTCCACGGCCACGATTTCTCCCTCTTCCAATTCATAGTCGGTGTTAAATCTGAAAAACTCCTTTCTGGAATTTTTAAACCGGACCTCCACAAACGGAAATTTATTCCGGTTGTCGGGTGGGTGGATGTTTTTTAACCAGTCGAAGTTGTCGTATTTGCAACAACGTCCCTGGTATATTTGGTCGGTTGTGGTTTCCGGGTCGGGGGGACGCGTGCAGCCCCTGGATAAATAAGACGCGCACAGGTCGGATTGATCTTGTGTTTGTGGCTCTTTAACTTCTATATTGTTTTCTTCGTTGTGGTCCATATTGAAATCATTCACTTCAGTTCAACAAACGAAAAACAAAACTTTGTATTCTGTTTGTCTGATTTTTCAATGCAAAACAAAAGTACATGATTTTTTTTATGTGTTGATAAAACATCCGAAGGAGCGGGGGGAACCCCGCTCCGCCTCAGGTGGATTCAAACAAACAACATGAGGAAATTCATTTTTTGACCATCCTGAGAAGCAGGCTTATCTTTAAAGATAAATCCATAAAAAGAATGGAAGGGTTGGCATTGCGTTCGATGTGCCGAATGCCTGTATTCAGTTCCTGGTAAAAGTCGAAGCCGTTGGCAGGATTTACGTAAGGCACAAACCTTTTCATAAAAGTCGCTTCCTGTTCATTCATCGGGACAAGATTTTTTAAGTGCATATTCAACAGTATACTGTTCCGGCTGATGCGCATGGCAAAGCCGAGGAAGGCTTTTTGTCGTTCCCTGCCGATCTTGCTGATTTCAGAAACGAAGTTGTTGATATCGGGTATCTTAAATGAGAAACACAACCGCATCCAGTTTACGAATCGCTCGAAGTGCTCTTGCTCGTCGCCGTTGGATTGGGCCATTTCCAGGGCTTCCACAAAATTGCCTTCCGCCAGCATAGCAATCTTTGCCGATTCAGCCTGATCCATTACGGATATGACGGCCAGTCCGTTTCTAATGTCTTCTTCCTTGAGTTTTGGGATCTTTACAATCTGGGTTCTGGACCGGATGGTGTTGATGATCTGATCCTGGTTTTCTGAGATCAGGATGAAGAGTGTTTTATCGGGCGGCTCCTCCAGTATTTTCAGGATTTTGGGAGCGGCGGAGTAATAAAGCTTTTCGGCCATCCAGATGATCATCACCTTGTATTCCGATTCGTAGCTTTTATAGGAAAGGGTTTTGATGATTTCGTTACAGTCTTCCGCATTGATGATGGCCTGCTTGTTTTCTATCCCGATCTTTTCGTACCATCTGTTAAGATTGAAATAAGATTGGGAATCCAGCAACAATTCTCTCCATTCGGTTGCGAAATCTTTACTCCGGGGTTTTTCTTTGATCCTTTTTGTGCGGGCCACCGGATAAACAAAATGCAGGTCGGGATGGGAGATTTTGTTGTATTTGACACAGGAAGGACAGGTTCCGCAAGCGTCCTCAGCCGTTCTGTTTTTGCAGTTGATATATTGTGCATAGGCGATGGCCAGTGCCAGCTTGCCCGATCCCTCGGGACCCAGGAACAACTGGGCGTGGCTCACGCGGTTGTCCTGCACGGTTTGCCTGAGCCGGGCTTTAACTGATTCCTGTCCGATGATCTCACTGAATAGCATAATTTTTTTCAAAAATAGACAAGATTATTTGAAGAGGATTGCCCGCTAAGGATTTTTCCTGAAGAAAAACTAAAGGGTCATGCTGGTGGCGGCCCAGGACAATCCAACCCCAAACCCTGCCAGTATCAATTTGTCGCCTTTTTTTATCAATCCCTTTTCCATGGCTTCCTTCAGAGCGATCGGTATGGTTGACTGCACGGTGTTGCCCTGGTTTTTAAGGCAGAAAAGTTCCTGATCGTTCCTGACGGATAATTTTTTGAAAATGGTTTCCAGGATGATGCGGTTGGCCTGGTGCAACACAAATAATTTGACATTCTCCTGCAGAATATTATTTTTTTCCAGGGTGTCGCGTATCATTTTGGGCGCACGGCTAGCCGAAAAGGTAAACACTTCCGAACCGTTCATAAAAAAGCAACCGTCGTTCCTGATATTACCGAAAGCATCTTTGTAATCCTCAGAGATTGTTTCAGGATAAAGATGCCTTGCTCCGCCGTGCCGGATGATGATGGTATCGTACTTTCCGCCGTCGGTGCCAAAAACAAAATTCCCAAGCAATCCTTCGTCTTCACTCTCTGAAATCAATGTGGCTGCCGCCCCGTCGCCAAAGATGGCCAGATTGCTCTTGTCTTTGGGATGGATTTTTTTTGATATGGTTTCGGCGGTAAGCAGCAAAACATTTTTGGCCTGCCCCGATTCGATCAGCCCTTTGGCCTGTGCCAGCCCGTGTATATAGGCCGTACATCCCTGGTTGAAATCATAGGTGCCTGTATCGTTCGAGAGCCTCAGGCGATGCTGCAAGATACATGAAGTGGGTGGGGTGAAATAATCCGCGATGCTGCTGCAATAGATCAGAAAATCAATCTCTGAGCGGTCGATATTATATTCATCAAAAAGCTTTTCTGCACTTTGAAAGGCCAGGTCGGAAGCCGTTTCATCAGGAGCAGCAACATGCCGGCGGTAAACACCCGTCAGGCGGGTAAGGTCTTCCATCCTGACATTAGGAAATTGCCGGGAAAGTTCCTCATTGGTGATCACTTTTTCGGGCAAATGATATGTGATGGCTTTGATGCCTGCTTTCATCGCTACTCGTTTAAAGAAGGGTTAAATTGCTGGGTCTCCTGCTGGGTGTTGATATAGAATTTGCTGGCACTCTTCCAGTCGCGCTTATTTCTAAAATATTCAAACATCATCCGGTTCATCGACTGGTAGCCGCCCACCTGCATGGCTTTTTGAAGATACTGCCTGGCTTTTTTCTCCTCTCCGAGGACCAGGTAATACCTGCCTTCGTTGATCCAGGGGATGGGTGAGTTGGGATAAGCCCGTTTCATTCTTTCATTCAGCCGGTTGGCCGTTTCATATTCTTCGATCATGTAATAAATATCGGTTGCTGCCGCGATCGAACGGATATCCGCCGGGTTCAGCCGGTGGCTTTCGTTGAGATAATAAAAGGCACTGTCATATTTTTCAACACGCTCGTAGGTTTTCCCCAGGTAATAATTGGCCAGTATGCATTGCTTGAGCGAGTCGGAGGGGCAAAGACGGAGCGCCCTGTGGAAATAGTTTACTGCAGTATCGTAGTTTTTAAGGTATTCGGTGTGAATAAATCCCAGGTTATACCATGAAGAATAATGCCCGGGATAAATCTCAAGGGCTTTCTCCCAGTGCTTTTTCGCTTTTTTGATCTGCGGCATCTGCATCTTGGTCACATTGATGCGCTCGCTGGCAATGAGCCGGTTGATCTGGCTCATGATGTTGGTGGCCAGCATGTCGTGGGCTTTCACTGATCTGTCCAGATATTGAACATCATGCAGGTAGAGGTCGTATTCCGTGCGCCAGTCCTTGTTCCTGTCGATGGTCAGCACGGTATAAGGGATCAGTATCAGAATGACCAGGGCTACGGGTTTCAGCGGAAACCCGGTTGTTGTCTTTTCTTCCGGCGCCAGTTTGGTTTTAAATAATTTAAAAATAAACCAGGCCAGGGCGATCGCAAAAGCCAGCGATGGCAGGTACAGGAAACGGTCGCCTATAATACCGGGAACAGGCATCACGATGTTGGTGAACATGGCGATGGTGATCAGATAGTAAAGGACCGTGAAGGAGAGAATATGTTTTTCTTTGAATTTCTTAATGGCAAAAACAAATAATCCCAGATGCAACAGCAGGGAAAAGATCACCCAGCCGCTTGCAAAAGTTTGAACGGCAATGGTATCATAACCGTAATAATAGGCCATGGGCCAGGGGTAGATCAGTTTTTTCAAATAGATCAGTAAGATATACAAACCGGTGGCCACCCGGTTGAAGAAGCCTTCTTCCACCAATGGGTTTTCCATAAACTCGACCGGTCTGGAAAATCCCAGCAATAGCAGCGGGATCACCGCCGCCATTAGGGCCAGCAAAAACACGGCGGAGGAAAACCACAACAAGCGCTTTGTTTTGATCTCCGTGAAAAAATAGAGCGCCAAAGGAAATATCAGCAGGAAGGCAAGGGCTGTGGTTTTTGACAACAAGGCAAGTATATAAAACAAGATGCCGAACAACAGGTATTTGACTTTATCCCTGTTGGCCCAGTGGATGAACTGATTGAGTGCAAGCAGGCTGAAAAGCAGGTTCAGGATTTCATCCCGGTTCTTCAGGCTGGCCACCACTTCGGTATGCATGGGGTGGGCCATAAATAACAAAGTGACAAGAAAGGGAAAGAAAGGATGGAACCTTTTAAACAACTTTTTCAATACAACAAACAGCGCCAGTATGCTGAACATATAAAGCAGCACATTGATCAGGTGGCTGATATAGGGAAGCTCTTCCATGTGGCCGAACAGCTCGTTGTCGATGGCGAAGCTGGCCCGCACGATGGGGCGGTAACCATAGCTTCTTCCTGATTCTTCCGCATAAAGGGTAGTGAAAATTTCCGGGATGCCTTCGATGCCCTTGGCGATGATCATATTGTGTTTGGTTTCCTGATAAGGAACCGGGGTAACATGATAATCGTCCAGACTGTACCAGTTGAAAACGGTGTTGCCGTATAAAATAAAACTGAATATAATAATGATCAGGATAAACCAGCGGTTTCTGATCTTTTGGGTTTTATCGGCCAGTGTGGCCTGCATTTTCCCGGGTTTGATATTTTTTGCTCGGGTGCTTTTCATAATTCATTTAAAACGACAAATGTATCAAATTATTGACAGAAATGTCCTGCTGAAAACGGCCGGATTATTTATGCCATCTCTTGCGGTGTCCACGGCAATCAAAATGCACCATCTGCCTGGTGAACTTCCAGTCCTGGTTTTTGTAGGTGCCGATACCGCCATTGTCTTTCACGATTTTGCGGTCAAGGATTTGATAAACAATATCCACATCCTTTCCGTCGATGTTGCCGTCATTGTTCACATCCAGAACCAGGATGTCGATGGCTTTGCCTTCAAGATGGGTGCTCTTCTTAACGGCGCTTCCGTATTTTGCCAGGAAATTATTGATGAGTTCGAAACGTTTTCCGCAAAGCACAAAAAAGGCGGTCTCATATCCCTGCTTCTCCACTTCTTCCTTCAGTTCTGTATAATAGCTTTTTGCCTGCTCATCCATCCAAAGCAACGAATTGCAATAAACAAAAAAGAAAACCACCGCAAGCAAAATAATTGCTGCAAGTACAATTCCGGCTCGCTTCAGGATTTTGCGGCCTTTAACTTTTTTACCAGACATTGGCATATGGATTATTTATAACATATCTCAGCAAAGTTACGCAGGCTGACCAAACAGATCTGTTCGGCTTCGATGAAACCCATATGGCCGACATTCCCCAGCAGTTTGATGTCGCTGTGATCCGGGAGGCCGGCTTGCGAGAGGGCATTTTCAAAAGGGATCTTTTCATCTTTTTTCCCGATGATGAACTGGATGGGAAAAGCTGCATTGCGCAGCAGTTCACGATGGTCTCTGCGCTCCTTCATGCCGCGAAGGGCCGCAACAATGGCTTCGGCAGAAGTGTGTTTATGCCTTTCCCTTAAGGCGTCAATTTCATCCCTGAATTGTTCCGCATTTTCTTTGGCAAAAAGGGTTGGGATAAAACTGTGGATGAAGTCTTTCCTGCCTTTTTTCACAATGTCGATGGTGCGTTCGCGATTTTCTTTAACTTCATCGTTATCTGCTGCGGCGTGGGAGTGGAAAAGGGAAATGCCTTTTGTCTTTTCAGGATATTTGTCGGCAAAGGCAAGTGCTACATATCCACCCATCGAATGTCCGCTGATCACACAGTTGTCGATCCGGTTTTCATCCAAAACCGCTCTGACAGCTTCGGCCATGAATTCCATGCTGTGGGTTTCGGCAAAAACATCGCTTTTCCCGAATCCGGGCAGGTCGATGCAAATCACCTTGAATTCGTCAGACAATGCCCCGCTGTATTTGTCCCAGATCAGACGGGATTCCAGAAATCCATGCAACAGCACAAGGGCTTTGCCCTGCCCTGAAATGGTATAATGGATTTGTTTTCCTTTGAAGTCAATTGTTGCTTCCATGATGTTATGGTTTCGAACCAGATTTTTAAAGTGCAATAAAAAAGCCCGCCGGCTGCATTGGCCCGCGGGCTTTATAGATTTTCAAAAGATGATTTATCCTTTGCAGGTCTCTTCAATTTCAGCCACCGTTTTCGGGATGGGTTTGCCGAGCACCCTGTAACCGGTGTCTGTGATCAGCACGTCGTCTTCGATCCGGATGCCACCGAAATCCTTGTATTCTTCCGCTTTATCATAATTGATAAATTCGGTGAACCTGCCTTCTTTTTTCCAGAGGTCGATCAGGGCGGGGATAAAATAGCATCCCGGCTCAACGGTGAGCACAAAGCCGCTTTGCAGCTCGCGGCTCAGCCTGAGAAATGCCGTTCCGAACTGATCGCTGCGTTTGGTTTCTTCATCATACCCAACATAATCTTCGCCCAGTCCTTCCATATCATGCACATCCAGGCCCATCATATGTCCCAGTCCATGCGGCATAAACAAAGCGTGGGCGCCCTGGCGCACGGCTTCGGCCACGTCGCCTTTCATGATGCCCAGGTCGCGCAGCCCGCTGGCCAGTATGTTGGCCGCCTGAAGGTGCACATCCCTGAACTTGATGCCCGGCTTGCAGGCTTCGATACATTCCATATTGGCTTTCAGAACGATCTCGTAAATCTCTTTCTGCCTGCGGCTGAACTTTCCGCCCACAGGCGTGGTGCGTGTTATGTCGCTTGCATAATGCATAGGCGTTTCGGCTCCGGCATCGGTTACCATCATCCGTCCCTCTGCCAGGGTGTTGCCATGATAATGGTTGTGCAAGGTCTCGCCGTGTATGCTCAAAATGATCGGGAAGGAAACAGGTCCGCCTTTGGCAAGAGAAATGCCTTCGATGGTTCCGGCGATCTCCCGTTCAACCACGCCGGGTTTTGCCATTTTCATAGCGGTTGTATGCATCTCCCAGGCAATATCCACAGCCTTTTCAATTTCTTCAATTTCGTATTTGTCTTTAATTGAACGCAATTTCACGACTGCTTTGATCAGCTCAACCGAAATATAGTCTTTTACCCTATCGGTATTCAAGCCAAGCAACTGCTTTAGCTGAAGGAAATGTTCTCCGCGGTAAGGTGGTAGGAAATGAACCTTACGGCCCTTTCCGATTTCCTTGTTCAGGAATTCTGCCAGCTTGTCCATGGGCAGGGTGTGTTCAACGCCCACTTTTTCGGCCCTTTCTTTCATGGTGGGCTGGGGTCCCATCCAGATGATGTCGTCCAGGCTCACATCATTGCCGAAAATAATATCCATGTCGTTGTCGATGTCGATCACACCGGCCAGGTTGTCGTGATCCAGTCCGAAGAAATACAGGTAACTGCTGTCCTGCCTGAAATGATACCCGTTGGCGGGATAGTTCATGGGAGCTTCGTTGTTGCCGATAAACAGGGCCAGTCCGGAGCCCATTTCATCTCTCAACCGGTTTCTTCTGTCGGTATATACTTCTTTGGGAAACATAATATATTGTTTTGTTTATAAATGATTTATTGTTTTTTTGTTCATCAGTTTCTCGATCTCATCAGGGTCGGACGGGATGTCTTTCATCAGGTTTACAGGACTGTCCTCTGTGATCAGTATATCGTTTTCAATTCTGATACCAAGATTTTCTTCTTTGATGTAAAGACCCGGTTCGCAGGTGAGTACCATACCCGGCCTGAATTCCGCGAAGCGGTTGCCTACATCATGCACATCCAGTCCGATAAAATGGGCGATGCCGTGCACAAGGTATTTCATCACCAGGGGTTTGGATGAACCTGCCTCCTCAATTTGCTTTTTGTTGATCAGGCCCAGGTCGAGCAGCTCCTTTTCCATCAGTTTCAGCACTTCCCTTCCGATTTTTTCTATGCTGCTTCCAACCACATAATGCTTTTGAATTTCTTTTTGAACCCTCAACACAGCCCTGTAATATTTTTTTTGTTTTGGGGTGAATTTTCCACTAACCGGGATGGTTCGTGTACAATCTGCTGCATAGTTTGCATATTCGGCACCAAAGTCCATCAGCAACAGTTCACCCTCTTTACATTCCCTGTCGTTATCTATATGATGCAGGATGAGGGCATTTTCACCGGATGCAATGATCGGGGCGTAAGCCGGGCCGTTGGCTTTGTTCATAACAAACTCATGCACCATTTCGGCTTCCACCTCATATTCATGAACGCCCGGCTTAACAAACTTCAATATCCTGTGAAATGCCTTATTGGTGATATCACAGGCTTTCTTCATCAAATCGATTTCCTCGGGTCCTTTCTGCAAGCGAAGCTGGGTGATCTCCGGTGCCAGTCGTTTGTAGTTATGTGCCGGATAATCTTTTTTGATCTTTTTGGCCCATCTTAAATCGCGGCTCTCGACATCAGGTTTGAATTTGGGATAATCGTTCGAGTTGAAATATATGTTTTCGGCATGACCGAGCATTTCATCAAGCAAGGCTTCAAAACTGTCGAGGTATTGGATATTTGAAATCCCCGAAATCTCTGTTGCTTTTTCTTTGGTGAGCTTGTGCCCGAACCAGGTTTCCATCTTTTCGTTCGGCTGGAGGATAAACAAGACTTCTCTTAGTTTTTGGGAAGGATGATCGGGATAAATTAGCAGGATGGTTTGCTCCTGCTCAATGCCGCTCAGATAAAACAAATCGGAGTTTTGGCGATACCTGAAATACTGATCACCGGTGCGTGGCATTTCATCGTTGGAATGAACAATGGCTACCGACTTTGCTGGCAGTCTGCCTGCAAGTTTTTTTCTGTTTTTATTAAAAAAGTTTTTATGGATCGAATCGTAACGCATCGAATGCCTTAATTTAAAATGATTACAAATTTTTGCTTAAGAATTTTTTGTAATTGCACAATTGGGCAAAAAGCCTAAATTTGTTGGATTCTTTCGCAAAGAAAGAGATTTTAACCCAGAATTCATAGTTCTTCAGTTCATTTTTGACAAATTATTTTGTTATGGCAAAATCGGGAATTTACCAATCTTCATTGACCAAAAAGTACGTTATAGCCCTTGCCGGGCTTTTTCTTATCAGCTTCCTGTTTGTTCATCTGGGTATCAATCTTACGGTGTTGATCCCGGAAAGTCAGGATACGGAGGCCAAAGAAATTTTTAACAAGGCGGCCCGTTTCATGATGCTCAATCCGGTGATCAAGGTTTTTGAGATCGTTTTGTTTGCCGGTTTCATCATACATATAATTTACGGGCTGATCCTTCAGATACACAACTGGATGTCGCGTCCGAAGCGTTACAAGGTGGAGGGCTGGTCGCACACCTCTCCTTTCTCAAAATTCATGATCCACACCGGCATGATCATTTTTATCTTCCTGATCATTCACCTGGTCGATTTTTATTTCAAAGCCAAGTTTTTTGAAGGAGCGGAAAGCGTTTGGTACGACGGGGAAGAGTACCATGACCTGGGAGCGCTCATCATACAGAAATTTCAGAACCTGGGCTTTGTGATTTTCTACATCGCCTCCTTTTTATTCCTGGGATTTCATTTGCATCACGCTTTTCAGAGTGCATTCCAGTCACTTGGATTGAACCATCCGAAATACTTTCCTTTTTTGAAGGCTCTAAGCCTGATCACATCCATAATCATTCCGGTTGGTTTCACAATCATCCCTGTGTTTATTTATTTTCAAATTGTTTAAAGAATTAAAAAGAGATCAGATATCATGACTAAATTGAATTCAAAAATACCCGAAGGTCACATCTCAGAAAAATGGACCCATTACAGATCCAATCAAAATTTAGTCAACCCGGCCAACAAGCGGAAGCTGGACATCATTGTGGTGGGCACCGGATTGGCCGGTGCCTCTGCAGCCGCAAGCCTTGGTGAGCTGGGATTCAATGTAAAAGTATTTTGCATACAGGACAGTCCGAGGCGTGCGCACAGCATCGCTGCCCAGGGTGGGATCAACGCAGCCAAAAACTATCCGAATGATGGAGACAGCATTTTCCGTTTGTTTTATGACACGGTGAAGGGTGGTGATTACCGGGCACGTGAAGCCAATGTTTATCGATTGGCGGAAGTGAGCAACAGCATCATCGACCAGTGCGTTGCCCAGGGGGTTCCCTTTGCACGGGAGTACGGAGGTTTGTTGGACAACCGTTCCTTCGGCGGAGCGCTTGTTTCGAGAACCTTTTATGCCCGCGGGCAAACCGGCCAGCAGTTGCTTTTGGGAGCATATGGCGCTCTGAGCAAGGAAGTGGCCCATGGTTCCGTTGAAATGTACACCCGTGAAGAGATGCAGGAGCTGGTCATCATCGACGGAAGAGCCAGGGGCATCATCACACGCGACAATGTGACCGGTGAATTGAAAAGATATTTTGGCCACGCCGTAGTGCTGGCCTCGGGAGGATATGGAAATGTGTTTTTCCTTTCGACCAACGCCATGAATTCGAACGGAAGCGCCGCTTTCAGATGTTATAAGCAGGGAGCACTTTTTGGAAATCCTTGCTTCACGCAGATCCATCCCACTTGTATCCCCGTGCATGGCGATTACCAGTCGAAGCTCACCCTGATGAGCGAAAGCCTCAGGAATGACGGCCGCATCTGGGTGCCGAAAAAGAAAGAAGACGCACAGAAGATCCAGAAAGGTGAGTTGAAACCAACTGAGATCGACGAGGAAGACCGGGATTATTACCTGGAAAGAAGATACCCGGCTTTCGGAAACCTGGTGCCCAGGGATGTGGCATCACGCGCTGCCAAGGAAAGATGTGATGCTGGCTTTGGAGTCGGACCAACCGGGCTGGCCGTTTATCTGGATTTTGAAGATGCCATCAAAAGACTTGGAAGAGATGTGATCGAAGCCCGCTACGGCAATCTTTTCCAGATGTATGAAAAGATCGTGGATGAAAATCCCTACGAAACCCCAATGATGATCTATCCGGCGGTGCATTACACCATGGGTGGCTTATGGGTTGATTATGAATTGCAAACCACCATTACCGGTTTATTCTCGGCCGGCGAGGCCAATTTCAGCGATCATGGCGCCAACCGCCTGGGTGCTTCCGCCCTGATGCAAGGTTTAAGCGACGGTTATTTTGTTTTGCCATACACCATGCAAAATTACCTGGCCGATCAGATCAAGGTGCCCAGGATTTCAACGGATGAAAATGCTTTTGAGGAAGCAGAGAAACGTGCAAGAGAGCGGCTTGAAAAATTGATGGCTGTGAAAGGCAGTCAAAGTACCGATGATTTTCATAAGAAACTGGGCCTGATCATGTGGGAGAACGTTGGAATGGATCGAAACAAGGAAGACCTCACCAAAGCCATTGAGCAGATCAGGAACCTGCGGGAAGAATTCTGGAAAGACGTTAAAATACCCGGTGAGATTGATGGTTTGAACCCCGAACTTGAAAAAGCCGCACGCCTGGCCGATTACCTGGAGCTTGGCGAGCTAATGGCTCACGATGCATTGCAAAGGGAGGAATCATGCGGGGGTCATTTCCGGGAAGAACACCAGACCGACGAAGGAGAAGCCCTCAGAGACGACAAGAAATTTAGCTTTGTTTCCTGCTGGGAATACAAAGGCGAGGGTGAAAAACCGGAAATGCACAAGGAGGATTTGAATTTCGAATTTGTTGAGGTGAAGCAGAGAAGCTACAAATAGAATGGTAAGTGGTTCGGGAAGTTTTATAAATGAAGTCAAGAATTAAACAGATATAAAAAATGAATTTTACGTTAAAAATCTGGCGGCAAAAAGATGCCAAATCCAAAGGTAAATTCGAAAAGTACTCCATCAGTGATATATCACCGGATTGTTCTTTCCTTGAAATGCTTGATATCCTGAATGAGCAACTTGTAGCCAGGGGAGAGGAGCCTGTAGCCTTCGACCACGACTGCCGGGAAGGCATATGCGGAACATGCAGTCTGTATATCAATGGTCGGCCGCACGGCCCCGACGATGCCATCAC
Organism: Bacteroidales bacterium; assembly: GCA_021738625.1. Lineage (GTDB taxonomy): Bacteria > Bacteroidota > Bacteroidia > Bacteroidales > JAIOZK01 > JAIOZK01. The sequence goes on from JAIPBS010000012.1 coordinate 40,707, forward strand.
CACCTGCCAGGTGCATATGCGCCGGTTTAAGGATGGCGACACCATAGTGATCGAACCCTGGCGTGCAAAGCCTTTCTCCGTGATCAAAGACCTTATTGTTAACCGCAATGCCTTCGATAAAATCATACAGGCAGGTGGATTTATTTCAGTGGATACCGGTGGTATCCCGGATGCCAATGCCATCCCGATCAGGAAAGAAAAAGCCGACCAGAGTATGGATGCCGCTTCTTGCATCGGTTGCGGCGCTTGTGTGGCAGCCTGTAAAAATGCATCCGCCATGTTGTTTGTTGCAGCCAAGGTTTCTCAGTTTGCATTGTTGCCGCAGGGTAGGATAGAAGCCAAAGAACGCGTGCAGAAAATGGTGGCCAAAATGGATGAACTCGGTTTTGGTAACTGCACCAACACATACGCCTGCGAGGCAGAATGTCCGAAAGAAATCAGCGTGGAGCACATCGCACGTATGAACAGGGAGTTTTTTGGAGCTAAAGTAGGAGGAAGAAAAAACATTAAAAAATAGCATCTGATCAACATTTTTCCATTGAATAATATCAAGCCGCCCCTGTTGGAGCGGCTTTGTGCTTTCACCACCGGATGGGGTTTCCAGTCCTGATTGGAGATCATCAATTCTTTTTGTAGATTTGTTTGTAATCAAAAGATACTGTGAGCCTAAGAAAAGTAGAAATAATTGTTGACAAGGAATCCCGGGAAGCACTGGAGGAGCTGATACAGCAGAATAATATTGAAAGGAAGTGGTGGTATCACCTTTCAGAAAAATCAATCAAGCTTGAGTTTATCATCGAGGCCGAGGCATCTGAAGAAGTACTCGACAAACTCGATAAGCGTTTCAGCAGCCGGGAGAACACACGTATCATCATCAGTCAGATAGAGGCGGTGTTACCCCGCCCCAAAGAAGAAAAAAAAGAAGCACTGCAAAAAGAAGTGAAGCCCGAAAAAGCCTCCCCTTTATTAAGGATCAGCCGTACCGAGCTGATTGATGACATACGCGATTTTGGTGAGCTTTCCACAAATTTCATCATGATGATGATATTTTCTTCTGTTGTTGCCGGTATCGGTATCCTTAAAGATAATATCGCTATCATCATCGGGGCCATGGTAATTGCCCCCATGCTAGGACCGAATATCTCCCTTGCTTTTGGCACGGTGCTGGGAGATATTACCCTGGTAAAAAAATCCATCCGGACCAGTTTTGTGGCTATCGTCATTGCTGTTGTGATCTCTTTTATCTGGGGGATTATAAATCCTGGCGACGTGGACGATATCGCCCGGACCGAGATCCGCCTTAGCGATCTGGCGATCGCACTGATGAGTGGGGCGGCCGGAGCCGTTGCGCTGTTGCGGAGTGCCTCTGCTTCGCTGGTCGGTGTGATGGTGGCCGTGGCATTGTTGCCTCCCCTTATCAAATCAGGCTTGCTGGCAGGAGAAGGATACTGGCAATACAGCCTGTATGCTTTCCTTATTTTTATTGCAAACACCATATGTGTGAATCTGGCAGGTATCATTACTTTCTTTGTTTCGAAAATCCGGCCGAAGTATTGGTGGGAGGAAAAGAAAGCCAAAAAATATACCTATAACGCTTTGAAAATATGGTTTACCCTCCTGGTCTTGCTCATTGTCATCATCCTGTTTTTAAATGTCGAATAAGTATCTGAGTGTCCTGGTTTTGTATTTTTAACGAATTATTCTTACTTTTAAGTTTTATTGTGCTGGAAGGAATGTTCCAAATCATTTGCTTAAAATCATTATGGCTGAAAAACAAACAACAGGTGGTTATCCCAGGGGCAGGCTGGCATTTTTGCTGGTTGCTTTCACGGCCATCCTGCTTGCGGGGGCCTACGTTTATTATAAAAGCGAGGAAAGAACCATACGGAAAGAAAAGTATAACGATCTGACCGCAATAGCAGAATTGAAACTCGACCAAATTAACAGATGGCTTAAAGAAAGAGATAGTGAGGCGCATTTTTTTTCCGAGAATCCTTCCTTTATTCAACATACCAAGAATCTCACGCATGGGGTTGATGCAGAAGAGGCATTTTTATATTATAGAAGCCGGTTAACACCATTCATGAAAAGGCACGGCTATGAAAACATTTTCCTGCTGGACACAAATCATAAACTTATTTTTTCACTTGATAAAGATTATTCCACGGTTGATTCGACCACGATGCATTTTTCAGATAGCGTAAAAAACAGGCAGGAAGTGATGATGACCGGTTTTTATGAGTGCCCGACCCACAAGAATGTGCATTTGGATATACTTGCACCGGTTGCAATGAAAGACGCTCCTTTTGCCACCCTCGTTTTTAGGGTTGACCCGAACGACTACCTGTTTCCTCTGATCCAATCCTGGCCGGTTTCGAGCGAAACTTCCGAAACCCTGATTTTAAGAAGGGATGGCGACAGTGCGCTTTTTCTCAATGAGCTCAGGCATATGGACAACACAGCCCTAAGCCTCCGGGTTCCAATGTCCCGGCAGGATATTCCGGCCGTGCAGGCCATTAAGGGATATGAGGGTGTTTTTGAAGGAAATGACTACCGGGATGTGGAAGTATTGTCGGTTGTTAGGAATATTGAAAGAACTCCCTGGTATATGATCGCCAAGGTAGATAAGGAAGAGGTTTTTGCCGTATTACGGTACAAGGCAGGGGCGATTATCGGTTTTGCCGTGGTATTGGTTTTGCTCGCAGCCGCCGGTCTGGCTTGGGTTTATCACTATCGGCAGAAAAACAACTTTAAGAATCTTTATCTCAAGGAAAGGGAATTGTTGAGAGCACAACAGGAATTCAAAACAACCCTATACAGCATAGGCGATGCCGTGATCATTACCGACAGAAACAGCAGGATTACAAATATGAACCCGGTTGCAGAAGATCTTACAGGCTGGAAAGAAGACTCAGCGGTTGGTAAGTCCCTTGAAGATGTTTTCAGGATCGTTCATGAAGAAACCGGTGAAAAAGTTGATAATCCCGCCATGAGAGCAATGTTGGAAGGTGGGGTGATAGGTCTTGCAAATCATACCGTGCTTATTTCCAGGTCGGGCAAAGAAATTCCTATCGCCGATAGCGGTGCGCCAATCCATGATGATCAGGATAACATTACCGGGGCCGTGCTTGTATTTCGCGATCAAACACAGCAACGTGAAACTGTTCGCAAAATCGAACATAGCGAAGCCATGATGAAGAAAACACAGGAAATGGCCAATGTGGGTAGCTGGGAGTTCGACCTGTTGGGAAATAGATTGTCCTGGTCGGATGAAGTTTACAGGATATTCGGGATGAAACCGGAACACATAAAGCCATCTTATGAGGCATTCCTGGAAATGATCCATCCGGATGACAGGCAAACCGTTGATAAAATATATATAAGTTCGGTTGAGAAAGGAAAAGATAGTTATGAGATCGAACATCGTATCGTGAGAAAAGACAATCAGGAGGTTCGTCATGTTATTGAAAAGTGTGATCATATCAAAGACCGGAACCAAAAAATAATTCGCTCTGTGGGAATGGTACAGGATATCACCGAACGAAGGAAATACGAACAAAAGCTGATCGAACAGAATGAAGAATACCAAAGCCTGAATGAAGAATATATGACTCAAAATGAAGAGCTTGCTGAAAGCCTGGAAACCATCAGGAAGGCAAACAAGGAACTTAAAGTGGCTAAAGCAAGGGCAGAGGAGAGCGACCGGCTGAAAACATCTTTTCTTAACAATATGAGCCATGAAATCCGGACACCCATGAATTCCATAATGGGCTTCGCCGATTTGCTTAGAGATAACCCACCGCCAGAGGAACGTAAAAAACATATTGAAATCATCAACAACAATGCGGAACATCTTGTGAAGATCATCGATGATGTGATCAATATCTCAAGGCTTGAGAGTGAAAAAACAAGGCTTGATATTGCATCCTTTTCAATTCACCAACTTTGTAATGATCTATACGAGAGCAATCACTACAAGGTTGAAAGCAATGGTTTACAATGCATTCAGAAGGTTGATCCTTCGTTAAAAGCTTTGCGCGTTATCTCGGACAAGCAAAAGATCAGACAGGTGCTTACAGGTTTTATCGATAACGCCATTAAGTACACAGAACATGGAACCATCGAGATCGGTTGTCGGCAGGCAATCGATACTTTGTACTTTTATGTAAAAGATACAGGTGTTGGCATACCTGAAGATGAGCAAGCGCGTGTTTTCGAACGCTTTTATAGAGGCGACCGGGCACAGCGGCTTGCTATCGGAGGAACAGGCCTCGGCCTTAGCATTGCCGCAAACATTGCTAAGTTGTTGGATGGTGAGATCGGCGTTAACTCACGGCCGGGGCAAGGTTCCGAGTTTTATTTTATGGTTCCGCTGGTGAAGGATTTAAGTGTTTATTCAGAAGTGAAACCCATTGCTGTTAGCACGGATTACCTTAGCATGCTGGATGTGCTCATCGCAGAAGATGAACCCGATAGCCTGCAATACCTTAAAATTCTTTTGGATAAAAAAGTGAGATCCCTGGATGAAGCAACGAGCGGCTATACTGCAGTTGAAAAATCGAATCAAAAAGCGTATCATCTTGTTTTGATGGATATCAAGATGCCCGGCATGGACGGTTTGGCGGCAACCAGAGAGATCAAGCGAAAGAATCCCTCAACCGTAGTTATTGCACAAACAGCCTATGTTACACCGGAAGAAAAACGCAAAGCCAACAATGCCGGTTGCGACGATTATCTTTCCAAGCCCATCCGCCAGTCAGAACTAATGGCAAGCATCAGCAAGTTGTTCGGGAAAAAGAAATGAAGTTCAAATTCCCTGTTAAATGCATTAACCTAAGATGCGCCCTGGAGTGTTCAATTGCTTATTTTACCGACCTTTGCACAAAAATATCCATATATGCCGGCGAAAGATCATATTATAATCAGCAAGGCTTCGGAAAACAATCTGAAAGAAATCAGCTTAAGCCTACCTGCCAACAAGCTGATCATGGTAACAGGCTTGTCGGGTTCGGGGAAATCATCTCTGGTGTATGATGTGATCTTCAGGGAAGCGGAAAACCGCTATCTGGGTTCCTTTTCCTCCTATGCCAGGCAATTTATGGGAAGGATGAAAAAACCGGAAGTGGAAAAGATTGAAGGGCTTTCTCCGGCCATAGCAGTAAACCAAAAATCGGTGATAAATAATCCAAGATCAACAGTCGGAACCTTAACCGGATTGTATGATTTTTTGCGGCTGATCTTTGCCCGTCTGGGAAAATCTAACCGACCGGATCATTTTGAAATCGATAGAAGCCTTTTTTCATTCAACAATCCAAAAGGCGCTTGTGAAAAATGTCTTGGATTGGGCGTTGAGGAGTATATTGATCTAGATCTGCTAATAAGCGATTCTTCGAAAACCCTGCGCCAGGGAGCTTTGTCCATCACCACAAGCAGCGGTTACATCATCTATTCCCAGGTTACCATGGACGTGTTGAACCAGGTATGCCAGGCGGAGGGGTTCAATGTGGATATTTCATGGGATAAATTGACAAAGAAGCAGAGGGATATTGTCCTTTACGGAAGTGATAAAATCGAGATCCCCTTTGGCAAACATACCCTCGAATCGCGAATGCGATGGAGCGGAATTACAGCCAGGCCTCGCGAAACAGGTTATTATAAGGGCGTCATTCCTGTAATGGAAAACATACTTAAGCGAGACCGAAACAAAAATATCCTGCGCTTTGTCAGATCCGGTAAATGCTCCTTATGCCAGGGCAAAAGATTGAATGAGAAATCTTTATCGGTAAAGTGGCAGCAGAAAAACATTGCAGACTTTGCTAGCTTGACGGTTTTGGAACTGGATGAGAGCTTGCGAAAAATTTTAAAACCTGAGCACAGGGATGCTGTTGCCTCCAATCTCATTTCTCAAATCCTAAAACGGACTGAAATCCTTGAAAAGCTGGGAACGGGCTATTTGCAGATTAACCGTGGCTCGGATACGCTTTCAGGGGGAGAGTCGCAGCGGCTGCGCTTTGCCAACCAGGTTTTATCGGATCTAAGTGGGATGCTGTATATTTTTGATGAACCCTCCATAGGGCTGCACCCGGTGGAGAACCGAAAGATGATTGAAGTGCTTAAGGAGCTTCGTGATAGGGGAAATACAATAATTGTTGTTGAGCACGAAGACGATTTCATAAGACAGGCAGACCATTTGATCGACATCGGGCCGGCGGCAGGGGTGAATGGGGGTGAAGTTTTGATCAACGCCGCAATAGGAGAGATCCCTGCTCTGCAAGTCAAAAGCCCCACCAGGGATTACCTGCTCGGGAAAGAAACTTTTGAAATCAACAGGCATCCTTCGAATTCTGAAGAAAAAATTCACATAGACGATGCTGCAGAGCATAACCTCAAACATATTGATGTGGATTTTAAGCTCCATGCCCTGAATGTGGTGACAGGTGTTTCCGGCGCAGGTAAATCTACTTTAACGGAAGTGATCCTGAGCCGTTTCCTTAAAAAACAGTTGCATGGAGGCAAGGATCATCCCGGCAGATTTGATCGGCTCAGGGGATGGGAAAAGATCAAAAAGCTGGTGGCTATCGACCAGTCGCCAATTGGTCGCACACCACGCAGTAATCCCGCAACCTATACCGGTTTGTTCGATCACATCCGAGATCTTTTTGCCGCCCTGCCTGGATCCAAAAACCGGGGATGGAGCAAAGGAAGGTTTTCTTTCAACAATAAAGGAGGAAGGTGTGAGACCTGCCAGGGAGCAGGCTATCGTCAAATAGGAATGCATTTTATGGGGCAGGTGGAGATTCTATGTGAGGAATGCAACGGGAGACGATTCAACGACGACACCCTGGAGGTAAAATTTAAGGATAAGAATGTTTATGATGTTCTGGAGATGTCGGTTGATGAAGCACTTTCATTTTTCACCGTACAAAAAAAGCTGAACAGGACTTTGCAAACCTTGCACCGGCTTGGCCTGGGATATGTGAAACTTGGCCAACGCTCCACCACTCTTAGCGGAGGCGAGGCTCAACGTGTTAAGCTGGCCTCTGAGTTGTCAAGGCCAGGTTCGTCGCACACCTTATATGTTTTGGATGAGCCCACAACAGGCTTGCACAACGCGAATGTGAAAGTCCTGCTGCAAGCAATGAAGGAGCTTGTTGAACATGAAAATACGGTTATCCTGATCGAACATCATATGGGTTTGATCCTATCTGCCGACCATATCATCGACCTGGGGCCGGGTAGCGGAAAGCAAGGTGGTTACCTTCTTGCATCGGGCCCGCCCGAAGCCGTTATGCAAAACAACAAATCCCTTACCGGCCGCGCAATGAAAGCTTATATAAAGAAAAGTAGGGAATGGAAGATCCCATTTTCGGAACAGGTGAAGCAAAAGTACGGTTTGATCAGTTTTAAAGGTGTCAAAACACATAATCTGAAAAACATTGATGTTGATTTTCCCCAAAACAAACTCATCACTATCACGGGTGTTTCGGGTAGCGGCAAGTCTTCCCTGGCTTTCGATACCTTGTATGCAGAAGGCCGCAACCGCTTCCTGGAAAGTTATTCAGCTTATGTCAGGAGCCGGATAGGTATGCAGGGTGCGGCCGATTTTGACGAGGTGCATGGGTTGACACCTGTGCTCGCCATCGACAGGAAAGGCATGCGCATAAATGAGCGTTCTACAGTTGGCACCATGACAGGTCTTTATGAATTGTTTAGATTGATGTTTGCACGTGCTGCCAAATCCCCGGATAGCAAACAAGCCTATTCAACTTTATTCTCCTTCAACCACCAGCAAGGTGCTTGTGATTATTGCGAAGGGCTTGGAAAAGTTATGGTGTGCGATCCTGATAAACTGGTCACCCATCCCGAAGAATCTTTATTGGATGGCGCCATGCAGGGAACCAAAACCGGGAGATTCTACGGTGATCCTTATGGTCAATATGTGCCTACTTTGCAGGTGGCCGGGAAGAAGCAGGGAGTGGATTTTTCCAAGGCCTGGCAGGAGTTGATTCCCAGCAGTCGAATGCTGGCAATGTTTGGCAGCGGAAGTGAGGTTTATGAAGTTTGTTGGAGATACAAAAGAGGAAAACGCACAGGAACCCACAATTTTAAAGGAAAATGGCCCGGATTTGTAAACCTGATCAATGAAGAATACAAACGAAAGCATGCCGACCGGCGCGGGGAAGGCATGATGAATGTGATGAGAAGTGATATCTGCCCTCAGTGCGGAGGAGCCAGGTTAAATGAACAGGCTTTATCCTTCGTTCTGTTTGGTAAAAATATAGCCCAACTCTCTGCCATGAGCATCCGGGAGTTGGTTTGTTTTTTTGATGAAATAAAGAAAAAAACTTTGGGTGGCGATCAGGAGAAGATCACAACAGAGCTTAGGAAAGAAATTTATCGAAAGCTTATGACGCTATGCAACCTTGGCCTGAATTATCTTTCCATCGACCGGGCTTCTTCCGGTTTGTCGGGGGGGGAAGCACAGCGGGTGCGGCTTGCCGCCCAGATCGACAACGGGCTCACAGGAATGACTTTCGTACTGGATGAGCCCACCGTCGGATTGCATCCCGCCGATACGGATAAACTTATGAAAATGATCAGGGATTTGCGAAACAACAATAACACAGTAGTGATGGTTGAGCACGACAAGGATGTGATCAATGCTTCGGATCATATTATCGAACTGGGGCCAGGCGCGGGCAAGCAGGGCGGAAACTTGATCGCCACAGGAGCGCCAGCTGAAATCAAAAAGAACAAACAATCTATTAGCGGAAAATACCTGAATGAAAGATTGTATGTTGATATTTCAAGAAAGAACTTACAGGAGGGCCTCCGCATAAAGAATGCAGGAGTTCATAATCTGAATATCCCTGAATTGCACGTGCCGGTTGGCGGGATCGTTTCCCTGACCGGTGTTTCCGGCAGCGGTAAGTCCAGCCTGATGTTTGATGTGATTGGTGCGTCATTCCATTCCAAAAGGCCAACAGGATGCACAAGCATTAGCGGTCTGGAAAAATTCGATCGCATTATGGAAATCACCCAGACGTCCATTTCCACAAGCAAGATAAGTAACCCAGCCACTTATCTGGGCGCTTTTGATGAAATCCGTAAATTGTTTGCATCAACTGAGCAGGCCTCAAATCTTCAACTGAAGGTCGGCGATTTTTCTTTTAACAGCGGCAAGGGAAGATGCGAGCAATGTCAGGGACAGGGCCGGATCAGGGTGAGCCTGGATTTTGTTTCGGATGTTTCGTTGATTTGCGATGAATGCAAGGGAAGGCGCTACAAAGACAAAGTTTTGTCGTGCAAGTGGAATCAGAAAAACATACACGAAGTTTTGCGGATGACGGTGCTTGAGGCCCTGGATTTTTACTGGCAGGAAAGACAAGTGATCAAAAACCTCAAAGTGCTTGATCAGGTGGGATTGGGTTATTTGCAGTTGGGGCAAAGTACCGATACGCTTTCGGGCGGTGAAGTGCAAAGATTGAAGATTGCAAAAGAATTGAAGGATCAAACCTCCGGTAAAACGCTTTTTCTTTTCGACGAGCCGGGCACCGGATTGCATTTTCAGGACATTGAGGTATTGATGAGGTTGTTTAAAGGATTGTCAGAGCGAGGCCATAGCTTGATCATCATCGAACATGACCCGGATATCATTTTGCAAACCGACTGGGTGATCGACCTGGGGCCGGGCGGAGGCAGCGAAGGCGGAAGGGTTGTAGCCGAAGGAACACCGGAACAAATAGCTACAAAGGATCATTCTTTAACGGGCAGGGTCCTTCGAAAATACCTGTCGAAATAGCCAATATTGATTTTATGCCAAAACCAACCAAATGAATTTGGGTGATAATCTCATGGGACGATTTATTACTCAGGAAATGCTGGGTTCCATCCAATCGTTCAATCTCTACCGCATCATCTCAAAACCCTTCCTGGCCAGCTCTTTGATGCTGTTGTTTTCGAGGAAGTCGGAAAGTTCGATGGAGATCCCGAATTGTTTGTTGACTTCTCTTTCCAACTCAACCGCCCCGATGGAATCCAGGCCGTAGGACAAAACGGATTTTTCCGGATCGATCTGCCGTGGGTCCATACCTGTCTTTGCGGCCAGCCAACCGCTTAGCCAGCTTTCTATTTGCTTTGGTGAAAGTTCGTCGGCCCTGATAGAAGCGGGGGCTGTATCTTGTTTTGATTGTTGTTCCCAGGATGCCACTACATTCAACTCGTCATTCAGGTAAGCCTTTTTGGATGCCTGCCTGCGGATTTTGCCACTGCTGGTTTTGGGGATGCTACCCGTGCGCAGCAAAACAATGGCATGGGCTTGTAGGTCATGTTCTGTAGCCAGGGCGCTGCGGATGGCGTCGAACACTTCTTCCTTGTTGAGGTCTCTCAGAAAGGTACGTTCAACCTCCTGAAGGATCACCGGCCTTTCTTCTTCTTTCAAATCAATCGAAAAAGCCGCCCCGGAATACTTACGCAAGGCTTCATGTGCATTTTCCACGGTTTTCTCGATATCGTGCGGATAATGATTTTGCCCCCTGATGATGATAAGGTCTTTCAGCCTGCCTGTGATATAAAGCTGTCCTTCATGAATAAAACCAAGATCGCCGCTACGCATGAAAGGGCCTTCACTTTCGGCGGTATAGGCTTCGAATGTGTGTTTTGTGCCCTGAGCATTGTTCCAGTAACCTTTGCAAACCGAAGGGCCTTCCACCCAAATTTCGCCAATTTGCATATCCCTGCATATTTCCCTGCTCCCTGGGTCAACGATCAGAAGGCGGGTGCCCAGCCAGGGATAACCGCAGGCCACCAGCTGTTTTGCCTGTTCGGCTTTATCGGTGATCACAGCCCGGTGCCCTGTTTCCATATTTTGGGAAAGAGTGAATGGATCTTCTTTGCGGTCACCGCCGGTTACCATCAACGTTGCCTCAGCCAGGCCGTAACAGGGATAGAACATCCGTGCTTCAAAACCGTTTTCTTTAAATCTATCCGAGAAGGCATCCAGCGATTGTATGCTGATGGGCTCGGCGCCGCAGAAGAATATTTTTACAGAAGACAGGTCGATCTCTTTTTTTTCTTCTTCGCTGATCTTTTCCACACAATAGTCGAGGGCAAAATTGGGCCCGCCCGCGGTGCTGCCCTTATATTTTGTGATGGCTTTCAGCCAGCAGCCCGGATCGCGCAAAAAGGTGTTGGGAGGAATGATCACATTCATGCCGCCCGTATAAAGCGGTTGCAGCAACGCACCGATCAGCCCCATATCGTGGAAGGGAGGCAGCCAGTTAACGCCAACCAGATTTTCGTCATGACCGAAGGATTGTTTGATGATCTCCAGGTTGGCCACCAGGTTGGCATGGCTGACCATGGTTCCGTTGGGTTTTCCGGTGGAGCCTGAAGTATATTGCAGGAAAGCAATATCCGAAGGCTCCATATCCGGCATTGTCCATTGCTTTGCCTTTACGGGATCAACATTTTCAATGATGGTGTGATCCAGTTTTTGAATTTGTTGATTTTCGCCAAAGTGCCTCTTCAGGTCTGCTGAGGTGGTTTTATTCGTGAGCACGGCTTTGGCTTCCGAGTTTTCGAGCAAAGTAAAAAAGCGGTTGTTGTTTCGGTTTCTGCGCAGGGCATGTGCCGGTATGGCGATCAGGCCCGCATACAGGCAGCCCATAAATCCTGCAATGAAGTCGATGCCTTCAGGTAATAAAAGCAAGCAACCTTCACCGGGCTGATGTTTTTGAAGCAGCTCAGCGGCAATGGCAGCAGCCTTCTGATCCAGTTCCCGGTAGGTAATGCTTTCTTTTTCATCAGAACCGTTTTGCAGGAAGATGAAAGCGGTTTTATCACCGGTATCGACTACATGTTTTTTGAATATATCTACCAGGGTTTCATATACCTTACCAGATTTTGCTTTGGAAGACAATTGCTGTAGAATTCCCCTCTTCACATCTGATCTATTTTTCATGGATGGGAATGGTTAGCTGATTGAAGATATCCCTGATGTCAATTCTTTGTCGTTCTCCCTCAAAAGTCAGGTTATGGTATTGCAGGTTGCTGGCATATGCCCAGGTAGCAGCCGTAGGATTTCTTGTTGCCTTCAATGTTTTAATGATCTTTCTTTTCAGTGTTTTATCATCGTAAAGTCTGGTCCATGACTCTTTTACAACGGATTCGAACGCATCGGCTTCCATTAGTTTTGGTTTATAAACCACTTCTGCGAAGGAATAGCGCTGCCAGTCTTCGGGATAGTTGGTGAACAACAACCGTCCTTCTTTTTTAAAGCGATTGTAAAGTAGTGTGCCGGGAAGAGGTGTAAGGATCGTTGTTTGCATGGCATCAATATCAGCACTCAGGATATAATCCGTCCTTTTTCTGATAGAATCCGCAGTGTCGGTATCGAGCCCGAAAATGAAAGCACCGAGCACGGCAATATGATGTTTGTGAATGGCGTCGTAAATTTTTTGAAAGTTGTCGATACCAATCCGGATGTTCGTACTTTTGTTGGCAGCCTGCAGTTGATCGATCAATTCGGATTCAATGCCCAGGAAGATCATACGGCAACCGGCTTTGGCCATGTATTCAAGTACTTCCTCATTCTGTCCGATGTTCATTGATGCAGAGCAGAACCAATCTTTCTTAATTCCTCTGTCGATAATGCCTTTGCAGATTTCAATAATGCGTTGGGCCGACTTTTTTGAATATCCGATAAGGTTGTCATCCACGAAGTACACCCTTTTCTGGGGTATTTTGGAATACTCATCTATAACTTCCTGTACAGGACGTGGTCGGTAGGCCCGCCCATTAAATGTATGCACTGAACAAAAATCACAAAGATTAGGACATCCTCTTGTGGTTTGGATACTCCCAAAGGCATAGCCGGGATTATAAAGATCGATCCTTGGTTTGGGTGACTCAACCATGGGGAGCAATTTGCCTTCATACAAGCTTTCAAGCCTGTTCTTTTCAAAATCTTCTATCACTTTGGGCCAGATGCTTTCGGCTTCACCTTTTACCACGGTGTCCACGTATTGCAGAGCCTCATCAGGCAGCATGGAAGCATGGATTCCACCGATCACTGTCGGTACCTTATTTTCCCTGTAGATTGAAGCCAGCTCGTAAGCCCTGTAAATGGAAGAGGTCAAAGCGGTGAATCCAACCAGGTCTGCTTCTTTGTATTCAAAGCGCTCAAAATTTTCATCCAAAATTTCAACATCCCAGTCAGGTGGCGTGAGTGCAGCAATGATCCCCAGGGACATAGGCGGATAAATGGATTCCCTGTCGCGGATCAGTCCTATGCGCCTTAGGTTCAGTGGATTTATCAACAGTAGTTTAAATCTTTTCTTTTTCATTCACTTCTCCGTAGTTGTTGTTTAGTATTATGTAGTTCTATGTTGTTTTTAATTGTAATCCAGCCAGCATTTTTTCCACATCAACCGGTTCCACGTTCTCCGTCAGACATAGATTATGCCTTTCTACATTAGCAAAATAAGCCCAAACAGCAGCTTTGATATTTCTTGTTTTTTTCAGGGTTTGCAACATCTTTCGTTGCATCAGCTTGGCATCGTATACTCTTTCCCAAATCCTGTCCATGTCTTGCTTAAGTTCTTGCTGACTCATCAATAAGGGCCTATGGACCGGTTCCATAAAGTAATACCTTTCCCAGTCTTTTGGAAAGTTTGTATAAAGCAAACGGCCTTCCTTTTCCAGTCGGTCGAACAAATGGGTACCGGGCAAAGGGGTGACAATCGTACTTTGAATGGCATCGATGCCGGAGTTCAGGATATAATCTGCCCGGTTGTAGAGATCTTCCTTGCTGTCGGTATCCAGTCCGAAGATGAATGCACCCAATACACTGATGCCATGTTCGTTAATTTTCCTAAAGGTTTCCTGATAGCTGTCGGTACCCATTTTCAGGTTGAGCTTTTTGTTGGTTTCCTGCAGTTGACTGGCCTTTTCCGATTCCACGCCGATCAATACCAACCGGCAGCCGCTTTGTGCAGCAAGACTGAGCAATTCATCATCATCAGCGAAATTAAGGGAGGCCTGGCACACCCAGTCTTTCTTTATCCCGCGTTCAATGATGCCGCGAAAAAGCTGTTTAGCCCTTTCTGTGGATTTTTTGCTGTATCCGATTATATTGTCGTCAACAAAAAAAATACGTTGATGACTTATGGTTTCCATTTCATCCAGTACTTCCGCCACGGGACGTTGCCGGTATCTGCTCCCATTGAACTGATGCACGGTACAAAAGTCACAGTTCATGGGACAACCACGCGTGGTTTGCATGTTGGCCTGCAAATATCCTTGATGGAAAAGATCACGTCGTGGAACCTGCAGATTTTCAAGCGAAAGTAACTCCCCTTTGTATTTCTTTTTTAATTTATTGCTTTCAAAATCCCTGATCAGATCTTGCCAAACACTTTCAGCTTCTCCTATTACTACACTGTCTACGTACTGCAGACTTTCATCGGGCAACATGCTTGCATGGATGCCGCCAAGCACCGTATGGATGCCTTCTTCCCTGTATATGGAAGCCAGCTCATAAGCTCTGTTAACCGCCGAGGTGAGTGCCGTAAATCCAACCAGGTCTGCTTCCCTGTATTCGAAAGGATCGAAATTCTCATCTATGATCTCCACCTCCCAGTCCTCAGGAGTGAGTGCCGCCACAATTCCCAGCCCTAATGGTGGGGATATGGTGTTTACATCCACGATAGTATCCTTCTGATAGGAATTGAATGGATTTATAAGCAATAATTTCTTTTTTTTGTCGCTGCTTTTCATAGTATTGTCAGTCAGCAAAATTAATGATTTATTTAACTTTTGGCTTGAAGGACTATTTTAAATCTCTTTTGAAAAATAAACTAAATTTGCATCTATAAAAATGAAATGATGAAGATTGAAGATTTTATTTCCAAGATCGAGGAAGAGTTTGAAGATGTAAACAAAGGTCAACTCAAACCCGAAAGCAAAATCCGCGAACATTTTGAGTGGGATTCGGTTAATGCCCTGGTGTTTATTGCTATGGTGAATGTAGAATATGATGTGGTGATCACAGCCGAGGACCTACAGAAATCGGAAACGGTACAGGATATTTTTACTACCATACAGGAAAAAAAGGCAGCAGCATAATGGCCATTTTCCCTATACCGGGTGTCAGGATCTCGGGCGTTAGCGCCTGCGTGCCTTCTCGTATATATGAAAACAGAAATTATGATCTGATCGGGGAAAAGGAACGTTATACCTTGATCAAAACCATTGGCGTTGAAAGCAAGCGCCATGTGGAACCCGACACTACCTCTTCGGATTTGTGTTATCATGCTGCTGAAAGGCTTTTAAAAGATATGGGGTGGAACAGGGAGAAAGTGGATCTACTCGTTTTCGTTTCACAGACCCGCGATTACCTGATGCCTGCAACAGCCTGCATACTGCAAGATCGGCTGGGACTATCCAAAAATTGTCTGGCCTTCGATCTTGATCTGGGCTGCTCAGGTTATGTTTACGGTTTGTCGGTAGTTTTTAGTATGCTTGCCAATGCCGGTTTGAAAAATGCTTTGCTGCTTACCGGAGAAATCCCGACCCCCAACATCAATTACAAAGACAAAAGCACCTTTCCCCTGTTCGGCGATGCCGGCGCTGCTACTGCCATCGAATACGACGGCATTTCGGAAGCCTGGTTCAACCTGCAAACCGACGGAAGCGGCTACAAGGCCATTCATATCCCTGACGGGGCCATGCGGAATTATCCCGATCCTCAGAAATCCTTTAACGAAGAAAAAATATCAAAAGGAATTGTCAGGAGCCGCGTACAGATCGCCCTGGATGGAATGACCGTCTTTAATTTTACCATGAAAGAGGTCAGGCCCAATGTGCTGGCATTACTCGAAAAAGCGGATAAGACTAATGAAGAAATAGATTATTTTGTCTTCCACCAGGCCAACAGGCTAATGAATGAAACCATCAGAAAACAGCTTAAGATCGATAGCGAAAAGTATCCCTATTCCATCGATCGTTTTGGCAACACCAGTTCGGTTTCCATACCATTGACAATGGTTGCCGAATTGCGGAATAAGATCACCGAAGGCAGGAATCATATGCTGTTTGCAGGTTTCGGTGTGGGCCTTTCCTGGGGAAGTTGCCTGCTGGAAACGGATCGCGTGGTATGCCCGGAACTGATTGAAATGGTATAAATTATCATAAACAGGATCCGGGCAGACAAGATAATAAATGCATCTTTGCAGTTAAACAAATATCCTATGAATGCATTCGACCTGCATGGAAAAGCAATACTCATAACCGGAGCATCTTCCGGTCTTGGAAGGCAATCGGCCATTACGTTAAGCCGGTACGGAGCCCGGTTGATCATCACCGGAAGAGATCAGAAGAGACTGCAAAAAACATTTGATTTGCTTGAGGGAAGCGGGCATGAAAAAATTATCGCAGATTTATCAGTTGAAAAGGATGTTGAAAACTTAACGCAACGGATTTCGAAAATCAACGGCGTGCTTTATTCGGTCGGGATATCGTCCATTGTTCCGGCTGCTTTTCTTCAAAAAGAAGAAATCGAAAAAGTGTTCGATACCAACTTTAAAAGCATCCTGTATCTGAACACTGCCTTGCTCAGGCAAAAGAAGTTTGAACAGGCCGCTTCCATCCTTTTTATTTCCACCATTTCAGCAAAATATCCATATGTTGGGGGATCCTTATATGTAAGTGCAAAAACCGCACTGGAGGGTTATGCCCGGGTGCTGGCTTTGGAGCTGGCCAAAAAGAAGATCAGGGTGAACTGCCTGCGTCCGGCCTTCGTGAAAGGAAGTATGCTGGAACAAACCAAAGAAGAGCTTTCGGAAGAAGTCATCAAGCAAATCGACAAAAAACAGCCACTTGGCCTGGGCGAGCCGGCGGATGTTGCCAATACAGTGGTCTTTTTCATGTCTGATGCATCTAAATGGATCACCGGGACGAATCTGGTGTTGGGAGGAGGGTGAGAAGAAGGAAAAAGTAAAAGAAAGTGGAAGGGGCGTTTGTTGCCCGAATATAAGCTTCCGGCAATAATTCCGTTATCTTTTAGTATTTTCGAATGTTAAATTTGTCAAAGTCGTAACCATGGATAAAATAGATTACTCGGTTGTTATACCTGTATACAATAGCGAAGGCACTCTTTTAGAACTGCACCGGCGGCTGTCTGAAGTAATGAAGCGATTGCATTGCAGCTACGAGTTTATTTTTGTGGACGACGGAAGCATTGATGATAGCTGGAAACTGCTTCAGAAAATCAAGAAGGAGGACGAAAAAATTACTGCCATCCGGCTGAACAAGAACTTCGGGCAGCACAACGCAACCTTTTGCGGGTTCTCCTTTGCCAAAGGCAATTACATGATCACCATTGACGATGATCTGCAAATCCCTCCCGGGGAAATAATTAAACTTATTGATAAACAAAAAGAAAATGAGGCAGAACTCGTTTACGGTACATACAGGAAAAAGCAACATGGTTATGCTCGTAATCTGGGTACGAAATACGCCCGCAAATCATCAGGAAGGGTTTTGGGCCGTTCCAATCCCGAAACTTCCTTCCGGCTGATCGAAAGGGAGATCATACAAAAAGTCCTTGATCATCACCAGCATTTTGTTTACATTGACGAACTATTGAACTGGTATACCGATAACATTGCATTTGCACAGGTGGAACACCGCAAACGTGAAAACAGCAAGTCTGGTTATAATTCAAGAAAATTCTTAAGCCTTATTTCCAATGTGATCATCTACTATACAAACATACCCCTCAGGTTTATGGTGTATGGAGGATTGATAGCCTCAGCTTTTTTCATTGTACTGACAAGTTATTTCGTGATCGCCAAGATTTTCTTCAATGTGCCTGTGTTGGGTTATACTTCTCTGATCACGGCCATCCTTTTTTCAACCAGCCTTATCATGTTTTGTTTGGGTGTGATCGGGGAATACCTCAGAAGGATTTATATGGTGCAAAACAAAAAACCTCCTTATTCAATTAAAAAGATCATCTGATGCAGTTCAAAAAGGGTTATATTACACTGGAACGCTTGAAAGAAAAAGATATAGAACTGGTTCGACGGTGGAGGAATTGCAGCAAGATCAGTCAGTTTATGGAGTATCGCGAGCATATCACCAAAGAAATGCAGAAAGCATGGTTCCGCTCGATCAACAATACTTCAAATCTATATTTACTAATCTATTATAAGGGCAAAAAGATTGGGCTGGCTAACGGAAAGAATTTTGATTGGCATGCCCGCACAGTAGAAGGGGGAATCTTTATCTGGGACAAACAATATCAGGGAACCGAGGTACCGGTATTTGTGTTTCTGATCCTCAGCGATCTTCTAATCAATGTATTTAACCTGACAAGCCATGGTCGGATCCTGAAAGGCAACAAACGGGCTCAGAGATTCAATAAATTATTGGGTTATGAGCTATGTGAGGGACAGGAAAATATTGAGAATCAACTGTACAAACTTACTCCCGGGACCTATGCCAGGCATGCCGGTGTTTTTAGGAAAGCTTTTCTGTCGATCGGCCAGCAACATCCTTTGGATATCATTTTTGAAAAGGACGAACTCGAAAAAAAATATGCTGTCTTTTTTGAATCTCAAATGAATAAAGAGTTTCTTCAGCCTGTTGAATTCAGGAATGGAAATAAGGTGTTCAGGTATTCCATTTAATCGGTCATCTCCAGGAGTAGTTTTTGGTGGAGAACATCAAAGCCTTTATACTTTAAAATAAACTCCTTACCTAAGCGTTTCCCCAAAAAGCATTAATTTAGCACACCTAAAAAATTTCTGGTTTAATGTTCACCTTATACGGGAAGGAAATACGGGCTTTTATGAATTCGTTGATGGGCTATATCGTGATTACGGTGTTCCTGCTGGTCAGCGGTTTGTTTTTATGGGTGTTTGAAGGCACAGGTTTCAACATCCTCGAATTCGGTTATGCTAACCTGGACGGCTTGTTCATGTTGGCGCCCTTTGTGTTTCTGTTCATCATCCCGGCCATCACCATGCGGAGCTTTGCGGATGAACGTAAATCGGGGACCCTCGAATTGCTGACCACGCAACCCTTGTCGGATACAAAGATCATTCTGTCGAAATATCTGGCCGGTGTTTCAATTGTAATCATTTCACTGATTCCTACCCTGGTTTACCTGATCACGGTTTACCGGTTGGCGCTACCAGCTGGCAATGTTGATATGGGAGGTATATGGGGATCATATATCGGCCTGCTTTTTCTGGGGGCTTCTTTTGCAGCCATCGGTGTTTTTTCCTCTTCGGTGACCGATAACCAGATCATTGCCTTTCTGATGTCCTTGCTGCTCAGCGGTTTCATTTACATGGGTTTTGAGTTGATCTATTCTTTTGATCTTTTTGGAAGTTTCGACTTGTTCATCAAGTCGCTGGGCATGAGCACACATTATGCTTCCATCAGCCGGGGAGTGGTCGACAGCAGAGACCTGATCTATTTTTTGAGTGTAATCACCATATTCATTTTGTTGACCAAAATATCGCTTGAAAGCAGAAAGTGGTAGGCATGGCGGATAAAAGAAAAAATATCAAGCAAAATAACATCATTCAGCTATTGCTGGGTTTAGTCATCATCGTGCTGGTTAACATCATCGGGTCTTATGTATTTACCCGCATCGACCTGACCTCCGAGAAACGGTATTCGCTTTCGGATGAAACCAAGGAATTGCTCAGGGACCTGGACGATTATGTGTTTTTCAGGGTTTACCTGGAAGGGGATTTTCCGGCAGGATTTAAAAGATTGCGCAATGCCACCAAAGAAATGCTGGATGAATTCAGGGCATATACCGATTACATCGACTATGAATTCATAAATCCCTCGGCTGCGGATGATCCGAAAGAACGGCAAAGCACCTATCAGTTATTGGTGGAAAGCGGCCTGCAGCCTACCGACCTTCAGGTGAAGACAGGAGAGGGGCAAAGTTCCAGGATCATTTTTCCGGGGGCGCTGGTTACTTACAAAGCGGAAGAAATACCCGTTGAATTGCTGAAAACTCAATTCGGCCTGCCATCCGAAGCCCAGTTGAACAACAGCATACAGTTTCTGGAATTCAACCTGTCCAACACCATCAAAAAACTCACCCAGGGACAGAAACCCAAAGTGGCTTACATGGAAGGACACGGGGAACTGGGCCCGGATGAAACGGCGGATTTGATGGCCACACTGGCAGCTGATTATGCAGTGGAAAGAATTGCACCGGAGGGCCGGCTGAACAGTCTGACCGAGCGGATCGCCAGGGATACGGCCGACACCCGCATCCTGAATAAGTACGACGCCATCATCATTGCCAAACCGGATTCAACCTTCAGCGAGCAGGATAAATTCATTATCGACCAGTTCATCATGCGGGGCGGTAAAGTGCTTTGGCTGATCGATCCGGTGCTGGCCGACATGGACAGCATACAAAACCAGGAATCGACTGTGGGGATTGCCAAAAAACTGAAACTGGAAGATCAATTGTTTCGCTACGGAATTCGCCTGAACAACGACCTGGTGCTCGACCTGAATGCTTTACCTATACCTTTGGTGGTTGGGCAAATGGGGGACCAGCCGCAGATCGAATTGTTTCCCTGGTATTATTTTCCCATCCTCACACCGGTAAGCGATCACCCCATCGTAAAAAACCTTAATGTGATCAAAACGGAGTTTGTTAGTTCAATCGATACCATCGCGGTGCCGGGAATCAAAAAAACAATATTGCTAAAAACGTCCCCTTATTCAAGAACCGTTAATACACCCGTTTTTATCAGCCTTAGGATGATCTCCGAAGAACCCGACGAAAAATTGTACAGGGGGCCTGCCCAGCCCGTGGCCGTGCTGCTGGAAGGGGAATTCAAATCTTTGTATCAAAACCGCATCCCGCCGGAAATTGCAAATGATAAAGACATAGGCTTTCTTGAAAAAAGCAGACCGACGTCAATGGTTGTGGTTTCGGATGGCGACCTCGTGAAAAATCAGTTTCGGACCGGTAGCGGTTATCCCCTGCCCCTTGGATACGATAAATACACACGCCGCACCTTCGGTAACAAGGAATTTGTAATGAATGCCCTGGCATACCTGATTGATGAGAGGGGACTGATCTCCATCAGAAGCAAGGAATTGACCATCAGAATGCTGGATAAAACAAGAGTTTCTGAAAACGAATTGTTTATTCAGATCGCTAATGTGTCAGTACCGATCATCCTGATCATCATTTACGGATTGATAAGCAATTATTTTAGAAAGAGAAAATACGGAAGAAGCTGGAAATAAAAAAATAATATGAAGAAAAACCGCTGGATACTGATCATAACTTTAATCTTGTTGATTGTTGCAGTTGTGCTGCTTTTGACCAATACTACTTCCACACTGACCGGTGAGCGAAGTGAATTTGCGCTAAAAGATACCTCTAAGGTGGTGCAGGTTTACCTTGCCGATAAGGAAGGCAATGAAGTAAACCTGATGCGTTTGGAAGACGGAAGCTGGGAATTGAATGGTGAACATTACGCCAACAAAAGGAAAATGGACCTTCTTTTGAAAACCATGAGCGAACTGAAGGTTCGTGCGCCCGTGGCAAAATCAGCGCACAACACCGTGGTAAAGCGTTTGGCCACCAATGCCGTGAAGGTTGAGGTATATGAGATCGTGCCAGGGATCAACATCTTTGACTGGATCACCCTTTTCCCGCACAAGAAAAAAACAAAGACCTATTTTGTAGGCGGGCCTTCGCAGGACAATATGAGCACTTATATGCTGATGGAAGGCGCCGATAAGCCCTATATGGTTTACATCCCCATGTTCCGTGGTTTTATAAGCCCGAGATATTCGGCCCTGGAGGACGACTGGCGCGACCATCAGGTGTTCGAGCATGAGATGGCAGAGATCAGGTCCATTGATGTGAAATTCTTTAAGGAAGCTGAAAAATCATACCGGGTACACAATATCGACAACATCAATTTCGATCTGATCGATATGCCCGAAGGAGATACGCTTTCTGACTATGATAATCTCAGGTTGCTGAATTTCGTCAATTCCTTCGCGGACATCAAGTTCGAAGCCATCCTGAACAACAAGCTGGAACGGGCTTTCATCGACTCGGTGATCAGCTCGGAACCCCTGCACCGCATCACGATCGTGGACAAGGAACAGGACTCAACGGTAGTTACCACCTGGTTCAAGAAAGGTTTCAGCGACCTGTACCAGGAAGACGGTGCCGCTCTGGAGCCCTACGACCTGGACCGCATGTACGCCCTGGTGAATGACGATAAGGATTTTGTTCTGATACAATATTTTGTATTTGATAAAGTTTTGCGACCTTTATCCTTCTTTATCGGGCAAGCTGAATAAAGCGGTTTGCCAAAGCCAATCCGTCTATGCTGAAAAAGTATCTTGCTTCGGATTTTATCAGAAACATCCTGACGCTGATGACCGGGGCTGTTATCGCCCAGGCCATTCCTTTTCTGGCAAGCCCGCTTTTAACAAGGCTTTACACCCCCACTGATTTTGGGATATTCGCCCTTTACACGGCCATCGTTGGTACGGCTGTGGTGGTTTCCAGCCTGCGATACGAGCTGGCTATCATGCTGCCCAAAGAACAACGCGACGCCAGGTCGCTGACTTTTCTGTCAGGCTTACTGACCGTTGGTATGGCGTTACTTTCATTTGTGCTTATTTTGATCTTTAAAAATTACCTGATCGAAAAAGTCAATTCCGATCTCGATTATTTTATATGGATCGTGCCGGTGGGCTTACTCTTCAGCGGTTTGTACCAGATCATGAACTCCTTCAGCACCAGAAATAAGTTTTTTAAAAGCACCTCTGCCGGTAAGGTCACTCAGTCGGGCGCCATCATCGGTTCGCAGATCGGATTAAAGCTGCTGAGCTTTTCTTCCATCGGGCTGATCGTTGGCAAGGTGATCGGGGATTTTCTTGCTTTCCTGTATCTTTTCATTTTGAATATCAGAAAAAATACTCTAACGCTTGCAACAGTCACCAAACAAAACATTATTGAAAACGCCCGGACGTACAAGGATTTCCCGAAGTACCAGGCCCTGTCGGCTTTCCTGAACCAGCTGGCTCAAAACCTGCCGGCTTTGCTGCTCACCTTTTTTTACGCTCCTCAGATCGCGGGTTTTTACGCACTCACCACCCGCATCCTCAGCGCTCCCATTCGCTTGATCGGCATGTCAACCCGGGAGGTTTATTATCAGAAAGCATCGGAAATGCATGCCCGTGGGGAGAACATTTTCAGACTTTACCTGAAAACCACCCTGGGCCTTGCCAAAATCGGTATCATCCCCTTTATACTGTTCGGGATATTCGCCACTTATATCTTTACATGGGTTTTTGGGAACCAATGGTACACTTCCGGGATTTACGCCCAGATCATTGTGGCCTGGTCGTTTTTCCTGTTCATCAATTCACCCACAACCACAACCATCTACATCCTCAACCTGCAACGTTTTGGGTTGAAGTTCGAATCGGTTTCGCTTACCCTGAGGGCATTCAGTCTGTTTGCCGGTTATTACTTTTTTGACAGTCATTATTTGAGTGTGGGATTTTTTGCCCTTGCCGGAATCTTGCTAAACCTCTTCCTGATTTTGTACATTTATAGAAAATTAAAGAAAAGAACCCGATGAGTGACCTTTATATCATGGGAGATGTTTACCTTGACCGTCCTTTCCGGATCGACAGGGAGTTCGACCGCTTTGTTTTCAATCTTGAATATCCCATCTCAGCCGGCGGCATTCCGGCACTGAACAAGGTAAACCTCAGACAACGGCAAAGTTATATTGAGGAAACTTTCGGTAATCATCCTCAGGCTGTATGCCTGGCCAACAATCATATTTTTGACTTCGGCAGGGAGGCATTCCTGGATACCATCGAATTTCTTGAAGAAAACAACATTGCTTTTTTCGGAGCGGGAACGCAGGAAAACAATTTCAATAATCCATGGCTGTATTCATGTGGTAGCACAACCATCGCTTTCCTGGCTTATTGCTCTCAGGAAACCGGATGTACTCCGGATAGCACCGGGGATTATGGTGTGGCATTACTTGATTTTGAAAAGATTGTAAAGGATATTGAAGTGGCCCGTGAACAAGCCGGGCAGGTGGTTTGCATGTTACATTGGGGCGAAGAAGAGATTGCCTGTCCCAAACCCAAAGAGGTGCAACTGGCCCACAGAATAATCGATGCCGGGGCCGACCTGATCATTGGACATCATCCCCACCTGATCAGGCCTTTTGAATTCTACAAGGACAAAGCAATATTTTACTCGCTGGGAAACTTTATCTTTCCCGATTTAAATTTGAAGACTTTCTGGGACGGTAAGTATTATCAGCGAAAACTGATCAAAAAACAAAACAGGCGAAACAGGGAAGGCCTGGTTGTGGCACTGGATGAAAACGGCAAGCTGTTTAAAACAATGAAATCTTTGCAGAAAAAAAATATCATTTCAATTTCAGAGCATAAGGCGGAAAACCAGTCGGAATTCCTGAATGGAAATGAATATGCTGATTTTTATTCAAGATATTATAAGAATACCAGAAGAAAGATCCTGATGAAATCTTTCATGCAAAATCCCAGGTTGCCGCGCAAAGGATCCATAAAAGAGCTATTGACGGGGAAATAATATGACCGATCCGATTCGAGAAATATTCAAATCATTTTATCTGAAAACACCTTTTCAGGGGGTGTCACTGGAAAAGATGCTGCAGCATGCTTTTGAACACGTTCCCTTTTACAAGCCATACAAAGGAAGCAACATAGCCGACTTGCCTTTCCTTAGCAGGGAAATGCTGAAAAATGAATTTGACAATCTGAAATCGGATGATCTGCAAAGCCGAAACTGGTTTTACAAATTTTCGGGGGGGAGCACAGGCGAGCCGGTGCGTTTGGTACAGGACACCGACTATAAAAAGCACCAACGGGTGGTGACCTACCGGCAAAAAAGTTGGTGCGGATATGAATTTGGTGAACCCTTGATCCATTTATGGGGAAGCATGCGTGATGTAAAAGAATCTTCGGGAAGCTTAGCGGGTAAAATGATCAATTATCTTAAAAACCTGAAGGTGTTGAATGTATTTATGATGACCGAAGAACGCATGCATGAATACATCAGGATTATTAACCGTTTCAGGCCGAAGCTGATCGTTGCCTACGCCCAGCCAGCTTATGAGCTGGCGTTGTTTGCCGAAAGGGAAAATCTAGAGATTCGGCCGCCTGCTGCATTCATGAGTTCGGCGGGAACGCTTTACCCTTTCATGAAACAAAAAATTGAAGAGGTTTTTCTGGTGCCGGTTTATAACCGCTACGGCACAAGAGAGGTGGGAAACATTGCTTGCTCAGCTGCAAACCATGAAGAATTACGTATTTCAACCGACAATGTATTTGTTGAAGTGGTGAATGAGCACGGAGAAGCCTGCAAGGATGGTGAGGAAGGCGAAGTGGCCGTGACCGGCCTGGTGAATTTTGCCATGCCGCTGATCCGCTATAAGCTGGGCGACCGGGCTGTGATGAACCGGTCGAAGTATGATTTTCCCGTGCTGGAAAAGCTTAGCGGCAGGGTAACCGATGTGCTGAAAACAGATGATGGGGCGCTTATACCGGCCGAATATTTTATTCACATCATTGGCGTGGTGATGAATAAAGGCAATTCATGGATTGGTCGTTTCCAGGTGATCCAGAAAGCCCCGGAAAAAGTGGAAGTGAATATTATTCGCATAGGCGAGCCTGATGAAACCGATTTGAAGTTGATCAGAGAAAACATCCGCAGGGTAATGGGTTATGGTTGCAAAGTGAATTTTAACTTTGTAGAGGAAATCCCGGAGCTGAAGTCCGGTAAATACAGCTATGTCATTAATGAGATGAAATAATGGGCAAGAAAATCCTGTATATCGTTTCCAATTTCAGGCGCTGTGGCCCGAGCAACCAGCTGCTTTATCTTTTAAGCAATCTAGATAGATCTGCATTTGATCCATCTGTGCTGACCCTTGCCCCGGAGCCTGCGGACAGCAGGATCCATGATTTCCGGGCGTTGGATGTCAACATCTATGAGCTGAAAATGTCGAGGAAGCAATTTGCTTTTCGCGGGCAGTCCGTATTGAAAAGCGTGGTTCATGAAGTGGTTCCCGATCTCATCCATAGCCAGGGATTGCGTCCCGATCAGGCGGCTTCAAAGATCAAAGGCATTCCTTCCGTGTTCACACTTCGTAACGATCCTTTTGTGGATTACCCTATGAAATATGGAAAAATGATGGGCGCTTGGATGGCACGCAAACATCTGAAACTGGCCCGCAAAAACCCGCATTCCGTCTTGTGCTCGAAAAGCCTGCACGATAGTTTTTTAGAAAAATATGAGCTGGATATACCATACATACAAAACGGAGTCGATACTTCTTTTTACAAAGCTGTAGCCGAAGAAAACAAAGCCAGTTTAAGAAAGGAATATGGATTTAATGAGCAGGAAAGCATTTTACTGACCGTGGGCAGCCTTTTGCCGCGCAAAGACGTTGGCACACTTGTTCGTGCCGTATTGAATATGAAAGCCGATGTACGATTGCTGATCGTAGGAAGCGGACCGATGAAACAGGAGTTGAAAAGTCTGGCAGGCGGTGATCGTCGTATTGTTTTTGCCGGGATGCAGGAGGATGTAAGGGATTTTATGCATTTGTCCGATTTATTTGTTTCTGCCTCCATTTCGGAGGGACTTCCCAACACACTGCTTGAAGCAATGTCTTGCGGATTGCCGGTACTGCTGTCGGATATTCCGGCCCACAGGGAAATTTTTGACGAAGGTGAGGAGGATGTCTTTTTCAAAATCTCTGAGGAGCATGAACTGGCAGGAAAGATCGAAAAAATGCTTGCATCAAATCTTAAAGAAATGGGTCGGAACCTGCGAAATGTCGTTGAGCGGGAATTCAGCGCTGAATCGATGACGGAAAAATACCAGGAATTGTATTTAAAGATTATCACATGAGCAGTCAGTATTCAAATACCGAGCGATTGATTGCTTCCGCCCTGTCTTCTTTCCCGGGGACGAAACAGAGGATCAAAAGGCTGTATCAAAAGCTTAGTTACCTGTTTCATAAAAACAATCACAGCTTTCATTCGGAATACGAATTGAAGGAATATAGCTATAAAAACCATGAAACCTTTTTCGGTTATTACGACCGTTCCCCTCTGAATGCCATCGGGAAATATCTGCTTTTCCACGCCACAGAGCATTCAACACTCAAACCGCCCGATCCCGAAAAAGAAATCGAGATTGTTTTAAGTGATTTTGAAAGCGGTGAGATTTCATCGGCTTTCACAACAAAAGCTTACAACTGGCAACAGGGCAGCCGGGCCATGTGGCTCGATAACGAACGGTTCATTTTTAATGATTATGATACGAATAATGATGTTTACATCAGTAAGATCGGAAATGCAGTTGCAGGAAAGATCGTGAAACCCGTCGGCTTCCCGGTTTATGATTGTCATCGGAATAAGGCCGTCAGCCTGAACTTCGACAGGCTGCATCTGCTGCGCCCGGATTACGGATATGCAAACCGTAAAGAAAAAATTAACACCGGCGCCCTGGACGACAACAATGACGGTATCTTTCTGATAGACCTGGAAAGCGGAGAACATCAGCTTATTATTTCACTCGAACATTTGAAATCCATCCAAAGGATTCCTGAATTTAAAAAATCCCTTCACAAGGTAAACCACCTGATGTATAGTCCGGATGGCAATGCTTTCATGTTCCTTCATCGCTGGATCAACCGGGGGGTGAGAAATGACAGACTCTTTGTTGCGGATGCATCGGGAAAAGATATACAGCTGCTGGCCGAAGGCATGGTAAGCCACTGCGCCTGGGATGGCAGTGACAGGATCATTGGCTATTTCAGCAATGAAAAGCGGTCAGGTTGGCATCGTATTGATTTAAAACAGGAAAGGCCGGTTGTTTCTGAAATACCTTCGATGCGTTCATTCCGAGATGGCCACCCGAACATTCATTACAACCGGATGATTTTCGACAGCTATCCCGATAAATCAAGGATGAAACATTTATACCTGGCAGATCTTCGAAAAGGAAGCATTAAAGAGATCGGTTCATTTTTTGAGGGGCTGAAATTTTACGGGCAGACCCGTTGCGATTTGCACCCTCGCTGGGACCTGAATGGGGAATATATGTTTGTGGATTCCGTTCATAAGGGCAAACGTCAGTTGTATTCAATTTTGTACAGACATGAGTAGAATTGCAGTTTTGCTACCGGTTTATGCAGGAGATGATCCCTGTTATTTTGGTCAGGCCGTGAAAAGCTTGAAAATACAAAACACCAAACGACTGGATGTTGTTCTGGTTGTGGATGGACCCACTGGTCCTGAACTCGAAAAGGTGATTGACAACCACAAAGGCTGTTTTTCAAAGATCATCCGGCTGGAAGAAAACAAAGGATTGGCGGTTGCTCTGAACAAAGGAATTGAATATTGCCTGGAAAGCGGTTACGAATACATTGCCCGCATGGACGCCGACGACATCAGCCTGGTGAATCGTTTTAAGAAACAGGCGGAATTTTTAAAGACAAATCCCGAAGTACATTTGGTAGGCGGCGCCATTGAGGAGATCGATGAAAAAGGAAAAAGCAGAAATAAGGTCATCAGGTACCCATTAAGCCATGAGGAATGTTTTACATTTTTTGAAAAACGCGACCCATTGGCCCATCCTGCAGTGATGTTCAGAAGAAGTTTTTTTGAACGGGCCGGGATGTATGATGAAAAATTCAGGAAAAACCAGGATACGCAATTGTGGTTCAGTGCGTTTAAAGCGGGCTGCAAATTTGCCAACCTGCCCGATGTGGTTTTACAATTCCGTATGACAGATCAGTTTTTCGGCAGCAGACGCGGCGGTTATCAACGGGCGAGAACCATCTACCGCGAACGCCTGCTCCTCAACCGGGAACTTGGTTACGGACCTGCTGCCAACCGTTTTGCCTGGGCTATGTTCCTGCTTACCATTGCCCCGGCCTTCATACGCAAAATCGCCTACCGGCTGTTTCGATGAACTTGTTTTGTGTTCAAAGTTCAAAGTTCAAAGTTCAAATGTTCAAAGTTCAAATGTTCAAATGTTCAAATGTTCAAATGTTCAAATGTTCAAATGTTCAAATGTTCAAATGTTCAAATGTTCAAAGTTCAAATGTTCAAAGTTTAAAGTTGGCTTCAATCATACAGTCATACAACCATGCAGTCATATAACCACTCACAAAACTTCATTCGTGCATTAGTCGCTATAACAAATCAACTATCCTGCCTTCTTAGCTTGTTCCACATATTTTCCTAATTTTGGCCCAAAATCAATTGCATGGCTTCTTTGGCCCTGATGAAAAAAAGGATATTCAATCAGATCTATTTCTTTTTGTTTATGCTGCTGGCTTTGCTGCTGCCGCTACAAAAAGAATGGGTGGTGTATAGCATCGGGCTGATCTTCTTGTTCTGGTTGCTTGAAAAACCATGGTATTTTGTAATTGCCGGTGCTTACCTCTGGATTATCTGGAGTACGCAATCTGTTTTGCTGTTCGTGGTGGGCTTGATTATTTTGCTGGGCGTTATTGAGCTGATTCAGTGGATGTTTGGCCTGGGGTGTCATTCCCATTTTTACAAGCTTAAAAATGAACCTTTTAGAAGAAACATCCTTGCTTTTTCAGGTTTTTACCTGCTCTATATTCTTGGCCTGACCTATAGTCAAAATCTGGAATATGCATCTTTCGATCTGGAGGTGAAGTTCAGCATGTTCGTTTTTCCTGTCCTGTTGTCAACAATGCGAAAGGAGGTCTTCAAAGGGAAAGGTTTCAATCTTATCCTGGTATTGTTTGTGATTGGTTGTGTGATCAGCACCCTGGTAAGTATTGGTGTAGCAGTTGGCAACTATCTCCATAGTTTTAATGAAGAAGTGTTTTATTACAGGTGGCTTTCCTATTATCATCATCCCGGCTACCTGTCGATGTATCTTGTTTTTGCCATCGCCATCCTGATGTGGTTCATGCTGAAAAGAAAAGAATTAAAGCTGGATCTTTGGCATTGCATATCATTTTGTTTCCTGATTTTCTATTTCAGCATTATTATTGTTATGCTTAGCTCCAAGGCCGGCGTTCTGAGCCTGCTGGTGGTTTACATGCTGCTGGTGGCCCACATCATTGTTTATGAGAAAAAGATCATTCAGGGGCTGGTTTACATTTTGCTCATCTCAGGGATGTTATTCCTGTCATTCAGATATTTTTCCTATTCACTTAACCGTATTATCTCTTACAAAGAAGTTGTGAAAGAGAGCATAAAAAATGACATCAATAAACCGGGAGAAGAGGGCGACCGGGTAACGCTTTGGAAAAACACCCTGGAAGTCTTGAAAGATCATATCATTTTCGGGGTAGGGACGGGAGACGTAGATGATAAGCTGATGGAAGAATATAAGAGGAACAAGGTCAGAGAGGCTTATGAAAAACATTTGAATGCGCATAATCAGTATTTACAAACATTTCTGTCGTTGGGAATTGCAGGTTTTCTGGCCCTGATGCTTGTGATCATCCTACCTGCTTTTTACAGCCTGAAGCGGCGAAACCTGCTCTATGTCACTTTCTTGTTGATCCTCTCCATCAATCTGCTGGTCGAATCCATGTTTGAAACCCAGGCGGGGGTGGTGTTTTATGCTTTCTTTAACGCCTTGCTGTTTTTCTCCTTCGGGCTGAAGGAACAGCAAAACCATAAATCCTTCGTAGCAAAGTTTTAAGTATGTGGGAATATACGATGGCTTCCTTTAATGATTTGTTTAAGACGAGATTTTATTGGATAAAAAAAAGCGCGGCAATCTCTCACCGCGCTTTCTAAAAATTAAGAATGCTTATTAAACAATACCCTGTGCCAGCATGGCGTCGGCTACTTTAACGAAGCCACCAACGTTGGCGCCTTTAACATAGTTGATAAAATCTTCTTCTTTGCCGAACTTCTCGCACTGTGCATGGATATCTTTCATGATCCGCTGGAGTTTTTCATCCACTTCTTCCCTGGTCCATGAGAAGCGCAGTGAGTTCTGTGACATTTCGAGGCCTGAAACGGCTACGCCGCCTGCATTGGCTGCTTTACCGGGACCGTAGAGGATTTTGCTTTCCAGGTAAACCTCGACGGCCTCGGGTGTGGAGGGCATGTTGGCGCCTTCGGAAACCACATAACAACCATTTTTAATCAGGGTTTTGGCGTCCTCTTCGTTGATTTCGTTCTGTGTTGCGTTGGGCATGGCCACGTCGCATTTAATACCCCAGGGGCGTTTGCCTTCGTGATATTCAACGCCATATTTGTCGGCATATTCACGGATCCTGCCACGCTTAACGTTTTTTAGATGCATCACGTAAGCGAGCTTTTCTTCGTCGATGCCGTCTTTGTCATAAATGAAACCGCTTGAATCGGAAAGGGTGACCACCTTGCCGCCCATCTCAGTAACTTTCTCAGTGGCGAACTGTGCCACGTTACCGGATCCGGAAATGGCCACGGTTTTGCCTTTGATGCTTTCACCGCGTGTTTTCAGCATTTCTTCTGCGAAATAGGTAGCGCCGTATCCGGTAGCTTCCGGACGGATGAGCGAACCGCCCCATTCGCGGCCTTTACCAGTGAGTACGCCGGTAAACTCATTTCTTAATCTCTTGTATTGTCCGAAAAGAAAACCGATCTCGCGACCGCCAACGCCGATGTCGCCTGCAGGCACGTCGGTGTTCGGGCCGATGTGACGGAACAGCTCGGTCATGAAGCTCTGGCAAAAACGCATCACTTCATTGTCACTTTTCCCTTTGGGATCGAAATCCGAACCGCCCTTACCGCCGCCCATGGGCAAAGTGGTGAGGCTGTTTTTAAACACCTGCTCGAAAGCAAGGAATTTGAGGATGCCAAGGTTTACAGTCGGATGGAAACGCAGCCCGCCTTTGTAAGGTCCGATGGCGCTGTTCATCTCGATGCGGTATCCCTTGTTTACCTGAACCTCGCCCTTATCGTCAACCCAGGGGATTCTGAACAGAATCACGCGTTCGGGTTCGGCGATCCTTTCAAGGATCTTGGCTTCTTTATACTGCGGATTTTCTTCAATGTAAGGAATCAAAGATTCTGCCACTTCGTGTACAGCCTGGTGGAACTCGTCTTCACCGGGATTCTTGGCCTTGATGCGGGCCATGAATTCCTGTACCTGTTTGTCATAAGCGTTGTTACTCATAACTCTATTTGTTTAGTTAATTGGTTAAAAAAGATTGAATTAAGGGGGCAATAATAGGTAAAAATTTCCATCCCCCCACGGCAATCATGTTAATTTTTTAACAGGCCGGGCTAATTTAGAAAGATGTCAGATAAAAAAACCCGGCACTCATCAGCGCCGGGTTTCGATCTTTCAGTAAAATTCCGCCTTAGTCCTCCAGAGCATGTTCAAACTCCTCATCAAATCTCGCATTAACTACATCACAACCACTTTGGAACATTCTGAAATAATTATCATTATCCGTATAGGTCAGGCAATATGCTTTCTCTTTGCTCTTTCCCAGCAGGGAAAAGGCTTCCTGCCTGATCTCATCTATTTTATGACCGGCTTTCAGGCTGAGTTGCTTCATCACGGCTGTAATCTGCTCCAGTGAATTTTTGGTAAGCCCGGAGGGCAGGCGCGGCTCGAATTCCTGTATCACCTTCTGGGTGTTGGTGAAGCTGCCTCCAATTTCGATGGGCATGGAGGCCGGCAATACCAGGTCGGCACGTTTGGCGGTGCCGGTCATAAAGTAATCCTGCACCACCACAAAATCGGCTATCGAAAGCCAGCCCGAAACCTGCACCTTGTTTTCGGTGGTTCCCATAGGATCCTCGCCCAGGATGAACAGGTTTTTAAAGGCGCCCTTTTCCAGCATGTCGTACAGGCTTTCGTTCACCTTTGAAGAGATTTCCTTAACGTCCCATTTTTTCTTCAGCTTTTCAACAAATTCTTCAGCAGTGATATCCTGTCCGCCTGTTCCGATGGAGGGGCAGATGCCCATATCGAAAAGTCCCTGCGAATTGTTTTTTTCCTTGAGGGAGATCAGTCCGCTGGCCGTTTTGCCCAACTTGCCTGTGATCAGGGCCAGGTTAAACAACTCGATGGAAGTGTTGGAGGAAACCTCTTTCTCGGAGAAAACGATCACGGCGTTCATCTCCTTGTTATAGTGCTTGGCAAACTCGATGATCTGGTCCATGTAACGCACACCGGATTTTTCGACCAGCTCACCGAAATTCTCTTTCAGCAGCGCTTCCTTGTAGGTTTCATAATCTTCGCAGCGGTCTTTCAAAAACATATCGTTCTGGAAGTTGTTGGCCACCAGGTAATAGTTCACCGCCTTTACAAAATGGTAGTAGGATTTAATTTTTAGTGTGGCATCCACCTTGTGTTCCATTTCGCTTTTATCCAGGGTGGTTACCAGCTCAAGCGGGATCTTATTCTTGTGGATGGCTTTGTTGATGAAGAAACCGGCCACCGCGTTGTCGCGGTTGATCTCCGAGCCAAGCAGATAAATTTTTGATGCTTTATTTAACTGGTTGAAAGGTACATTGCCGGTGGAATTGTTTACATAACCTTTGCCCCTGTTGAGGTAATGAAAGCTGGATACATTGTTGGTTCCGGCTCCGGCGCGGGCCAGTTTCTGAATGTTGTAAAGCTCTTCGTTGGTCATGCGTGACCCTGCAAAGAATGCGTTTTCGTCGGGTTTCACTGCCTTGATTTTTTCAGCAATCAGCTCAAATGCCTTTTTAAATGAGATCTCTTTGAACTTGCCGCCTTCCTTCAGCCAGGGTTTTGTGATTCTGCTGTTGTCGTTCAGGTATTTGTATCCGAATTTGGGATAGCGGCACAGGTTGCCTTCCTTGTTCACCTTTCCTTTGCTGCCGGTCACCCGCGACACAAAACCGTTGTGATGGTTCAAGTCGATCTCGCAACCGATGGAGCAATAGTTACAGATGGTGGTTTCCGCCACGGTTTTAACCGGTCCGGGTTTGAACCAAACGTTCTCGGTAATGGCTCCTGTGGGACAGGTGGAGATACACAAACCACACGACTCGCAATAGGTATCCTGCAGTTTCTCGCCCATACTGGGAGCCACAAAAGTGTCGTATCCGCGGTTGACCAGTCCGAGGGCATTGGCGCCAACCACTTCTTTACAGATACGCACGCAACGTCCACACAAAATACATTTGTTGTTGTCGATCTCCACATAAGGATGCCTGAAATCGATCTCATATTCCTTGTATTCTCCTTCCAGCTTGGTTTGCTCGGCCCGGTATTCGGTGGAGAATTTCTGCAGATCGCATGAGAAAAACTCAACGCATCCGCATTCGAGACAGCGCTGCACCTCATGACTGGCTACTTCTGCGTCTTTATAGCCCAGCTCCACTTCTTTAAAGTTTTTACGCTTTTTCGGATCGAGCGTGGGCATTTCTTCCCTAGCCTGTTTGTTGAAATGACCGACATAATCCTCAGGCAACTGTTCCTTGAAATTGTCTTTTTTGCTGATGAAAGGTTCGGGGAAGGGGGTGATCTTTTTGCCTCTCAGGTAAAGATCGCAGCTTCTTGCCGCCACGCGTGCCTGGCCGATGGCTTCAATCAGGGTGGCGGGTCCGGTCACGCCGTCGCCGCATGCAAAGATGTTTTCCACGCTGGTTTGGAGTGTGCCGGCTTTGGCGTCGATATCGCCCCAGCGGTTCAGTTTCAGCTCGCCTTTGCGGGTGTTTCGGTTCACATCTTCCAGGAAATCCACCGTGGTTTTCTGACCGATGGCAGCCAGCACATAATCCACATCCAGCTCAAACTCCGAACCTTCGATGGGTATAGGTCTTCTCCTGCCCGAAGCATCCGGCTCGCCCAGCTCCATTTTGATGCAGGTCACCGATTTCACCTTGCCGTTTTTGTCTTTGTTGATTTTTGTGGGATTGGTAAGCAGCAGGTATTCTATGCCTTCCAGCTTGGATTCGTGTATCTCGATGGGGTTGGCGGGCATTTCGTTTTCGGTACGCCTGTAGATCACATAAACCTTATCGGCTCCGCAGCGCATGGAGGTGCGGCAGCAGTCCATGGCCGTATTACCACCTCCCACCACGGCAACCTTACTGCCGGAAAAGTCGAACTTCTCTCCGGTCAGTTCCATTTCCCTTAAAAATTCGATGCCCGAAAAAACGTTTTCAGCGTCATCCCCTTCGCAACCGATCAGGGTACCTTTCTGAGAACCGATGGCCAGGATAGTGGCATCGTATTTTTCATCCAGGTCCTTGAAGGAAATATCCTTACCGAATTTTGTTTTGTAATTGATCTTAACGCCCAGTTGGGTGATGTTGTCGATCTCTTTCTGCAATATATCGTTGGGCAGCCTGTATTCGGGGATGCCGTACCTCAACCATCCGCCGGCATAGGGGTTGGCTTCCAATACATCCACCTGGTGGCCTTCCTTTTGAAGGAAGAATGCTGCCGACATACCGCCGGGTCCGCCGCCGATAACGGCTACTTTTTTACCGGTGGATGATTTAACATCGGGAACAAATTTATCTTTGGATTCCAGGTCGTAATCTGAGGCAAACCGCTTTAGATAATCGATCCCGACGGGCGTACCTTCTTCGAGCAGGTTCCTGCGGCAGGCCGCTTCGCATGGGCGTACGCAAACGCGACCGCAAACAGCCGGGAAAGGGTTGGTTTCCTTGATCAGGGCTACGGCGTCGTGATAACGTCCTTTGTCGATCAAAGAAATGTAGCCCTGTACATCAACACCGGCCGGACAGGTTTGCTTACAGGGTCCGAGGCAATCCGCATAATGATTGCTCACCAGAAGGTCGAGAGCCGTTTTCCTGGATTTTAGCACACGGTCGTTTTCGGTTTCGATCTTCATCCCCTCCATCACTTTGGTGGAGCAGGAGGGTTGCAGTCCCTTCATACCTTCCACTTCCACCACGCATACAAAACAGGAGGTGTAGGGATCCAACCTGTCGTCGTGACAAAGTGTGGGGACTTCTATATCGTTTCTCCGGCACAGATCGAGTATGGTTTCTCCACGATAGGCCTGGGTGATCTTTCCGTTCAGTATAACATTAAGTCTTTCGCTCATTTCAGCTATTCCTTTTGTTAAAAAATCAATTACGAAAGTTTTATGGCGTCGAATTTACATTTGCTGTAACAGGTGCCGCATTTGATACAGTCTTCCTGTCGGATGAAATGCACTTCTTTGCGCTCGCCGTCGATACAGTCGGTCGGGCAATTTTTGGCGCAAACCGTGCAGCCCGTGCATTTTTCAGGATCCACCTCGTAGGTAAGCAGTTTTTTGCAAACCAGGGCAGGGCATTTCTTGTCGCGTATGTGCGCTTCGTATTCATCCCTGAAATACTTGATGGTTGTCAGCACCGGGTTGGGAGCGGTTTGTCCCAGGCCACAGAGGGAATTGTCTTTGATCTGATAGGACAGCTCTTCCAGCAATTCGATGTCGCCTTCTTTTCCCTGGCCGTTTGTGATGCGGTCGAGTATTTCCAGCATCCTTTTTGTGCCCACTCTGCAGAAGGTACATTTACCACAGGATTCTTTCTGGGTAAAATCCAGGAAGAATTTGGCCACGTCGATCATACAGGTGGTTTCATCCATCACCACCATACCTCCGGAACCCATGATGGCACCGGTGGCGTTCACGCTGTCGTAGTCCACCAGGGTATCGGCCAGGTATTCGGGGATACAACCGCCCGAGGGCCCCCCCATCTGCACGGCCTTGAATTTCTTATCGTTTTGTATGCCCCCTCCCATCTTAAAGATCACATCGCGTATGCTCATCCCCATGGGCACTTCCACCAGGCCCGATCTTCTGATCTTTCCTGCTAGGGCAAATACCTTGGTTCCTTTGCTTTTCTCGGTACCGTACTTTTTATATTCATCCGCTTCGTTGAGCACGATCCATGGAATGTTGGCAAAAGTTTCCACGTTGTTGATGTTGGTAGGCTTTTTCCACAGGCCCTGTGAGGCCGGGAAGGGAGGGCGTTTACGTGGCATGCCTCTTTCTCCTTCCACAGAGGCGATGAGCGCTGTTTCCTCGCCGCAAACGAAAGCGCCGGCGCCTTCCTTGATGTAAATATCGAAATTGAAACCGTCAATGCCCAGGATGTTCTTTCCCAGGTATCCTTTGGCGCGCGCCTGTTCGATGGCGATATTCAGACGTTTGATGGCCAGTGGGTACTCGGCGCGACAGTAGATCACTCCGCCGGTGGCTTCGATGGCATAAGCCCCGATGATCATGCCTTCCAGCACGCTGTGGGGGTCGCCTTCCAGCACCGAGCGGTCCATGAAGGCACCCGGGTCGCCTTCATCGGCATTGCAGATGATGTATTTTTCGTCGGATTTATTGTTGTTGGCGAATTTCCATTTCAGTCCGGTGGGGAATCCACCACCTCCTCTTCCGCGCAGACCTGAGCTTAAAACCGTCTGGATCACATCCAGGCGGGGCATACCCTGGCCCGCGATCTTACGAATGGCTCGATAGCCCTGTCTGGCTTCATATTCTTCTATCTTTTCCGGATCCATAAAACCGCAGTTGCGCAGTGCGATCCTCACCTGTGAATCGTTGTATTCGTCATCTTCGGTTTTGAAAAGATCGGTTTTTACAACATATTCCTTAACAGGATTGTGTTGGTTAATGTGCTTGTCGAGGATATCGATGGCACGCTCCTCGTCCACGTCGCCATAAAGGTATGAGCCGCTTTCATCGATTATCTCCACCAGTGGCTCGCGGTAACACATGCCAACACAGGAAGTCTTTTTTAAATCGAAATCCAGATGCTCGGCTTGCTTCAGCGATTTGATCTTCTCATAAACTTTACCTGCGCCTGCCGCTATTCCGCAGCTGCCCAATCCGACGATCACTTTTGTTTCCATATTTTGTTCAAAGTTCAAGGTTCAATGTTCAATGTTCAATGTTTAAATATTGAACTAATTGCTTTCCTTTATCTTGATATTCTTCACAATCTTCACCGCCTGCTTTCCGTCGAGTTTGCCGTAGGTTTCATCTCCGATCATCATCACGGGGGCCAGGGAGCAACAGCCCAGGCATGCCACCGACTCGAGGGTGAACAAGCCGTCCTCTGTGGTTTCCCCGTCTTTGATCTTCAGGGCGTCCTGCAGGGATTCGGTTACCTCGTTGGCGTTTTGTACATGGCAGGCTGTTCCATGGCAAACTTTCACAATGTGCTTCCCAACCGGGTTGAGGCGGAACTGTGCATAAAACGTGGCCACGCCATACATGTCGCTTAAATCCAGTCCGGTTTCCTCTGAAATTTTCAAAAAGGCTTCGCGCGGGATGTACCCGAAAATATCCTGGGTGCCCTGCAACAAAGGGATAAGCTTACCTTTTTTGTCCTTGTATTTT
Source organism: Bacteroidales bacterium (assembly GCA_021738625.1). Taxonomy (GTDB): domain Bacteria; phylum Bacteroidota; class Bacteroidia; order Bacteroidales; family JAIOZK01; genus JAIOZK01. Next base: position 79,151 of record JAIPBS010000012.1, read on the forward strand.
TCAATTAACGGATTCAGTAAATCCAGATCGGTATTCGATGCTTCCTGCTCCGGTGTTTTTGTGCTTATTCTCGCTATACGCATGGCTTTATCCTCTTAACTTTTAGGCCGGTAAAATTATAAAATGTTTCTCGTCCGGTCTTTTAAATTTGCAATTTATATGAGGTCTAAATAGAGTAAAATCAACACTTTAAGGTGTTATTAAACAGTATGTTGTGAATTAATTAACACAGACAACCAACATAGAAACCAATGATATACCGAATCGAAAAAGGTTTGCAATGATTGACCTCATGCTCCAATCGGTATAGCTGAATCTAACGGAAAAATGTTTTGCATTTTTTGTAAGGTCAAGTATATTTATCTTTTCACTACTGTCCGGGGAAATTTGGGGAGATTCCTCGCTTCGCTCGGAATCCCGTTGCGTTTAACCGGACAGTTGTGTTATCTTTTATATATTTACATCACTATCAACCATAAAAATGCCAGTTTATGGATAACCAAATTTCCTCCGAAAACACCAGTTTTGCCTATCTAAAAGGCTCCTCCGACTTTCTTAATATCGTTATGAACAACATCAATAGTTGTGTATTGCTGCTGGACAATCAAATGCGGCTGCAGGCTTTTAATGATTCGATGAAAACGATATTCCGGACCATCCCAAAGTTTTGGGAGGATTGGTTTGTGCGAAAGACGTAGTTGCTATTTCACCTTCACTGCCTTTTTCGGTTCTTTTTTTGGCTTTTTGGGCTTTCCGCTTAGTTTTTTATGCATGGCATTGGCGGCTATCCTGCCGGCTCCCATGGCTTCGATCACAGTTGCCGATCCGGTTACGATATCGCCACCGGCATACACCTTGTCTTTGGATGTTTCCATGGTTTGGGGGTTGACTTCGATATAGCCCCATTTGTTTCGCTTCAAGTCCGGTGTAGAAGAGAACAAAATAGGATTGGGACCGGTACCGATGGCCACAATGGCCATATCACAATCGACGGTGAAGTTGCTGCCTTCGATGGGCACCGGTCTTCTTCTGCCGGAGTCGTCGGGTTCGCCCAATTGCATTTTGATGCATTCCACACCTTTCACTTTGTTGTGGTCCGTTCCAATGTATCGCACCGGGTTTGTCAGCAGCTTAAACTTGATGCCTTCTTCTTCTGCATGATGCACTTCTTCTTCTCTGGCGGGAAGCTCGTGCCTTGATCTGCGGTAAACAATGGTTACATCCGATCCGGTGCGAAGAGCGGTACGGGCGCAGTCCATGGCCACATTGCCTCCGCCCACTACCACAACATTATTGGCTTTGGGCATGGGGGTGTCGTATTCGGGAAACTTATAGGCTTTCATCAGGTTCATCCGGGTAAGATATTCATTGGCACTGAACAGGTTGCCCAGGCTTTCCCCTTCCAGGCCCATAAAGGTGGGCAGACCGGCGCCAACGCCTATGAAGACCGAATCGAAATGCTCAAGCAGCTCATCTATGGTCAGCACATTGCCGATCACATGGTTCATCTCGATGCGGCATCCCATTTCCTTTAAATAATTGATCTCGAATTGCACGATCGATTTGGGCAGTCGGAATTCGGGAATACCATAGGTAAGCACTCCTCCTGTTTCATGCAGGGCTTCAAAAACGGTAACCCCATAGCCAAGCTGCCGCATATCGGAAGCCACGGTCAGCCCTGCTGGACCTGATCCGACGACAGCAATTTTTTTTCCGGTATCTTTGGTGATCACAGGGGCCTCAACCAGTTCCATTTTCCGTTCGTAATCGGCAACATATCTTTCCAGTCTTCCAATGGCCACCGGGTCGTCTTTATGTCCCAGGATACATTTGGATTCACACTGGCTTTCCTGCGGGCAAACCCTTCCACATATGGCGGGTAAAACATTCCTTTCTTTGATCTTTTTGGCTGCGTCATCAAATCTCTCTTCAGCGATCAGGGCAATGAAGGCAGGGATATCAATATTTACAGGGCATCCTTCAACACATTGCGGGTTTTTGCACTGCAGACATCGACCGGCTTCAAGCAAAGCCAGCTCAGTTGTATAACCATAAGGCACTTCCTGATAATTGTGCACCCTGAGTTTCTGGTCCTGTTCGGGCATTTCCTGCCGTGGGATCTTCAGTTTGATATGACGCTCATCTCGCTTGGTCAGCCCGTGCCATTCACATCCATAGCGCGTACAAATGAAGAAGGGGATGAGTCGGGAGGCAGCCGAGATCAACACTTCACCAACTTCCGAACCACATTCGCCGCAATTCAGGTTTTTATTGATCAGGCTTTTGTGGCATTTCGGACAAATCAGATCGTCCACGCTATCGCCTTTATCAATGCTTTTGGAAGTTTCTACTTCAAATACATCAAGGTAGGGACTGAGCCGCAGGTCGATTTCCTCCCCTTTATATTTGGCTTTAAAGTCGATGCTTTTTTCTTCTTTCTTTTCAACATTAAAACTGTTATGGCAGTGAGGGCAGTATGTGTTGAGATAGGTTTTAAATTTTAGATATTTAACATCATGATCCAGCATAACAAACAAATTTTATCGGATTGAAAACAACAATGAATCTTTTTCTTCTTTTATGTAAAGCATATTTCTGTTGATCAGCTCATCGAAATCCACCTCGAAGCCATCGAAATCGGGGCCATCCACGCAACAAAACTGGGTTTTATTGTTCACCTTCACCCGGCATCCGCCGCACATGCCGGTTCCGTCGATCATAATGGGATTCAGACTGACCATGGTTTTAACATCAAATAGTTTGGTAAGCTTTACCACGTTTTTCATCATAATGATGGGGCCAATGGCGTACACCAGCTTGATGTCGTAACGCTCTTCCAAATATTTTTTCAAGGGATCGGTCACAAACCCCTGTTTTCCGTAGCTTCCGTCATCGGTAGTAACCACAAGTTCATCACAGATATGGTTCATTTCATTTTCGAGAATGAGCATCTCTTTGTTCTGCGCACCGATGATCCCAATCACGTAATTGCCGGCTTCTTTAAAAGCCTTGGCAACATGGTGCAGGATGGCTACACCTGTTCCGCCTCCCACCATGATCACCGTGCCGATCTTTTCTGTTTCAGCTGTTTTTCCGAGCGGCCCGACTACATCCCTGATCATATCCCCTTCGTTGAGGGATCGCATCAGGGCGGTAGTTTTACCAACCACCTGGAAGATCAGGGTGATGGTACCTGCAAAAGAATCTTTATCGGCTACTGTGAGCGGAATGCGTTCCCCGGTTTCATTCACCCGAATGATCACAAACTGGCCTGCCTTGACTTTTTTGGCGATCTTGGGCGCGCTGATGTCAAAGCGGATGATCGTGCCCCTGGCCATTTCCTGTTTTCTAACAATTTGAAACATAAGATAGAGATTGGTTTTTATTGGTAAAACAATGTCAAATAGCTACCATTCCAGACTGTCTTCCAGCCTGATGTCATACAGGTCTTCTTTGCTCAGCCCATGCCATTTGCAACCCTTTTTGGTGCATAAATGAAAACTCAGCAATTTGGTGCGTGCCCCCACCTCGATTCTTGCTGTGGGTGATCCGCAGAGTTCACAGGCTTCATCTTTTGCGATCAGACTTTTGCCACAGTGAATGCACATCACATCCGACACCGTTTTGTCTTCGGGAAGATAAATTGTTGATTTGGATGTAAAAACATTCAGATATGGACTCAGCAACAAATAACCAGTTTCCCCATTGCGGATTTTAAGCTTCAACATATCGTTTTCGATCATGCTTTTTTTGCAATGCGGGCAGTAAGCCTGTAAAAAGGTACCCGTTTCCAATACTTCCGTTCGCTCTTCTTCTGGAGTGGCTACTTTCTCAACTGCTTTTTCTTTTTTCTTCGATTTAACTTTCAAGCCGCCCTTGCCGCTGTATCCGTATTCCTGATAAAGCTTATTCAGGGCGATGGACAAATCTTCAAACTCAACCTTGTGGTTCTTACATCCGCTGCGGCTGCAAAAACTAACTTTACCGCCCATGTCGAGATACAGGGGAACCATTTCCGAGCCGCAGGAAAGGCATTCGGTTTCCGTATTCAGCAAGGCACTACATTTGGGGCAGCTAAACTCAGCTACTTCATCCTTGTGTATGCTGATATTGGTTACGTAATTGTAGCTTCCATAAATTGAGCTCAGGTTGATGGAGCCTTTTTTGTCGGCAATTTTAATATTCAACCTGATGCTTGGCTCATTGTCCACCAACCGGTCGTGATCCATCAGCGATTCTCCGCAAACCGGACACTTCAACTTTAATGACATTAAATCGTACATTGTTTACCGCTTTAATTATTAATTCAATGGAACTGATAATTCTTTGTGCATACAAGTATAAAAAAAAATCCAAAGGCTTTGATGGAACCCGCCTTTGAGCGTGGGTCAAATCATTGTTAACCAATTCACAATGAGTTTATATATTGCGAGGAATGAAGCGGTTAAATTAAGCATTAAGCCGCTATTTAAAGTGCTTATAAATTATACCGATTCGGGACAGGTTTGCACCGATTGACCTTATGCTTCCATCGGTATAACTGAATCTAACAGAAAAATGCTTTGCATTGGTCATTCAGTGGTCATTCAATAGTCATTCAATAGTCATTCAATAGTCATTCGGTGGTCATTCGGTGGTCATTCGGTGGTCATTCGGTGGGCTTTCCAGCATCTAGCTTCCAGCATCTAGAAGCATCCAGTATCCACTTCGAATATCGCATCATCGTTAAATTACGCATTCTCATGTGTTCTTATGTGCCTAATGTGGTTCAAAATTTAAATGGTCATTCATATGGGAACAAACCTTTAGTGCTTTAAGACTTTTCGTTGCCATTGTTTTCGTGGTTGTTAACGATCATTGAGATACGTTTCTTTCCATCCATCAAAATTTTAAAGGGTTCTTCAAAACGAATATGCCTGAAATACTCTGTTTCCTCAACCAGGGGTTGTTTGTCCAGTACATCGTATTTGATGTAGGCATTGGAAACTGAGGTTTGCACTGTAAAATATCCCACGTTCATAGAAGTTACATTATGGAAGAAGTGGGAACCGGAAGAAGCATCCAGCGGGTAATCCTCAAAATCGGTTTCCACGATGATCCTGGCAGCAGAGATCTGTGGCCATTTCACCGGGATGCCGATCCAGCGGTCGCGTGTGCCCCAGCGGCCCGGACCGATCAAAACGTATTTCCTGTCCTGTTTGATCATACGCTTGTTCAGCATATCGATTTCCCGGGCCATGGTTTCGGTTTTGCTTTTGTCGAAGGCCTCGCGTTTAAAGTAGATCACATCCTGCAAATCCCTGATCTGCCCGTTGCCCATGCCTTTCTCCGTGTAAAGCACGATGGCGTCCCGGTTGATCTTTTCCATGTCGATGTTGTAATCCTGCTCGCTGCCGATCAGGGGTTTGATCTGCAGCAGGTAAAAAGAGGCGCGGTTGTATTTGTCTTTGTTCAGATCAACGGCAAATTCGATCTCCACTGCCGAACCGATGGCTTCTTTCACTACATCCAGCACCGCCTCGATGGTTTTCGCAAGTGGTATATAGTTGTATTTCAAAATATTTGCAAAGTTCACAATGCGCGGTCCGCTTTTGCTCAATCCCGGGTAAATGGTGTTGTTATCCGGATCATACACCGACGCGCAATGCTTAAGGGTACCATGCATCTCGGCGGTGTCGATATCCAGCAGTCGCAGTCCGGCGGTATCGCCTTCCAGCAGGTTGAGGTTTTTCTTTTTCAGATCAACGGCAAAGAATTTAAGCTGCGAATTCCTGAACTGGTCTTTGGGAGTGTTGATTTCAAGATCGGGGTATTTGGGGGAAAAACGGTAGGCCTTGTCGCCGTCCACCACGTATTTTCCCAGTCCGAGTGCCGCAACAGCGAAGCCTTCCTCGGGTTTCATATGTGCGAAAGGATAATAATTAAAGGATTGCGCTACCCCGCTTATATGCGGATAAAAGAAATCTTCATACTGATTGCCCACCACTTCCTGAATGATCACCGCCATTTTTTCTTCTTCAATTCTGTAATTGATGGCCTGAATATATCCGCGGGCGGTATCTGAAAAGGTGGATGCAAAAACCAGCTTTATGGCGTTCGTCAAATGTTGCAGCCTGACGTTCAGATCGGGATGATTGTTGGGAAGAATGTAGGTTTCGAAAATACCTGCAAAAGGCTGCATCAATGAATCCTCAAATAAACCGGAAGAGCGAACCGCCAGCGGCTTTTTGATTTTGCGCAGCAATATTTTCAGTCGTTTCGTCAGGGTATCGGTTAGTTTTCCATCCATGAAAAGCTTTTTGATCTTTTCATAATTCTCGGTTTTTAATACCTTATCCTGCAATTTGTTCCTGATCATGAAATACTCAAACTCATCGGTGCCGATCACGGATGTTTTGGGGGCTTTGATGTTGATATTGGTCACATGCTGCGAAAAATCATAATTGTAGATCAGGGTGTTGATGAAAGCCAGTCCGCGGCCCTTGCCGCCCATGCTCCCTCCCGAAAGGCTCACCACATTGCTTTCATCGGTAATGGCCGACTCTTCAAAAGGAATGATCTTCCCCTTGTTTTGTTCATTTCTGAATTTCTGGATCACGTCGATCAATACTTCGCGAAGCTTTTTGGGGCTTTCAAAATCGGTGATCTTATATGGGTTCAGGATCTTGGCGGCCTGTATCTCGCCGCGGGCCATCAGCCACATGCTGAAATGGTCTTTGCGGGCATGATAGATCAGGGATTCATCCGGTATGGTTTGCAGTTGCTTCTCAAATTCTTTCAGGGAGCGGGCCACCCCGATCTGCCTGCCGAATTTGTCGCGGTAAACAAAATTTCCGAAGCCCAGGTAGTAAGTGATAAAGCTCTGGAAATCCTGCAGCAGGCTTTCCGAGTTTTTGTCGATGAATGTGGATTGCAACTCATGGGCTTTTTCCACATTGTCGGTGTTTGATGACTGTATGATGGTAGGCAGCCCCTTGATCTCATTTCTTGCATATTTTACCAGCTCGAAGCCCGCCCGGCTGTCGGAGTTGCCTTTACGTTCATACTCCACATCGGTGATCAGGCACAATAAATAATCTTTATAATAATCGATGATCTCCATGGCTTCTTCATAGGTGGAAGCCAGGATGATCTTGGGGCGGGCGCGCATCCTGAGCACCTTGTAAAGTTCGTCGGTGCTCACGTCCTCGATGATGCGCTTGGTTTGCTCCATCACGATTTTATAAAGCATGGGCAGATATCGCGAATAGTACTTGGGTGAGTCTTCCACCAGCAGGATCACGCGCACCAGCCCGATCTGGGTGTCGTTCTCCAGGTTGATCTTGTCCTCCACCAGTTTGATCATGGAGAAGAATATACGGCTGTCGCCGTTCCAGACGAATATCCTGTCGATACCTTTGGCGGTTTTCTTGTTTCTTTCGTAATATTCGATATCGCGGTTGTTATTCAGAAGCAGGAAGATCGGAATGTAGGGATATTCATTTTTGATGTTGGCGCTGAGCTCGAGGGGGGTTTTCTTATCGGCGCCCAGCATGATGATGATCAGGTCGAAATGCTTGTTTTCGAGCTGCTCAAAAGCTTCTTCGGGTGAAGAAACCCCGGTGATACGAGGCACGGAGGTGAGGTTCAGCTGATGGTATTCGCCCAGCACATGCTCCGAAAAGCGGCCTTCTTTTTCAATGCTGTAGGCATCATAAAGATTGGCAACCAGCAGGATCTCCTTCACCTTAAAAGTCATCAGGTCGTGATAAATATCCCTGTCGAAGTTGTTTTTGTTGAGAAACTGCTGCAGCAGCTTGCGGCTGGCAATAGGCGATTCCTTATAAAGCTGTTTTTTGTCGGTGATCTTTTCTTCGGCATAGCGGTCTCTTTGTATGAACTTTTGTGCACTAACCCTGCTGATAAAGGCCGAGATCAGGTTGGTGAGGTTTTCGATCAGATCGCGTTCCTCGTTCAGAAAAGGGCCTTCATCCTCTTCCTGGAACTTGCGGGTGTAACAAACCTCCACAAAGCCCTTTTTGTCTTCCACGGTCTCGAAGCTTTGCTTTTGGTTCCAGGAAGTTTGCACAAAACCCGGCGAGCTGAACTCCTTGCCGTTATAAAAAATACGGGCCACGGTATGCTCGGGAAACTGCCAGCCCTTGGGCAGGATCAGGGCAATTTGTTGCAGGCTTTCTTCGATGGATTTGCCTTCCTTTAAAATGTTGGTGGTTTTATTGATGGTGGCCAGCTCCTTGAGCCGCTCACGATGTTCAGCCTGCAATTTTTTAAATCCCGGATCCTGTTCTTTCATGGTCTGTAATCTCATTCGGTTTATAATCATACAAAGTTAAATGGAAAAGTTGAGATGCCGGATGCTTGGATGTCGGAGCGAAGCGGAGATCCCGATAGCGTAGCGTATCGGGACTGGATAATGGATGCCGGATGCCGGGTATATGGGTATAGGGTTATAAGGGTATAAGGGGCTGCTAATCTTGCGGATGCCCCGGGAGCTTAAATAACCAACGAATTTCTATTGAATACCCATCGAATGACCATCGAATGACAACTGATTTTCTTGAACCACATAAGCCACATAAGAACACATAAGATTGAGCGATGTAACGATTGAACGATTTTCGACTGGAAGCTGGATGCTGGAAGCTGGATGTCGGAGCGAAGCGGAGATCCCGGTAGCGTAGCGTATCGGGACTGGATAATGGATGCCGGATGCCGGGTATATGGGTATAGGGTTATAAGGGTATAAGGGGCTGCTAATCTTGCGGATGCCTCAGCTGGATGCCCCGGAGCATAGATAACCACCGAATTTCTATTGAATAACCACCGAATAATCACCGAATGACTATGAATGACGACCGAATGACTATGAATGACCATGAATGACGACCGAATGACTATGAATGACCATGAATGACGACCGAATGACTATGAATGACCATGAATGACGACCGAATGACTATGAATGACCATGAATGACGACCGAATGACTATGAATGACCATGAATGACAACCGAATGACAACCGAATGACAACCGAATGACCACTGAATGACCACCGAATGACCACCGAGTGACCACCGAATGACTACCGACCGAGTGACTACCAAGTGACCACTGAATTTAACAATCGAACAATCGAACAATCGAACAATCGAACAATCGAACAAATATTTTATATATTTGGTAGCTGTACGAAACTTTTATTCAACCAGACCGGCCCCGATGATAAAAATCCGAATTGTAGCGGGACTGAGGGGGCGGCGCCGTGCCCGGAGAATAAAGCCTGACGCCACTATCAGTGACAAGTAAAAAGCAAATAAAGCTCAGCAAGGGAACCCATAACAAGCAGCCCGTGGTGTTTCTGGAATTCGCTTATGACAGGGAGCTCATAGAAAAAGTTCGTTTAATAAAAGGCGCTTGCTGGAGCCGGAGCAGAAAAGTCTGGTATATTCCGGAAACAGAATTTAACCTCAATCAACTTTTTCAGCAGTTTAAAGGTTTTGCATGGGTGGATTATTCAGAAATAAAGACCAACTCAAATCCTATCAAAGCTATCCCAGCGGCAAGACCCAAACAACTCAAAAGCCCTGTTATTATACCTGAAGCTTATAGGAATTTGCTGGAACAGAAAAGATACAGTAAAAGTACGATTGCAACCTACATCAATTATTTTCAGGATTATGTGAGAGCATTTAAAAACAAAAAGCTTGAAGACATTAGTACAGATGAAATCAATCATTATATATTGGACTTGATTAAAAGAAAGAATATATCTTCCAGCCAGCAAAACCAACGGATCAATGCCATTAAGTTTTTTTATGAAAAGGTACTGGGCCGACAGAAAGAGTATTATAATAGGGAAATAAATGTAACAGGTACAGATATATATACGTTATTCAGCAATCATGCTGAAAAATGGATTTGATTAAAAATTTCATTGGGATGCGCATAGAAGGGAAGAACTTGAAAAAGCAACAAAGTCTGCGCTTGCAGCGTCGGAGTGTTACACACTCAAGACGTAAAAACG